>NZ_JBYSZG010000002.1:0-298959 GCF_058786935.1 Rugamonas sp. FW305-51
CGGGCTACGGTCCGCTGGTACGGCACAAACAGATGAACTATAATGAGCAAAAACGAAAGTGCTCCGGTTCGTTGTTTATTGTAAGGAAATTTGCACCAATAGCAACAGGATTTCTCCGGTTTCCACGATGTTGTCCATTAAACGAGACGCCATGACGCCACGCCACCGCCGTTTGCTCGACCATATCCGCCAGCACGGCGACACCTCGGTCGAGGAGCTCGCCCGGGTTCTCGGGGTGACCACGCAGACCATCCGGCGCGACATCCGCGAACTGGAGGATGCGCGCGTGCTGGCGCGCTACCACGGCGGGGTCGGCATTCCGTCCACGGTGGAAAATATCGATTACGACCGGCGCCGCGTGATGGACAGCGACGCCAAGCGCCGCATCGGCCGGCTGGCCGCGACCCGGGTCGAGCACGGCCGCTCGCTGATCCTCAACATCGGCACCACCACCGAGGAGGTGGCCAAGGCCCTGCAGCACCACAAGGCCATACGGGTGGTGACGAACAATCTGAACGTGGCGTTCACCTTGTCCGGTTGCCCGGAGGTGGAGGTGATCGTGGCCGGCGGCCTGGTGCGCAAGCGCGACCGCGGCATCGTGGGCGAAGCCACCATCGACTTCATGCGCCAGTTCAAGGTCGACATCGGCATCATCGGCGTGTCCGGCATCGAGAACGACGGCACCTTGCTCGACTACGACTACCGCGAGGTGCGCGTGACACAAGCGATCATCGAACAGTCGCGCGAAGTGTGGCTGGTGGCCGACCACACCAAATTCGGCCGTCACGCGCTGGTGCGGCTGGGCAATATCTCGCAAGTCGACAAATTGTTCACCGATTTGCCGGTGCCGCCCGAGGCGGCCGAGGCGTTCGAGCGGGCCGGCGTGGAAGTGCTGGTGGCCGGAGCGGGCTGAGCGGGGCGCCGGCGCGCTCAGCTCGCCGCTTTGGCGTCGAGCGCCTTGTTGAGTTCGGTCTTCAAACTGCGCAGATTCTGGTTCGTGATCGCATAGCTGGCGAGCATCTGGCGCACCGAGTAATACAGGTTCCGGGCGGTGATGGTGCCCATCTGCATATCGCTCATGGTGCGCATCATATCGGGACCGTTCATGAAGATGAAGCCGGCGGCATAGGAAGTCTGGGCGTCCCGTATGGCGGCGTAGGCGCTGGAGTAGCGCTGCAAGGTGGCGGCGTCGAGCCAGCTGGCCGACTGGTTGGCCACGGCCACGTCCCAGGCGTCGCGGCTAAGTGTGGCCGTGCGCAGGTTGATGCCGAAGTCGTCCTTGCTCTGTGCGTTGAAATGCTGTACGGCCACCTGATCGGGCACCTTGGCCTGCAGATCTTTCAGCAGGGCCTCGGACAGCATATTCAGCCGTTTTCCTTGCTCTGCATTATGCTTGTCCACCTGTTCTATTTCCGCCAGATTGGCGCGGAGTTCACTTTCCATACGCCCGGTCGCCAGTTCCGCCTCATGCTTGTGGTGCCAGGACTGCACCCCATGCTCGAGCGCCAGCGCGGTGCCGATGCTGACCACGATCATGGCGTATTCGCCGGCAAATTCTTTAAAGGAAGAAAATTTCGATTTCGGGACTTCGACGTGCATGGGCTTTCCTGTGCGGACAATAGTGCGGCAATTTTAACAACAATTTCCATTAGCGTAACATTGTTTGAATGTATAACTGGTGTGTTAATGAGCAAATTGCACGTATGGCAGCAGAAGTTTCGGCCGGGGGGGGGGCGCCAGCCCATCTCACCAGGCTGGCGTAAGTCTTTGTTTTACTTGCCTAATGGCTAGGCAGGAGGGCGGTGTTGTATAATGTCGCCTTTCCGCCTCACGGCACGATCTTTAGAGCAGAGTAGAAATCCAAGATGCTAAGCACAGCAAACATCACCATGCAGTTCGGCGCCAAGCCGTTGTTTGAAAACATCTCCGTCAAGTTCGGCGATGGCAACCGCTACGGCCTGATCGGCGCCAACGGTTGCGGCAAGTCCACGTTCATGAAGATCCTGGGCGGCGACCTGGAGCCGTCGGCCGGCAACGTGATGCTGGATGTGAACGAGCGCCTCGGTAAGCTGCGCCAGGATCAGTTCGCCTACGAAGAGATGCGCGTGCTGGACGTGGTCATGATGGGCCACACGGAAATGTGGGCCGCCATGCAGGCGCGCGACGCCATCTACGCCAATCCGGAAGCGACCGACGACGATTACATGCACGCGGCCGAACTGGAAGGCAAAGTGGCCGAGTACGATGGCTACACGGCCGAATCGCGCGCCGGCGAACTGCTGCTGGGCGCCGGCGTGGCCATCGACCTGCACCAGGGCCCGATGAGCAACGTCTCGCCCGGCTGGAAGCTGCGCGTGCTGCTGGCCCAGGCCCTGTTCTCGAACCCGGACATCCTGCTGCTGGACGAACCGACCAACAACCTGGACATCAACACCATCCGCTGGCTGGAAGATGTGCTCAACGAGCGCAACTCCACCATGATCATCATTTCCCACGATCGCCACTTCCTGAACCAGGTCTGCACCCACGTGGCCGACATGGACTACGGCACGCTCAAGATCTACCCTGGCAACTACGACGACTACATGTTCGCCTCGACCCAGGCCCGTAACCAGCAGCTGGCCAACAACGCCAAGGCCAAGGAAAAAGTGGCCGAGCTGCAGGACTTCGTGCGCCGCTTCGCCGCCAACAAGTCCAAGGCCCGCCAGGCCACCTCGCGCGCCAAGCAGATCGAGAAGATCAAGGTCGACGACATCAAGCCATCGTCGCGCGCCTACCCCTTCGTGCGTTTCGAGGGCGAGAAGAAGCTGCACCGCCTGGCCGTGGAAGTGGAAGGCATCTCCAAGAAATACGACCGCCAGCTGTTCAAGAACTTCAGCATCATGGTCGAAGCGGGCGAACGCATCGCCATCATCGGCGCCAACGGCGCCGGCAAGACCACCATGCTGCGCTGCATCGCCGGCGAAATCGCCCACCTGGCGCCGGACACGGGCCGCGTCAAGTGGGCCGAGAACGCCAACGTGGGCTACATGCCGCAGGACCCGACCGAGGAATTCGCCACCGACACCGTGCTGACCGACTGGATGGGCCAGTGGACCAAGGAAGGCGACGACGACCAGGCCGTGCGTTCCATCCTGGGCCGTCTGCTGTTCGGCGGCGACGAGGTGAAGAAGTCCGTCAAGGTGCTGTCGGGCGGCGAGAAGGGCCGCATGATGTACGGTAAGCTGATGCTGGGCCGTCACAACGTGCTGCTGCTGGACGAGCCGACCAACCACATGGACATGGAATCGATCGAGTCGCTCAACGTGGCGCTTGAAAAGTACGCCGGCACCCTGATCTTCGTGTCGCACGACCGCGAATTCGTGTCGTCGCTGGCCAACCGCATCATCGAGATCAAGGAAAACGAAGTGGTCGATTTCCACGGCAACTACGAAGACTACCTGACCAGCCAGGGCATCGATTAATACCGGGGGCGCCGTCCCCCGGCGGGATGGCGCCCGGCACGAAGCGCCGCAATGTGCGATAGTGTCGCTTCACGTTTTACGTCACCGAACACCATGCAAACTTTACCGATCAAGTCCGTCGAGTATGAACATCCCCAGGACGGCGCCAGCTGCACCGCGCGCGCCTGGGCCCGCACCCCGGCCACGCCGACACAGGCCGAGCGCACCGAACTGCGCGAGCGCATCAAGCGCCTGCTCAAGGAGCGCGAAGCGGTGCTGGTGGCCCACTACTACGTGGACGCCGACCTGCAGGACCTGGCCGAGGAAACGGGCGGCTGCGTCTCCGATTCGCTGGAAATGGCCCGCTTCGGCCGCGACCATCCGGCCAAGACGCTGGTGGTGGCCGGCGTACGCTTCATGGGCGAGACGGCCAAGATCCTGAGCCCGGAAAAACGCATCCTGATGCCGGACCTGGACGCCACCTGCTCGCTCGACCTGGGCTGCCCGGTGGACGAATTCACCGCTTTCTGCGACGCCCATCCCGACCGCACCGTGGTGGTGTACGCCAACACCAGCGCGGCCGTGAAGGCGCGCGCCGACTGGATGGTGACGTCCTCCATCGGCCTCGACATCGTGGCCCACCTGCACGCGCAGGGCAAGAAGATCCTGTGGGCGCCGGACAAGCACCTCGGTTCCTACATCCAGAAGCAGACCGGCGCCGACATGCTGCTGTGGCAGGGCTCCTGCCTGGTGCACGACGAATTCAAGGGCATCGAACTGGACCTGCTCAAGGCCCAGTACCCGAACGCCAAGGTGCTGGTGCACCCCGAGTCGCCCGCCAACGTGGTGGCGCTGGCCGACGTGGTTGGCTCCACCTCGCAGATGATCAACGCCGCCGTCGAATCGGACGCCGACACCTTTATCGTCGCCACCGACAACGGCATCCTGCACAAGATGCGCGCCGCCGCGCCGGGCAAGACCTTCATCGAAGCGCCCACCGCCGGCAACAGCGCCACCTGCAAGAGCTGCGCCCACTGCCCGTGGATGGCCATGAACGGCCTGCAGAACCTGGCCGACGTGCTGGAAAACATGGGCAACGAAATCCATGTGGACCCGGCCGTGGGGCAGGCCGCCGTCAAGTCGATCAACCGCATGCTCGATTTCGCCGCGGCGAAAAAAGCCAAGGTCCAGCCGGGCGCTGACCTGGCGCAGGAAGCTGCACTGTTTTCCGGAGTCGGTCCAGCATGAGTACCCTCGTCAATCGTTTTGCCCCGTTCGACGCGGCCCTGAAAACCGCGTTTGAAGCGAACCTGCTGGCGGCGCTGCTGGAGGACGTCGGCAGCGGCGACCTGACGGGCGAGCTGGTGCCGGCCGGCGGGCGCGCCACCGCGCGCGTGATCGTGCGCGAGGACGCCGTGCTGTGCGGCGCGCCCTGGTTCGAAGGCATCATGCACTGCCTGGACGCCAGCATCGAAATCGACTGGCAGTACGCCGAGGGCGAGATGATGACGGCCGGCAGCCTGGTGTGCACCATCCAGGGCCCGGCCCGCGCCTTGCTGACGGCCGAGCGCAGCGCGCTCAATTTCCTGCAGCTGCTGTCGGGCGTGGCGACCGTCACGCGCCGCTATGTGGATGTGGTGGAGGGCACCAGCGCCGCCATCCTCGACACCCGCAAGACCTTGCCCGGCCTGCGCCTGGCGCAGAAATACGCGGTGCGCGTGGGCGGTGGCCAGAACCAGCGCCTGGCGCTGTATGACGGCATCCTGATCAAGGAAAACCACATCGCGGCGGCGGGCGGCATCACGGCGGCCGTGGCGGCCGCCATGCGCCTCGACAAGGGCGTCTCGATCCAGGTGGAAGTGGAAAGCCTGGCCGAGCTGGAAGAGGCGTTGGTGGCCGGCGCCACCTCCATCCTGCTCGATAACTTCAGCCTGGAGATGATGCGGGCGGCCGTCAAGTCCAACGCCGGCCGCGCGTTGCTGGAAGCGTCCGGCGGCATCAACTTCGACACCGTGCGCGCCATTGCCGAAACGGGTGTGGACCGCATCTCCATCGGCAGCCTGACCAAGGACGTGCGCGCCACCGATTATTCGATGCGCATCGTCGGCTGACACAGCCGCCGCGACGGCGGTGCCGGCCAGGCCGGTACTGCCGCGCTTCTCCGGCGCCTACTACAATTGCCGCGCCAACATTCTCTCCAAATGTCGCAATCCAAAAATTTGCATCGGCTGTTGCGGCCAGTGCGTACTCGGGCGCGCACGGTAGTAATTCCACTGTGTTTCGGCAGAAAATAGTGATATTACTATCGTGATGGCACGCGCCCCGAGCTGAATCATCACGCGCCTGCCTGCAGCCGGCGCCCGTCCGGCACTGCTCACTTTTATCTTGCATCCCGCGATGCGGAGGAGGTGGAGATGGAGAGCGTTCCCCGCAAGGATACCTCGGCCGCGCCGGCGAACGGCGCCTTGCCGGGCGGGGCGCTTCCATCGCCCGCAGCGGCGGCCGCTGCCTTGTCCGCCTTGTCCGCCTTGTGCGTGTTGCTGGCTGCGCCCGCCCGCGCGGGCGACCCCGCCCAGCCGAACGAGTACTACAACCTGTCGCTGGAGGAACTGGGCGACCTGCACATCACCTCCGTCTCGAAGCGTGAGGAAAGGCTGTCCGACGCGGCCGCCTCGGTCTACGTCATCACCAACGATGCGATACGGCGCTCCGGCGCGCGCAGCCTGCCCGAAGCCTTGCGCCTCGCTCCCAACCTGCAAGTTGCACGCATCAACGCCAACCAGTACGCCACCAGCGCGCGCGGCTTCAACTCGAGCACGGCCAACAAGCTGCTGGTGATGATAGACGGGCGTACCGTCTACACGCCGCTCTATTCAGGCGTGTTCTGGGATGCGCAGAACACCGTGCTGATGGATATCGACCGGATCGAAGTGGTCAGCGGACCCGGCGGCACCGTGTGGGGCACCAACGCCGTCAATGGCGTCATCAACATCATCACCCGGGAGGCCGGCAAGACCGTGGGCGACGCCGTGCAGGGCGGCAGCGGCGACGGCGTGCGCGAGGCGGCCGTGCGCCATGGCGGCGCGTTCGGCGGCGGCGCTTACCGCCTGTATGCCAAGACGGACGTGTGGCAGGACATGACGCGCAGCAGCGGCAAGCCGGCGCGCGACGGCTGGCATGTGCACCAGGCCGGCTTCCGGGCCGACTGGCAGCACGGAGACGCCGGCCGCACCGTGATGGGCGACGTCTACGACGGCCGCGAATCGCAGGTGGCGGGCCCGACGGCCAGCCTGTCCGGCGCCAACCTGCTGGCACGCTGGGAAGGCAAGCGGTCCAACGGCGCCAGCCTGTCCGTGCAGGGCTACCTGGACCGCACCCGGCGCGACGTGCCCGGCCTGTTCGGTGAAACGCTCGACACCATCGACCTGGACCTGCGCTACAACTTGCCTGAAGCCGGCGGCGTGCAGACCATCTTCGGCGGCGGCTACCGGCTGTCGGCCGACGAGGTGCGCAATTCCGCCGGCCTTGCCTTCCTGCCGGCCCGGCGCGATCTGCATTGGTCCAATCTGTTCGTCCAGCACGAGCGGGCGCTGACGCCGGCGCTGCGGCTGATTGGTGGGCTGCGGCTGGAGTCGAACCACTACACGGGAATGGAATGGCTGCCCAGCGTGAAGCTGGCCTGGAAGCAGGGCGAGCAGCACAGCTACTGGGCCGGGCTGGCCCGTTCCGTGCGGGCGCCGTCGCGGCTCGACGTGGAACTGTATGCGCCGGCCAAGCCGCCGTACCAGCTGGTCGGCGGCCCCGACTTCCGCTCCGAACTGGCCGACACGCTGGAACTGGGCACGCGCGGCCAGCTGCCCGACGCGCTGGTCTATTCGGCCACGCTGTTCCACAGCCGCTACCGGCGCGTGCGCAGCCTGAGCCAGCAGGGCAGCGCGTACATACTGGACAACCGGATCGCGGCCCAGGTCAGCGGGCTGGAAGCGTGGGGCAGCTACCAGGCCACGCGCTCTTTGACCCTGGACGGCGGCTGGACGTGGATGCGCCAGCGTGCGCAGGGGCCGGTGGCGCTGTCGCCACCCGGCGACGATCCGCGCCAGCAGCTGCAGCTTGGCGCCAGCTGGAATCCGGGCGGCGGCATCGATGTCGACCTGCGCCTGCGTCACGTGGGTGCGCTGCCCCATCCCGCCGTGCCGGCCTACACGGTGCTCGACCTGATGTTCGGCTGGCACCCCAGGCCAACGTGCGAACTGCGCTTCGGTGTGCGCAACCTGTTAGACCGGCGCCATGTCGAGTTCCCGTCCAGCAGACCGGTTGCGGACGATCCGGTGTTGGTCGAGCGGCGGCTGGTGCTGTCCCTGACCGCGAGCTTCTGATGCGCGCCGCCCGTCTGCTCCTTTGCCTGCTGGCCTGCCTGTTTGCCCTCCGGATGCCGGCGTCGGCGGCGCCCGCCCCCCCTACCCGCAACCCCCCCAATGGTGAACGGGCCGGCCGCCGATCCCGGCAACGCCGCCATGGCCGACAAGATCAAGGCGACCTATGTCTACAAGTTCGCCGGTTATGTCGACTGGCCGGGCGGCGACACGCCAGCGGCGGCCGGCCCGTTCACCATCGGCGTGGTCGATGCCGAAGGGGTGACGGCCGAACTGAAGGCACTGAGCGCGGCCTATCCGCTCAAGAACCGCCCGGTGCAGGTGCGCGAATTGGTGCCGGGGGCCCCGGTGAGCGGGGTGCAGATGGTGTTCATCGGCCAGCGCGCCGGCAACCGCGCGCGCCAGATGTTGAGCGGCCTGGCGGGCAAGCCGGTGCTCACGGTCACGGATGCGGAGGGGATGCTCAGCGCCGGCAGCACCATCAACCTGTTGACGGTGGACGAACGGATACGGTTTGAAGTGTCGCTCGCCCATGCCGCCGCGGCCGGCCTGAAAGTCAGTGCACGCCTGCTCGACGTGGCCTACAAGATCGAAGGGAAGGAGCCTTGATGAAGTCATCGTTTCGCTTGCGCTCGGTCAGCACCAAGCTGCTGTTGCTGGTGTTGGTGGCCAACCTGTGCACCTTGCTGGCGGCAGGGGCGGCCCTGCTGTACCACGACCTGAACGAGGCGCGGGCCCGCACGACGGCCGACCTGACGGCGCTGGCCAACCTGATCGGGCAGGGCAGCGTGACGGCGCTCGAATTTTCCGATCCCAAGGTGGCCAGCGAAAACCTGGCCCATTTGCGCTCGGCGCCCAACATCGCGGCGGCCGCCATCTACACGGTGCATGGTAAGCTGTTTGCCAGTTATGCGCGTGATCCGTCGCGGCAGGGCGAAGTGCCGGCCGCGCCGGAGCCGGCCGGCTTTCGTTACGACGGCGGCGAACTGACCGTGTTCCGACCCATCAACGCCACGGGCGACGTGCTGGGCACCGTCTTCATCCGCGAGCGGCACGAGTTGCGCCAGTGGCTCAGCGACTACCTGGCCATCCTGGCGGCAGTGATGGTGGCCAGCCTCGTGTTCGGGCTGCTGATCTCGTCGCGCCTGCAACGCTGGATTTCCGGCCCCCTGCTGGCCGTGCGCAACGTGGCGCAGCAGGTCATGCTGCGGCGCGACTTCCACCTGCGCGCGCCGAGGACAACGGAGGACGAGGTGGGGGAACTGGCCGACGCCTTTAACGGCATGCTGCAGGCGCTCGAGCACGAGATCGGCGAGCGGGGCGCGGCCGAGCAGGCGGTGCGCAACCTGAACGCGGACCTGGAGGCGCGCGTGCACAGCCGCACGGCCGAACTGGAGGTGGCCAACCGCAGCCTGACGGCCCGCACCGCCGAGGCCGAGAGCGCCAACCGCGCCAAGGCCGACTTCCTGGCCAACATGAGCCACGAGATCCGCACCCCCATGAACGGCATCCTGGGCCTGGCCTACCTGCTGGACCGGCGCCAGCTCGAAGGCGAGGCGGCCGAGATGGTGCGCAAGATACGCAACGCAGGCCGCTCGCTGCAGGCCATCATCAACGATATCCTCGATTTTTCCAAGATCGAGGCGGGCCGGCTGGAACTGGAACATGCGCCGTTCCGGCTGCAGGATGTCTGTGACAACCTGGCCGCCATCATGGCCGCCAACGCCGGCGACAAGGAGATCGAACTGGTGATCGCGGCGCCGCCGGCCTGCGGCGGCCACCTGATGGGCGATGCGCTGCGGCTCGAGCAGATCCTGATCAACCTGACCGGTAACGCCATCAAGTTCACGGACCGGGGCGCCGTCAAGGTCGGCATCACGCTGATGTCGCAGGACGAGCATACGGTCATGCTGCGCTTTGCCGTGTGCGACACCGGCATAGGCATCCCGTTCGAGCAGCAGGCGCAGATTTTTTCCGCCTTCTCCCAGGCCGACGCCTCCACCACGCGCCGCTTCGGCGGCACCGGACTGGGGCTGACCATCTGCCGCCACCTGGTGAGCCAGATGGGCGGCGAGATCGGCGTCATCAGCGCGCCCGGGCGGGGCAGCGAATTCTGGTTCACCGTGCCGCTCGACTGGCACAACGGCGACGAATACGCGCCGCCGGAACTGGCCCACCTGGACGTGCTGATCGCCGACGACAGCGAGATCGCGCGCGAGAACCTGACCCTGACGGCCCGTTCGATCGGCTGGACCGCCACCATGGTCGACAGCGGCGAGGCGGCGCTGCAAAAAGTCATGGCCAAGCATGCGCACCACAGCGCGTACGACGTGCTGCTGGTGGACTGGAAGATGCCGGGCATGGATGGCCTGGCACTGGCCCACCGCCTGCGTGGCGCCCTGCACGAGGAAACTACGCCCATCGTGCTGATGGTGACCGCCTATTCCCAGGACGAACTCAATCAGCAGGCCGACATCGGCGACGTGGATGGCGTGTTGAGCAAGCCCGTTACCAGTTCGGCCCTGTTCAACGGCGTGGCCAACGCCTTGCGGCGGCGCGCCGCGCCGGGCAGCATGGAGATCCAGCCGGCCGACAGCGGGCAACGCCTGCCGGGCGTGCGGGTGCTGGTGGTGGACGACAGCGAGATCAACCGCGAAGTGGCGCTGCGCATCCTGATGGCCGAAGGTGCCACCGTGGAGCTGGCGCAGGACGGCGTATCGGCGCTGGAGTGGCTGCGCGCGCATCCGCAGGACGTCGATATCGTGCTGATGGACGTGCAGATGCCGCAGATGGACGGCTACGAAGCAACCCGCCAGTTGCGCGCCACTCCGTCCTGCCAGGCCATTCCTGTGATCGCGCTGACGGCCGGCGCCTTCCGCGCCCAGCAGGACGCGGCCCATGCAGCCGGCATGGATGCCTTCGTCGCCAAGCCGTTCAATGTGGATGAACTGATCGCCGCCATCCTGCGCCTGACCCGCCACACAATGTCCGTGCCGGCTGCGCCCGTTGTGGCGGCGAACTCGGCGAATGCGGCGAATAGGGCGAATGCACTGGATGCGGTGGATGCCGTGGAAGTGCCCGGAACCACCGCGCGCGAGCGCTGGCCCGGTATCGCCCTGGAGCGGGGACTGGCGGTGTGGAAGGACGCGGGCGACTACCGCCGCTTCCTGCTCAAGTTCAGCGCCGACTACGGCGACAGCGTGGCGCGGGTGGCGGCCTGTTATGCGGCCGGCGACGCGGTGGCCGCGCGGGCCCTGACCCATAAGCTCAAGGGCAGCGCCGCCAGCCTGGCCTTGATGGAGGTGGCCGGCGCGGCGGCGTTGCTGGAGACGGCCGAGCGGGCCGGCACCGATCCTGACGCGGCGATGGAGCCGCTGCAGCGGGCCATCGCCACCGCGCTTGAATCGATCGCCGGTTACGCGGCCGAGGCGGCGCCGCCCGCCGTTGCGGCATCGGAACCGGAGCCCGAGCCGGACGGCGACTGCGCCGCGACGGCCGAACTGCTGCGCGAACTGCTGGCCGCCCTGGACGCCGACGCCCGGGCCCGGGCCAGCGCCCGGCTCGACGCGCTGGCGCCCCGCATCGGCGCCGCCAGCGCCGGCCAGCTGAGGGCCCGCATCGACGATTTCGACTTCCGCGCGGCCGAGTCATTGGCGCGGGAACTGATGACACAACTGGACGTGGCAACACGGGAGTAGATCATGCAAGCAGGTCCCATCCTGATCGTCGATGACGAACCGAGCAACCTGGCGCTGCTGGAGCAGATCCTTGGCGACCAGTATACGCTGGCCTTTGCCCGCAACGGCGCCGAAGGCCTGGCCGCGGCGCGCAAGCACCGGCCCATCCTGATCCTGCTCGACGTGCAGATGCCGGACATGGACGGCTACGCCGTGTGCCGCAGCCTGAAGAGCGACCCGCTGACGGAGGATACCCCGGTGATCTTCGTATCGTCCATGAGCGAAGTGGGCGACGAGGCAGCCGGCTTTGCCTGCGGCGCCGTCGACTACATCATCAAGCCCGTGTCGGCGGCCCTGGTCCATGCCCGGGTGCGCAACCAGCTGTCGCTGGTGCGGGCCGCCAAGCTGGAACACTACGTGCGGGAACTGGAGCTGGAGCAGGCCAAGACGGCACGCTTGAGCCGTATCCACGCCGTGCTAAGCGGCACCAACAGCGCCATCGTGCGCATCCGCCAGCCGCTGGCCCTGCTGCAGGAAGCGTGCCGCATCGCCGTGGCGCACGGCGGCTTCGGCCATGCATGGATAGGCCTGGCCGACGCCGCCCAGGCCATCACCCTGTCGGCCAGCGTGGACGGCGCCGCCGCCGCCACCGGGCTGCCGCCCCCGGCGCGCGACATCGTGGCCCACGTGCTGCACCACGGCGCGGCGGCCGTGTGCGACGATGGCAAAGTGCCGGCCGACTGCGGCGCCAACTGCGCCGACGCGCGGGCGCGCGGCTACCACTCCGTGCTGGGCCTGCCGCTGCACGCGTCGGGCGGCGTGATCGGCGTGATGCTGCTGTACGCGCGCAGCGCCGGCTCCTTCGACGACGAGGAGCGCAAGCTGCTCGACGAACTGGCCGGCGACATCGCCTTTGCGCTGGAATCGATAGAGAACGAGAAACGCGCCAATTTCCTGTCCTATTACGACGCCTTGACGGGCGTGCCGAACACCACGCTGTTCCTGGACCGGCTCGAGCAGCTCGTCAACGGCGCGCGCCACGAGGCCGGCGGTGCGTTCGTCATCGCGCTCAACCTGGAACGGTTCAAACAGGTCAACGACGGGGTGGGACGGCACGGTGGCGACCAGGCCCTGCGCACGGTCGCCTCGCGCCTGAGCCAGGAGCTGTGCCGGCCTTGCACGGTGGCCCGTATCGGCGCCGACAATTTTGCGCTGGCCGGCGAACTGGCGCCGGGCGACGACCTGGCCGCCCTGTGCGAGCAGGTGATCGAGCTGGTGAGCGCGCCCATCACGATAGGCGAACAGGCGGTACAGCTGGCGCCCCGCCTCGGGGTGGCCGTATTCCCGGCCGACGGCGACGACGCCGAAGCCCTGCTCAGGAACGCCGAGGCGGCCCAGAAGCAGAGCAAGGCGGCGCTGGCCCGCTTCCTGTACTTTTCGCAGGAGCTCAACGCACGGATGGCGGAAAAGCTGGAACTGGAACAGATGCTCAAGCTCGCCATCCAGGAAGGGCAGTTCGTGCTGTACTACCAGCCCAAGGTCGATCTGCGCACCGGCGCCATCGCCGGCGCGGAAGCGTTGATACGGTGGCAGCACCCCGAGCGGGGCATGGTGCCGCCCGACCGCTTCATTCCGCTGGCCGAAGAGACGGGCTTGATCGTGCCAATCGGCGACTGGGTGATACGGGCCGTGTGCGCTCAGCAAAGCGCATGGCAGCGGGCTGGCGGCCCGGTGGTGCCTGTGGCCCTGAACCTGTCGGCGCTGCAGTTCCGGCAGGGCAACGTACTGGCCACGCTGCGCAGCGTGCTCGAAGAGCATGCGCTCGATCCGGCCTGCGTCGAACTGGAGCTGACGGAATCGGTGGTGATGCAGGACCCGGCCATCGCCCAGCAGACCATGCTGGCCTTCGGCGCCCTGGGCCTCAAGCTGTCGCTCGACGACTTCGGCACCGGATACTCATCGCTGGCCTACCTGAAGCGTTTTCCGTTCCAATACGTGAAGATCGACCGCGCCTTCATCACCGACGTCACCACCAACCCCGACGACGCAGCCATCTCGATGGCCATCATCGCCATGGCCCACAGCCTGCGCATGCGCGTGATCGCGGAAGGTGTGGAAACGGCGGCCCAGCTGCAGTTCCTGCGGGCCCGCGACTGCGACTATATCCAGGGCTACTATTTCAGCCGTCCCGTGGCGGCGCCGGCGTTCCACGCCATGCTGGCCAGCGGGCAGTGCCTGGACCTGGGCGTATGCGGCGCCGGTCCCGCGCCGACCATCCTGGTAGTGGACGAGGCGACGGAACTGCGCGATTCCGTACAGCGGGCGCTGGGCAACGAGGGCTACCGCATCCTGCAGGCCAGGTCGGCCAGCGAAGCGCTCACCGTGCTGGCCACCGAGTCCGTGCAGGTGGTGCTGAGCGACCGCATGGTGCACAAGCGCGATGGGCGACCCTTGATCTCCATCGTCGCCCGGCTGTATCCCGATACGATACGGATCGTGTTGAGCGGCTATGCCGAGCTGCAGGCGGCGCTCGATGCGCTCAACCGGGGCGAGGTCTACCGCTTCCTGACCAAGCCGTGGGACGACCAGCTGCTCAAGCACACGGTGGTCGATGCGCTGCGGCGGCACCAGTCGGGCTGACGGGCAGGCCGTGCGTCAGCGCGTCATTTCCTTGCGCATGCGCGCCAGCGGCACATGCACGCCGCCCGGCAACGTCAGGTCGAGCTGCTCCATCTTCCTGAACCCGCAGGCCAGGTAGAGCGGCACGCCGGGCAGGGTGGCGGCCAGTTCCAGCGCGCCGAAGCCGGCGCCGGCGGCCTGCTGTTCGCAGTGCCGCAGCAGCATGCGGCCCAGCCCCTGGCGCGCCGCGTCCGGCGAAACGAAGAAGGCGCGGATGCGGGCCGGTTCGGTGGCCGGATCGAGCAACGGATCGGCGCCGCGCTTGGTGCGGTCGGCCCCGAACAGCGTGGCGCGCTTGCTCCAGCCGCCGCAGGCCAGCATTTCCCCATCCCGTTCAATCAAAAAGTAAGTCTGGTCCGCTACCAGCTGCGTGTCGACGCCGAACACGTGGCGCGTGATGGCATGCGCCTGCTCTGCCGTGTAGAAACCTGCGCTCAGTTCAATGCCGGAGCGGGCGATCAGCGCCTCCATGCGGGCGATGTCGGCGGGCAGGGCGGCGCGCAGTTGCAGGCCGCTGGTGGTCGGGTTGCTGGAGGCTTGGTTCATTCGGTGGCGAAGCGCGATGGGCTGCAAAGTGGTTGTGGTAGCGTCAAGTTAACGCAGTTCGCCAGCCCCGTCCAGCGCCAGGTGCCGCGTGCGCCGAGCAAATTGGCTGGGCAGGGCGGGAATTGGGTATGATGTGATGACGAGGCTGCCTACGGCAAGGAGCAACTATGCGGTTTGCGTGGTCGAATCACGATTCCCGGCGAAGCCATTGGTCCGGCCTGCCGACGCTATTGGTGCTGGCGTTGATGCTGCCGTGCGTGGCCGCGCCGGTTGCCGCGCGCGAGTGGCTGGTGGCCGGCGCGCACTTCGAGCGCGTGTACGAGCGTACACCCGAGGGCGAATTCGCCGGTCTCGGCCCGGCCATCGTGCGCCGCGTGGCGCAGGCGATGAACGATACGGTGCGCTTCGAGCTGTATCCGTGGCCGCGCGCGCAGGCGCTGGTCGCGCAGGGGAAGGTCGATCTGCTGGTCGGCCCCTACAAATCGCCGGCCCGCCTGGGGCAGATGGCGTTTTCGCAATTGCCGTTCTACCGCGACCAGATGGTGTTCTACGCCCGTCCGGAGGCGCGCATCGGGTGGGACGGCGACTACGGCAAGCTGAGCGGACGCCGTATCGTGATCCTGAACGGCTGGGTTTATGGCGCCGCCTTCGCCCAGGCCAGCGGCAGCCTGCACACCAGCGTGGCCAACACGGTCGAAAGCGGGCTGCTGATGGTGGCGCACCAGCACGTGGATCTGTTTGCGACCAATGTGCGCAACACGGAGCCGGTGCTGGCCCGGCTCCATCTGGCCGGCGTGGTGACGGCCTTGCCGCAGGCGTTCGACCAGCAGGACGGCTATTTTGCCTTTCCCCGCGACGCGGAGCACGACGCATTCCGCGCCCGTTTCGACGCGGCCTTCAAGACGCTGGTTGAGCAGGGCGAGTTGAAACGCCTCGGGCAGCGTTTCGGCGTGCAGGTGCCCTAGCAGGTTGCTAGCCCTTGCGGCGCGGCGGCGTGAGCACGCTCGGCAGCGCCTTGGGCAGCGTTTCCGGATAGTCGCGGCTGAAATGCAGGCCGCGGCTTTCGTGCCGCTGCAGGGCGCTGTTGACGATCAGCGAGGCCACATCGACCAGGTTGCGCAGCTCCAGCAAATCGTGCGTGATGCGGAAGTTGCGGTAGTACTCGTCGATTTCTTCCTTCAGCAGGGCAATCCGGTGCTGGGCCCGCTCCAGGCGCTTGGTGGTGCGCACGATGCCCACGTAATTCCACATGAAGCGGCGCAGCTCGTCCCAGTTGTGGGAAATGACCACTTCCTCGTCGGCGTCCGTCACCCGGCTTTCGTCCCAGTCCGGCAGGTAGGGCACTTCGTCCTTTTCCTTGGCCGCGATGTCGGTCGCGCACGCGCGTCCGATCACCAGGCATTCGAGCAGCGAGTTGCTGGCCAGGCGGTTGGCGCCATGCAGGCCGGTGCAGGCCGTCTCGCCCACGGCGTACAGGCCGGGCAGGTCGGTGCGCCCGGCCAGGTCAGTCACCACGCCGCCGCAGGTGTAGTGGGCGGCCGGCACGATGGGGATGGGCTGCTTGGTGATGTCGATGCCCAGTTCCAGGCAGCGCGCGTAGATGGTGGGGAAGTGCTCGATCAGGAATGCGGCCGGCTTGTGGCTGATGTCCAGGTGCACATAATCGAGTCCCCGTTTCTTGATCTCGAAGTCGATGGCGCGCGCCACCACGTCGCGCGGCGCCAGTTCGGCCCGCTCGTCATGGGCCAGCATGAAGCGGCTGCCGGCCGCCGCACCCGCTTCGGGCGGCAGCTTGAGCAGGCCGCCTTCGCCGCGGATCGCTTCCGTGATCAGGAACGACTTGGCGTATGGGTGGTACAGGCAGGTGGGGTGGAACTGGATGAATTCCATGTTCGACACGCGGCAGCCGGCGCGCCAGGCCATGGCAATGCCGTCGCCGCTGGCCGTGTCCGGATTGGTGGTGTACAGGTAGACCTTGCCGGCGCCGCCCGTGGCTAGCACCGTGTGCTCGGCCGCGCAGGTGTGCACCTGGCCGCTCTGCTCGTCCTGCACGTACAGGCCGTGGCACTTGGGCTGGGCGTGGCCTTTCTTGGCCGGATGCAACTTGTCGGACGTGATCAGGTCGATGGCGCAGTGATGTTCGAACAGGGTGATGTTCGGGTGGGCCCGCACTTTCTCTTCCAGTGTGACCTGCACCGCGTGGCCGGTGGCGTCGGCCGCGTGGATGATGCGGCGCTGGCTGTGGCCCCCTTCGCGCGTCAGGTGGAAGCCCAGTTCGGCCGATTCGTCGCGCGTGAACGGCACGCCTTGCTCGATCAGCCATTCGATGGCTTCGCGGCCGTGCTCGACGATGAAGCGGGTGGCTGCTTCGTCGCACAGGCCGCCGCCGGCCACCAGGGTGTCGTTGATATGCTCCCCGTGGCTGTCGCCTGAATCGAGCACGGCGGCAATGCCGCCCTGGGCCCAGTTACTGGCGCCATCCTGCAGGGCACGTTTGGAAATGATCGCGACAGTGCGCGTTTCGGCCAAATGCAAGGCGACCGACAAGCCGGCCAGTCCGCTGCCGACGATAGCAACATCAAATTTCATGGTGAAGTCTGTATTCGGTGAAGACCTCTACTATAGACCATTTGGCAGCAAGCCGTCAGCCGGGCGGGCTGGACAGGCGAATTTACTGCCGGGCTAACCCGGCCTTGTGGCGCCTCAACACGCATGTCGCCACAGTTCGCCATCATGGAGGCTCCCCCGTCGGTTGGGTGGGCAGGAGGTCGCCGTGATCAGGATTTTCCACCATTATGTGTCGAAAATGGGCTTCATGCTGTTGCTGATGGAGCTGCTGATACTGCTGACGGTCGCAGCGGCCCCATCATTGGCGTGGCTGGGGCGGCGCCACCTCGACTACCCCTATCTGTCGGCCCTGGCCTTCGCCCTGGTGCTGGTATTTAGCATGAGCACGCTGGGCATGT
The DNA here is from genome assembly GCF_058786935.1 of Rugamonas sp. FW305-51. Taxonomy (NCBI): domain Bacteria; kingdom Pseudomonadati; phylum Pseudomonadota; class Betaproteobacteria; order Burkholderiales; family Oxalobacteraceae; genus Rugamonas; species Rugamonas sp. FW305-51. The sequence goes on from NZ_JBYSZG010000002.1 coordinate 17,685, forward strand.
ACCAGAACAATTCCCGGGAAGACATCAAACATACGTTGCTGCGCATCCTGCCTTCGTTCGCGCTCGGTTTCGGCTTGCTGAGCATGTTGATCGGGGTGGCGCCGGCCATCCAGTTCGGCCAGTCGGCCGCTGTTGTTTTTCTGCTGGGCGCCATCGGCGTGCTGCTGATCCGGCTGGCCGTGCTGGCCTCGGCCCAGTCCAGCATGCTGGTGGAAAAGGTGATCCTGGTCGGCGATGGCGCCACGGCCAGCGAATGCCTGGCCCTGGCCGCCGGCCGGGCCGGGCTGCACCAGTTCCAGGTGGTCGGTTGCGTGCCGGTGGCCGGCGAGCCGTCGCGCGTGACGGGCCAGGCCCTGCTGCCGGTGGACCAGTCCTTGCTGGCCCTGGCCCGCCGCCATGGCGTCAACGAAATCGTCGTCACCGTCGGCGATCGCCGCAACGGCGCCTTCCCCGTGCGCCAGCTGCTAGAGTGCGCGCTGGGCGGCCTGCGTATCACCGATGCGGCCACCTTCTTCGAGCGCGAGGCGTGCCAGATCCGCATCGATTCGCTGCAACCGAGCTACCTGATCTTCGGTGGCGGCTTCGACCAGAGCTTCCTGCGGGCCGCCGTCAAGCGCGCCTTCGACCTGCTGGCCAGCGGCGCCATCTGCCTGGTCACCTTGCCGCTGATGGCGCTGACGGCCATGCTGATCGTGGCCGAGGATGGCGGTCCCGTGTTCTACCAGCAGGAACGGGTGGGCAAGGACGGGCGCAACTTCAACGTGCTCAAGTTCCGCAGCATGCGCATGGACGCGGAGCGCGATGGCCAGCCGCGCTGGGCCGCCGCCGACGATCCGCGCGTGACGCGGGTGGGCCACTGGATACGCAAGCTGCGCATCGACGAGCTGCCCCAGATGCTCAACGTGTTCAAGGGCGAGATGAGCTTTGTCGGCCCCCGGCCCGAGCGCGGTTATTTCGTCGACCAGCTGTGCGGAAAGGTACCGTACTACAATCTGCGGCACAGCATCAAGCCCGGCATCACGGGCCTGGCCCAGGTGCGCTACCGTTACGGCGCATCGGTGGACGATGCCGTGCAAAAATTGCAATACGACCTGTATTACGTCAAGAACAACAGCCTGTTCCTCGATTTGCTGATCCTGATCGACACGGTGCAAGTGGTGTTGTTCGGCAAAGGCAGCCGATAATGCTGCCCCGTTGGGCGCCGTCCGACGTTGCCGCCTTCAGCTACGGCAGCGCGGGCGTCGCTTTTCTGATCCTGTTCCTGCTCCTGTTGCAAAAGAGTAAATCGCGCCGGCACGGCGCCGCGCTCGGCTGCGCCTGCCTGCTGACGGCGGCCTGGGCTGCCGCTGCGGCCCTGGGCGCGGCCCGGCCCGCCGCGCCGGCCTTGCAGTGGCTCGAGTTGCTGCGCACCGGAGCCTGGCTGCTGTTCCTGCAGCGCCTGCTGTACCAGGAACGGCGCATGCCGGCCGGCCTGCTGGCCGGGGCCGTGGTGCTGGCCGTCGCCGTCGTTGCCGGCATGGGCGCCCAGTTCTGGCCGGCGGCGCCGGAGGAGGGCGGCGGCCGGGGGGCCATGCTGGCCATCATCATCCACGTGAGCCTGGCCGTGCTGGGCATGCTGCTGGTGGAACATCTGTACCGCAACACGCCGCCCGTGGGCCGGTGGGGCATCAAGTTCGCCTGCCTGGGGATAGGCGGCCTGTTCGCCTACGAGTTCTACCTGTACAGCGACGCCTTGCTGTTTCGGCACATCAACAGCGAAATCTGGGCCGCGCGCGGCATCGTCACCGCCTTGTGCGCGCCGCTGATCGGCATCGCCGCCGCGCGCAACCGGGCCTGGGCGCCGGAGCTGATGCTGTCGCGCCAGATCCTGTTCCGTTCGGCCGCGCTGCTCGGTTCAGCCACCTATCTGTTGGCCATGGCATCGAGCGCCTATTATCTGCGCTACATCGGTGGCGTATGGGGCCCGCTGATGCAACTGGCCTGCCTGTTCGGCGCGGCGCTGCTGCTGGCCGGGGTATTGTTTTCCGGCGCCATGCGCGCCAGTCTCAAGGTACAGATCAACAAGCACTTCTACCGGGGCAGTTTCGACTATCGCCAGGAATGGCTGCGCTTTACCCGGGCGCTGGCCGACGACGGCCCCGCGCTGGCCGAACGCGCCATCCAGGCCGTGGCGGCGCTGGTCGAAAGCCCGGCCGGCACGCTGTGGATACGGCGCGAGCGGGAACGCTTCGAGCCGGCCGCCGGCTGGAACCAGGCCGCGCCAGCGGCGGTCGAGGATGCCGGCAGCGCCTTCTGCCAGTTTCTCGAAGCGCGCCAGTGGGTGATGGACGTGGGCGCATGGCGCCAGTCGCGCCAGCCATACGGCCAGCTGCCGCTGCCGGATTGGCTGGCGGCGATGGCGCAGGTGTGGCTGGTGGTGCCACTGATGCTGCATGGGCGCCTGTTCGGCTTCGTCACGCTGGATCAGCCGCGCACCCGCATCGCGCTTAACTGGGAAGTGACTGACGTGTTAAAGATCGCCGGCAGCCAGGCGGCCGGCTACCTGGCGCACCGGGAATCGGCCGACTCGCTGGCCGTGGCGCGCCAGTTCGAGTCGTTCAACCGCATGTCGGCCTTTATCGTGCATGACTTGAAGAACCTGGTGTCGCAGCTGTCGCTGCTCTTGTCGAATGCGGCCCGCCACCAGGCCAATCCCGAGTTCCAGCAGGACATGCTGGCTACGCTGGCCCATTCCGTGGACAAGATGAAGCTGCTGCTGCACAAGCTGCATCGCGACGGGCGGCAGGAACAGGACGGCCCGCAGCCGCTGGACCAGCTGCTGCTGCGGGCGCTGCAGGCCCATGCGGACCGGGCGCCTCCGCCCGCGCTGGCCTGCTGCACGCCGGGCCTCACGGTACGGGCCGATGGCAGCCGCCTGGAAAGGGTGCTGGGCCACCTGCTGCAAAATGCCGTCGATGCCACCCCGGTCGGCGGCGCCATCACCGTGCGGCTGCTGCGCGTGGGCCAGGCGGCCGTGGTCGAACTGGCCGACACCGGCCATGGCATGAGCGAGCAGTTCATTCGCGAACGCCTGTTCCAGCCCTTCGACTCGACCAAGCCGGCCGGCATGGGGATAGGCGTGTTCGAGAGCCGCGAATACGTCCGCGACCTGGGGGGCGAACTGGAAGTGGCCAGCACGCCGGGGATGGGCTCGACCTTCCGCGTGGTCCTGCCGTTGTATCAGCAGGCCGCGGCGGCAGCCTAGGACAGGGAGGCAGGCCATGGGCAAGAAGAAGCTGCTGGTGATCGAGGACGACCCCGGACTGCAAAAGCAGCTGCGCTGGAGCCTGGACAATTATGAAGTGGTGGTGGCCGCCGACCGCGAAGCGGCGCTGGCCCAGCTGCGCCGGCACCAGCCGCCCGTGGTGACGATGGACCTGGGCCTGCCGCCCGACCCCGATGGCGCCAGCGAGGGGCTGACCCTGCTGCCGCTGATCCTGGCGGCGGCGCCGGACACCAAGGTCATCATCCTGTCGGGCAACCAGGACCGCGGTAATGCGCTCAAGGCGATCAGCGCCGGCGCCTACGATTTTCATCAGAAGCCGCTGGACGCGGACCTGCTGGCACTCGTGATCGGGCGCGCCTACTATCTGCACGAGATGCAGCAGGAGAACCGGCGCATGCTGCAGACCCAGGCCGATTCGCCGCTGGCCGGTATCGTCAGCCGCGATCCGAGCATGCTCAAGGTGTGCCGCAGCGTGGAAAAAGTGGCGCCGTCGTCGGCCACCGTCATGTTGCTGGGCGATTCGGGCAGCGGCAAGGAGCTGATCGCGCGCGGCCTGCATGCGCTGAGCGCGCGCCACGACAAGCGCTTTGTGGCCATCAACTGCGCCGCCATCCCCGAGCATCTGCTGGAGAGCGAATTGTTCGGTTACGAGAAGGGGGCGTTCACGGGCGCGCTGCGCCAGACCCTGGGCAAGATCGAGCTGGCCCACGGCGGCACCTTCTTCCTCGACGAGATAGGAGACATGGCCATGGCGCTGCAGGCCAAGCTGCTGCGTTTCCTGCAGGAGCGCGTGATCGAGCGGGTGGGCGGGCGCACCGAGATCGGCGTCGACGTGCGCATCGTGTGCGCCACACACCAGAACCTGCGCGCGCTGGCCGAGGCGGGCCGCTTCCGTGAAGACCTGTTCTACCGCCTCAGTGAGATCGTCCTGATGCTGCCGCCCCTGCGCGAGCGGGTGGGCGACTGCGCGCTGCTGGCGCACCACTTCAAGAACAAGTTCAGCGCCAGCGAAGGACGGCCGGCCATGGCTTTCAGCCCCGAGGCGCTCGCCGCCATCGAGGGCTATGCCTGGCCGGGCAACGTGCGGGAGATGGAGAACTGCATCAAGCGCGCCGTCATCATGGCCGACGGTGCGCTCATCACGGCCGCAGACCTGGGCCTGCCGGAGGGCGGCGCGGCCGAGGAAACCTTCAACCTGCGGCAGGCGCGCGACGCGGCCGAGTACCGCGTCATGGTGCGGGCGCTGGCGCGCGTGGACGGCAACATCGTCAAGGCCGCGGAGTTGATGGGGGTCAGCCGGCCCACGCTGTATGACCTGATGGCCCACCACGGCCTGCGCAGCCCCGGCTGAAGGGGGAAGAGCTATCCCCGGCGCGCGAGCGCCCGTGCCTAAGGCGCGTCGTGCCACTGGCCGGCGGCGATCAGCTGCTTCTTCAAGCCTTCGAGGGGGAACCCGAGCGCATAGGCGGCGTGGGCGCACACGAGCGCCTGGGCGTAGTCGTGCTTGCGCACGTAGAGCAGGCCCAGATTGTACTGGGCCGTCGCGTTGCCCGGTTCCAGCCGGGCGGCCATGCTTAACTGCTCCAGCGCCGAATCGAGGTCGCCGAGCGCCAGCAGGTAGCTGCCGAACAGGGAATGGACCTGGGGGGCGTCGGCGCGGACCCGCAGCGCCCGGTCGAAATAGCATTGCACCGTGTACTTGGCCCCCGACGGCCGGTTGGTCTTGCCGCGCAGGGCCAGCCGGGCCATGGCGGCCAGGGCCCGGTGATGGTTGGGGAAATGGTCCAGCGTGTAATCGATGTCGCTGCCCAGGTCACCGGATTTGCCTCGGATCAGGTGTTCGACCTCCGGGGTGAAATGGAATTGTTCGACCACGGGCAATCCCTCGCGATCGGTGGCGTTGGTGTAGTCGCCGCCCTGGTCGTGGTGGATCAGCGGTCCGCAGTCGTTGGCGGCGTGGACGGCGCCCGACAGCAGCAGCGTGCACAGTGCGTATGGAAGTTTCATCTTTTCTCCATGTTTCTTGCCCTGACGCTCACTTCGTCGAGCAGCGCCGCCAGCTCCTGCGTGCGCGCCGCGCGTGAGTGGCGGGCGATGGCGGCCTGGCCGGCCAGCGGTGCCGCCCCTTGCCGCGCCAGCCGCAGGAAGCGCAGCAGCGCCGACACGATGTCGGGCTCCGAGTCGAGCATGCCTATCGTGTCGATGCCGGCCCGGCGCAAGGTGGCGGCGGTATCGCCGGACGGATCGGTCAGGGCCAGGATGGGGCGGCGCGCGCGCAGGTATTCGTACAGCTTGGCCGGAATCTGATGGTTGCAATTGGCCGCCTGCAGCAGCAGCAGCCCGTCCGCGGCCAGCATTTCGGCCAGCGCCGCCTGGTAGGGCAGGGGCGGCGCCAGTTCGACCAGCGCGCCGACGCCGTAGCGGTCTATCAGGGGACGCAGGAAATCGTCGTGCCCATGCGCGCGCAGCACCAGCCGGAAGTTGTCGGGGCCAATATCGCCGCCGGCCTGCAGCGTCTGCAGGGCGGCGAACAGGAAGCGCGGATCGCGTTCGGACGGATAGATCAGGCCACTGTGCAGCAGTCGGAACACGCGTCCCCTGGGCGCGCCCGGCGTGGTGGCGGCCGCCGCGTCGCGGAAGTTGTCCTCGTCATAGCCGTTTTCGATCAGGCGCAGACGCTCATCCGTCAACTGCGGATGCCGGCCCTGGCAGGCGCGCATGGCGCCGGCCGTGGTGCAGACGATGGCGGCGCTGCGCAGGGCCGCCTGCCGTTCCAGCCACTGGTGGATGCGGCGGGTGCGGCCATCGAGCGGGAACCCTGGTTCGGTCAGCGGATCGCGCTGGTCGGCGATCCACGGCAACCCGCTCAGGCGCTGCAGCGTCAGCGCCACCAGGTGGGCCGTGGCGATGGGGTAGCTGGACCAGATGACGTCGGGCCGGTGCTGGCGTATCAGCCGCAGGCCGGCCGGCACGGCGCTCAGCCACCACGAGATCCAGCGGTCGGGCTGGGCCAGCAGGGATGGGTAGCGGCCCCGCACGGCGAAATGGCGGGCCGCATCCCAGGCCGCGCTGCGGCACACGGCCAGTCCGGCCGGCACTTCGGCCACCTGGTCGGCGCTGGTGTCGGGATAGGCGCGCGGGTGGGCCGACAGCACCAGCGGCTGCCAGCCCGACTGCGGCAGGTATTGCGAGAATTTCAGCGCGCGCTGGATGCCGCTGCTGCCTTGCATCGGCGGATAGTGGAAGGCGATCATCAGCACGCGCTTTACCATGATGCGATCCAATCGGCGCACAGCGTGGCCACTTCATCGCGCCAGGCCGCGCTGGCGAAGGTGTGGTTGGCCTGGGGCAGCGTCACCTGCCGTATGCGCGGCCTCGCCAGCAGTGCGCGCCAGTGCGCATGGTCGGCCTGCAGGCCGGCGAATTCGCGCCCGGTGAGATCGGCGCCGCTCAGGACGACGAGGATGCGGCCATCGAACCCCGCCAGCGCCCGGTACAGCCGTTGCGGCAAGTCCGCCTGGCCGTTATCGCCGGCGCCGCCGCCGCGGGCGCGCCGCAGTACCTGCCCCAGGCTACGCAAGGCCTGCAGCAGGCCGAAGGTGCCGTTGCCCAGCTTGCGCCAGAATTCAGGCTCCCGCAGCCGCGCCAGATAGTAATAGCGCAAGGTGGCGCGCGCTTCGCCGCGTGTGCTGCGCACCCAGGGATTGAGCAGGACCAGGCCACGTATGCGCGGGTCGGCGGCGGCGTGGAAGGCGGCGGCCGTGGCGCCGTCGCACAGGCCCCACAGCACCAGCTCGCGCAGCGCGGGAACGGAGTGGAAGAATTGGTGGACGGCGGCCTGCAAGTCGTCGTCCACCTGCTCGAAATTACGGCTTTCGCCTTCGCTGTCGCCCATGCCCCGATAGTCGAAGCGCATGACCGGTATGCCGCCGGCGCACAGGGCGCGCGCCAGCAGGACGAATTGGCGATGGCTGCCGACCCGGTACTGCGGGCCGCCCGTCACGATCAGCACGCCGCGCGGCAGGGGGCTGGGCGGCAGATGCAATACGCCGATCAGCCAGTCGCCGTCGCACGGGAAGCGCAACACTTGCTGCGGCTGCGTCACGGCAGCTCCAGCGCGCTGGTGGCGTCCAGCAGTGCCGGACACAGTACCGTTTCCGTGCTGGCCCAGAATGCGGGACCTGGCACAAGCTGTACCTCCACCGGCACCCCCATCGCGCGCCAGTGGGTAATGTGGCGCGCCGACGAGGGGGCCACGTCGTGCGTAGCCGTCGGCCCGATGGGTACTTCCAGCCAGTAGACCGTGCAGGGAGGCGTGACGAAGGCCGCGTCGCGCTGGCCGATGGCATCGACCAGCGCCGGGGCCAGCGTGTAGCCGGCCACTTCGACCGGTGCCGTCTCGACGGCGGCTGCCTGGCTAACCACAGAGTGCGTTTCCGGGCCGCCCTCCATCGCCAGCATCCGTGCCGCCCGGCCCACACGCAGGAACTGGTGCAGGTGGGTGCGGCCGCTGACCACGGGCTGCCACAGCACCAGGGCCTGCGGCGTGACGCCGGCCGAGCAGGCGAAGTCGATCGCCAGCAGGGCACCCAGCCGTACCCCCCACAGGCTGACTTGCCTGTAGCCGCGCTGGCTGAGCCAGCGGCACGCTTGCACCAGGTCCTGCAGCCAGATTTCCCAGCGGGCGTCGCCGAAATCGCCGCTGCTGTCGCCGCAGCCGTACAAGTCGATCTGCAACACGGCGTAGCCGGCCTGCGCGAAGCGGCGGGCCTGCAGGGCGGCCATGCGGCGGCACTTGTTGAGCTCTTCGGCAAACGGCGGCACGTAGACGATGGCGCCGCGCGCGCGGCCGGGATCGGGCGCATGAAACAGGCAGAAGCGCTGGCCGCGGCTGGTGTCGAGGAAAAAGGGCGTGGCGCCCGTCGCCAGGTCGCGCATCATGCCAGCTTGCTGTCGACGAAGTCGCTGAGCGTGCCGAGGGTGGCAAAGTGGCGCGCGCTGATTTCGTCGTCCATCACTTCGATGCCGAAATGCTGTTCCAGCGCCGTGATGACGCCGGCCACGGCCATCGAATCGAGTTCGGCCACGCTGCCAAGCAGCGGTGTGTCGGGCGCCAGGCGCAGCTGGCCCAGTCCCAGGGTATCGCACAGGATGATTCTTACTTGCTCGAGTGGCGGCATGGCGGCTCCAGGTTGGCGTGGTGGTCCAGCCGGCTGGTGTCGAGCAGCAGCTGGGGATAGGAAGCGGGGTGGCGCGAGCAGTGGAAATGGGGCGCCAGCGTGGCCACCATCCATTGCCAGTTACCGCAGCGCAGGAAGACGGCGCTGCCCAGCGGCACCGTGCCGATGCGGGCGTGGGCCGCCAGCGAGGCCGGGTTGAAGGCCGAGATGCGGCTGCAGGACCAGCGCACGGCGCGCGCCCGCAACAGGCAGCGCGCCTCGTCCCACAGGCGGCGGAAGGCCCAGCCCAGGCGGTCTTCCGGGCGCACATAGACATCGAAATCCCAGCATGAGCGGGGCGATACAAGGCGGTAGCGGGCCCGCACCTCATCTTCCTGGTAGGCGTCGAACAGCAGCCACAGGAAGCCCACCAGGTCTTGCCGGCGGAACGCTGCCAGGCTGATGGCGCCCTGGGCGTAGCGCCGGTCCAGCACGTCGGCCGGACGCGGATAGCCGGGCGGGATGGCGGCGCGGCTGGCCAGCAGGCGCACGTCGATGTCGCGGCCGCGGTTGGCGCACAGCGGCTGTTCGCCCAGGCGCTGGGCCACGAACTGGTATTTGTGGATGCCCCAGCGCCCCCCCGACAACGGCGCCAGGGCGCGGTCGCACAGGTACAGGAGGGCGTTGAGCCATCCCAGTTGGGCGAATGCGCGGGTCAGGCGGTTGGTCATGGCGGGAGCGGGCGGCGGCCGGGTGCTTGCGTACAGCACCGATTAGACACTGGCCGCCGCTGCGCCGGTTTGCGCCCGCGCAAGCGGCGATGTTGATTGACTAACATCAAAGAGCGGTACGCGGTTTGTCCCAATCATAGGCCATACTCACTGCTCAGAGGTCGCGCGATGGCGCAGCTTATCCAAGAATTCATTTTCCAGTCCGCCCTGCGTGCGCCACAGGCGCCGGCCTTGTCGTACCAGGGCGTGTCGCTGTCGTACGCGGGCCTGGCGGCCATGGTGGGCGCGGCGGCGGGGGCGTGGCTGCGCTGCGGGCTGGCCCCCGGCGAACGGGTAGCCGTCTACCTGGAAAAACGCGAGGAAGCGGTGGCCGCCATGTTCGGCGCGGCCGCCGCCGGCGGCGTCTTCGTGCCCGTCAACCCGCTGCTCAAGGCGGAACAGGTGGCCCACATCCTGGCCGATTGCAACGTGCGCATCCTCGTCACGTCGCGCGAACGGTTGAACCGGCTGCTGGCCGTGCTGCCGGCGTGTCCGGACCTGCGCACCGTGGTGCTGGTCGGCGGCATGGAAGACAAGCTGCCGGCCGCGCCCGGGCTCGACATGCTGGCCTGGCATGGCTGCATGGCCGTGGCCAGCGTGGCGACCCCGCACCGGCGCATCGACAGCGACGTGGCGGCCATCCTGTACACGTCCGGCAGCACGGGCAAGCCCAAGGGGGTGGTGCTGTCGCACCGCAACCTGGTGGCCGGCGCCGTCAGCGTCGCCAGCTATCTGGAAAACCGGACCGAGGACCGCATCCTGTGCGTGCTGCCGCTCAGCTTCGACTACGGGCTGAGCCAGCTGACGACGGCTTTCCACAGCGGCGCCTGCGCCGTGCTGATGAATTATCTGCTGCTGCGCGACATCATCGACACGGTGGAACAGGAACGCATCACGGGCCTGGCCGCCGTGCCGCCCCTGTGGATACAGCTGGCCCAGCTGAGCTGGAACAGCGCCACGGGATTGCGCTACATCACCAATTCCGGCGGCGTCATGCAGCGCCGCACGCTCGACGCCCTGCGCCGCGCGCTGCCCAGCACCAAGGTCTACCTCATGTACGGCTTGACGGAAGCGTTCCGCTCCACCTATCTGGCGCCGGAGCAGCTGGACCGGCGGCCCGACTCCATCGGCAAGGCCATTCCCAACGCCGAGGTGCTGGTGCTGCGCGCCGACGGCACGCCCTGCGGGCCGAACGAGCCGGGCGAACTGGTGCACCGCGGCGCGCTGGTGGCGCTGGGCTACTGGAACGATGCGGAACGTACCGCGCTGCGCTTCCGGCCGCTGCCGCCGCGCCTGCCCGGGCTGCCGCTGCTGGAGGCGGCCGTGTGGTCGGGCGACACCGTGCGCACGGACGAGGAAGGCTATCTGTATTTCATCGGCCGCAGCGACGACATGATCAAGACTTCCGGCTACCGGGTCAGTCCCACCGAAGTGGAAGACGTGGTCTACGCGTCCGGCCTGGTAAGCGAGGCGGCCGCCGTCGGCGTGCCCCATCCGCAGCTGGGCCAGGCCATCGTGCTGGCGGCCGTGGTGCCCAATGCCGTGCCGGCCAGCGCAGAACAGGTGCTGGCCGCGTGCAAGGCCGCCTTGCCCAACTACATGGTGCCGGCATGGGTCAAATTGTACGATGGCCCCTTGCCGCGCAATCCGAACGGCAAGATAGACCGGCCGCTGCTGGCCGCCGGGCTGGCGGCGGCCGCCAACGGGGGCCGGACATGAACACGCCGCGCCATGCGCCGCTCGACCAGTTCGCCGTGCAGGATGGCTGCCTGCAGCTGGGCGGCATCGCGCTGACGCGGCTGGCGCAGCGGGTGGGCCGCACGCCGTTCTACGCCTACGAACGCCAGCACATCCGCAACCGCGTGGCAGCCCTGCGCCGGCAGTTGCCGCCCGGTGTGGGCTTGCATTACGCCATGAAGGCCAATCCCATGCCGGCCCTGGTGCAGATGATGGCGGGCCTGGTGGATGGCATCGACGTCGCCTCCGGCGGCGAGCTGCGGGTGGCGCTGGACGCGGGCATGGAATCCGGGCGCATCAGCTTTGCCGGGCCGGGCAAGTCCGACGCCGAGTTGCGCTGCGCCGTGGCGGCGGGCGTGCTGCTGCACCTGGAATCGGAACGGGAGATGGAGCGGGTGGCCGAGACGGGCCAGCGGCTGGGCATCGTGCCGCGGGTGGCGATACGGATCAATCCCGACTTCGAGCTCAAGCTGGCCGGCATGAAGATGGGCGGCGGCGCCCGGCCGTTCGGCGTGGACGAGGAACGGGTGCCGGCCATGCTGCAAGGCGCGGCACGCCTGGGCCTGGAGTTCCAGGGCTTCCACATTTTTTGCGGCGCGCAGAACCTGTCGGCGCCGGCCATCGCCGAGGCCCATGCCTTGAGCGTGCAGCTGGCCCTGCGCATGGCCGGCCATGCGTCCGTCCCGCTGCGCCGGCTCAATCTCGGGGCCGGCTTCGGCGTGCCGTACTTTCCCGGCGACCAGCCGCTGATGATGGAAGCGGTGGCCGTCGCCTTGCAGCGCGCGCAGGAACTGTTGCAGCGCGCTGCGCCAGACACGATGCTGGCGCTAGAGCTGGGCCGCTATCTGGTGGCCGAGGCCGGCGTCTACGTGTGCCGCGTGCTCGAGCGCAAGCACTCGCACGGCCAGACTTATCTGATCACCGATGGCGGCCTCCATCATCACCTGGCCGCGTCCGGCAATTTCGGGCAGCGGGTGCGGCGCAACTTTCCCGTGGCGATAGGCAACCGCATGGCCGAAGGACAGCGCGAAGTGGTGTCCGTGGTCGGCCCCCTGTGCACACCGCTCGACGTGCTGGCCGAGCAAATGGCGCTGGCGCCCGCCGTGGAAGGGGACCTGGTGGTCGTGTTCCAGTCCGGCGCCTACGGGCTCAGCGCCAGCCCGACCGCCTTCCTCGGTCATCCGCAGCCGCTGGAGGTGCTGGTATGAGCGGCTTGTGCGGCTGGTTCAGCCTGGTGCGGGACGAGGGCGCCGACCCGGCCGAGCCGCGCCGCCAGCTGGCCCGCATGGCCGCGCCGTTGACGCGCTTTGACGGCAGCGACGTACAAGCCATCGCCTGCGGCGCGGCCGGCGCCGCCATCGCCGCCAGCGAGGACAGCGCCCAGCTGCACCGCGAGGATGGCTTGCTGGTGGCCGTCTGGGGCCAGCCCACCCTGGCAGACCAGGCGGACGGCGTCGCGTACCGGCTGGCCGCGCTGTGGCCGCAGCGGGGCGCGCAGGCATGCGCCGGGCTGGCCGGCGCATTCGCGCTGTGCATACTCGACAGCCGCAACGGCGAGGTGCTGCTGGCCGTGGACCGCAACGGCGCCCGTCCCATGCTGTACCAGCCCGCCCCGCAGGGCCTGCTGTTTGCCAGCTCGGCCGATGCGCTGCTGGCCCACCCCTGGGCCGATGCCGCGCTCGACCACCAGGCCATCTACAATTACCTGTATTTTCATATGGTACCGGCCCCGGGCACTATCTACCGCCAGCAGCAGCGCTTGCTGCCGGGCGAGTACCTGCACTACCGGCGCGGCAAGCTCAGCCGCGGCCAGTACTGGGAAATGCGCTATCTGGAGCACGAGCACACGCCCTGGTCCCGGCTCAAGCCACAATTTCTCGCCACCGTGGCGGGCGCCGTCCAGGCATCGTTGGCCGGGCATGAAGTGGGCGCCTTCCTCAGCGGCGGCACGGACAGTTCGACCGTGGTCGCCATGTTGTCGCAGGGCGGCGCCACGGCCCGCACCTATTCCATCGGTTTCGACGTGGAAGGCTACGACGAGATGGAGTACGCCAACATCGCCGTCCAGGCCTTCAACACCCGGCACCGGGAACTGTATGTGACGGCCGAGGATGTGATCGCCGCCATTCCCCATATCAGCGCCGTGTTCGACCAGCCGTTCGGCAACGCGTCCGCCGTGCCCGCCTATTATTGCGCCCGCATGGCCAGGGCGGACGGCATTACCCGCATGCTGGGCGGCGATGGCGGCGATGAGCTGTTCGGCGGCAATGCGCGCTATGCGCACCAGGCCGTGCTGTCGCGCTACGAACGTTGTCCGGCGCCGCTGCGCCAGCTGCTGCTGGAACCGGTGCTGTTCGGACTGCTGGCCGGACAACAGCATCGGCTGCTGCGCAAGGCCCGCAGCTACGTGCGGCAAGCATTGCTGCCCTTGCCGGCCCGGCTGGAAACCTACAATCTGCTGCAAGGCTACGGCCCGGGGCAGGTGCTGGAAGCCGACTTCCTGGCCATGGTGGACAGCGCGGCACCGGCCGGCGCCCTGGACCAGGCGTACTGGCGCACCCGCCACCTGAGCCAGATCAACCGTCTGCTGGCGCTCGACATGCGCTACACGCTGGCCGACAACGATCTGCCCAAGGTCAGCAAGGCATGCGAGCTGGCCGGGCTGGAAGCGGCGTTCCCCTTCCTGCACGACGATGTGGTGGCGTTCGCCGCCCGCCTGCGGCCGGAGGACAAGCTGCATGGCACCCGCCTGCGCCATTTCTTCCGGGCCGCGCTGAGTGATACCTTGCCGCGCGCCATACTGAACAAGCGCAAGCACGGCTTCGGCCTGCCCGTCGGCCACTGGCTGCACAGCCATGCCCGCCTGCGCAGCCTGGCCGGCGACAGTCTGAGCGACCTGAAACGGCGCCATATCGTGCGGCCCGCCTTCATCGACGCGCTGCTCGATACGCACCTGGCCAGCCATCCCCCGTACCACGGCACCATGGTATGGGTATTGATGATGCTGGAACAGTGGTTCCAACGGCGCGCCGGGGCACGCCGCTCACATGAAGAGGCGCACGATGGGTTCGAAATTCGTCAAGGATGATCCGGACTGGAATACGGCTTGCCACGAGGACTTCTACCACCACTACGAGCGGCAAAGCGGCGGCGAGGCGGACTGGGGCCGGTTCCAGATGATCCATGCGACGCTGTGGCGGGCGCTGGGGCAGCCGGCCGGGGCGCTGCGGGTGGGCGACATCGGCTGCGGCGCCGGTACCCAATGCCGGCTGTGGGCCGGCATGGGACACCGGGTGTCGGGCGTCGACATCAACGAAGCGCTGATTGGCCTGGCCCGCAAGCGGGCCGGGCAGGCCGGGCTGGACATCAACTTCGCCGTCGCCTCGGCCACCGCCTTGCCATGGGACGATGGTTCGATGGACTTGTGCGTCGCGCCGGAACTGCTCGAGCACGTGACGGACTGGGCCACCTGCCTGAGCGAGATGGTGCGCGTGCTGCGGCCGGGCGGCGCACTGTTCGTGAGCACCAGCAATATGTTGTGTCCCGTTCAGGAGGAATTTTCCCTGCCCTTGTATTCGTGGTATCCATCCTTTCTCAAGCGCCGCTACGAACACCTGGCCCGCACCATCCGGCCCGAACTGGCCGGCTACGCCACCTATCCGGCCGTGAACTGGTTCACCTACTATGGCTTGCGCCGGCACCTGGCGGCCCAGGGGCTGCGCTGCATGGACCGGTTCGACATGATGGACGTGAGCCGCCACGGTCCCCTGGCCGCGGCCCTGGTGCGAGCGATACGCAGGCTGGCACCGCTGCGCTTCCTGGCCCATGTGGCCACGCCTTACACCATCTTGCTGGGGATTAAGCCGGGCGCCGCCAGCGGCTTTGCAGCAGGCGCAGGCCAAAGCGCCACGGCGCCGCCTCCCACGGCGTGAAGCGGGGCAGCTGCAGCGGGTCGCTGTCACGGTGGGCGGCCGCCGCCTGGGTGGAGACGGCCGCCTCGAAGCCGAGCTCGGCCACCATGCGCACGTGGCGCCGGTCGTAGTCCTGGCCCGGCCTGCCGTTGGGGTAGGCGAAACAGCGCACCGGCGCGTCGATCAGCTGTTCCAGGGCCGCCTTGCCGGCCCCGATCTCGTGCCGGGCCGCCGGCGCCGTCAAGGTGACCAGGATGGGATGGCGTACCGTGTGGGCGCCGATTTCCATGCCAGCCTGGTGCAGCAGTTGCAGCTGGGCCGGCGTCATCATCAAACCGGGGGCAATGGGCGGCGCCAGCTGGTCGGCGATGGCCTGGCGCTGCCCCTGTGGCAGGTACTTCAGGCGCTGCAACAGATGGTCCAGGACCGCGATCTTGTGCGGCCAGTCATGCACGGCATGGCTGCCCAGCCCCAGGTGATGCAGGTCGAGCAGGGGGCCGGGCGCGTGGCGCACGTGGGCGATCACGCTGTCGTTCCACATGCGCCCGCCGCCCAGGTAGCCGGTGCTGATGAAGAAGCAGGCGCTCAGGCCTTGCCGGCGCAGCACAGGCAGGGCGAGTTCCACATTGTCCGCATAGCCGTCGTCGAAGGTCAGGCAGGCCGCGCGCGGCGGCAGCGTTCCCTCGCGCAGGCGCCGCGCCCCTTCGTGCAGCGGCAGGACGTGGAAGCAGCGGGCCAGCAGACGCATGTGGCGCTCGAACTGATGCACATCCGGCAAGTCCGGTTGCAACGGGTCGCGCCGCGCCAGCACCCGGTGGTACATGAGGATAGACAGGCGGCGGTGGGGCCAGCGCATCACAGCTCCGGCGCCGGCGAGCGGACCCTGCGCGGTGCCGCGTGGGGCAGGGCGTGGCCGGCCTGGCGGGCGCGGATCAGGGCGCGCGTGGCGATCAGGGCCGCCATCAGGTAGTAGGGCACGTCGTAGTAGACCAGGCTGAGGAAGGCGCCACCCACGGCAAAACCGATGAAGCTGGCCTGTATCATGGTCGCCAGATGCGCCGCCCAGGCCAGTTCCGGCTGCCCGTCGGCGTGGTGCACGATCCATGCGGCGCAGCGCCAGGTGAAGATGCCCAGCATCAGGTACAGCACCAGCCCCACGAAACCGTGCTCGCCCAGCACCTGGAAATAGATGCTGTGGGCCGCGTGCACGTCGGTGGGATTGGGCGCGTAGCGGGCGAAGGTGGACGGTTCGGCGACATCGAAGCCGCCGCCCAGCAGTCGGTCCCGGGCCAGGTTGTAGGCCATATACCAGGCGTTGATGCGGCCCTGGGCCGAGTCGTCGGCCTGATAGTCGCCGATGGTATCCATGCGGTTGCTCCAGCTGGGCGGCATGAACAGCAGCAGCAGCGGCGCCAGCAGCACGATCACGGAGCCGCTCAGCCATTTGTTGCCGCTCTTGCACCACATGAACAGCGTCATGGCGGCGATGGCCAGCAGGGCGCCGCGCGAGTACGAGCCCAGCGCCGCCAGCGCCGACAGCACCATGGTGACGGCTATCGCCGCGCGTGTCCATTTGTTGGCGCTTTGCTGCAGCAGGTAGTGCATCAGCGGGATGGTCATGATCAGGGCCAGCGCGATGGCGTTGTTGTCGCCGATGAAGGTGCCTTCCGGTCCCCACACGCGATCGGCGCCGCCGCTGCGCAAGGTGAACAGTCCACCCTTGACGCCGTAGAAGCCGAGCGAGATCACCAGCACCCATATCAGGCGGTGCACGTCTTCGCGGCTGCGTATGAGCATCATGGTAACCAGGCTCATCAGCATGATTTTCATCACCTTGTTCCACTGGTCATAGCTGGCGTCGGGAAACAGGGCGAACAGGGTCGTCACGTTCATCCACAGGATGAAGCCGAGCAAGGTCAGTGTGATGCCGTTGATGGGCAGCGCCTTGGGCCCGCGCCAGCCGGCCATGCCGATCAGGGTGCAGATGGCGATGATGTAGGCGAACGGGAAGTTCTGGGCGTAACCCCAACCCTGGGTGTGCGGATTCATCACGCTGATCCATACCCACAGCAGCACGCCGGCCACGGGCCGCCTGAACACCAGCGGCAGGCAGCCGAACACGATCAGGGTGACGAGAATGTCGCGCATGGGACGGATGGGGTTGATGCGTCTCAACGGCCGGACCGGCCGCCGTCGCTACACTGTGGCTGTAACGCCTACCCATCATAGGACAGAGGAGCAGCGCCCTTGTTGACCGTTCTCATGGCAACCTACAACGGCGCGTCGACCCTGCCCCGGGTGCTGGCGGCCTACTGTGCGCTGGACGCACCGGACGGCGGCTGGCGCCTGGTGGTGGTCGACAATGGCAGCACCGACCATAGCCGCGACATCATTGCCGCCCATGCCGACCGCTTGCCCTTGCACTATCTATATGAAGGCCGGCGCGGCAAGAATGCGGCCCTCAACCGGGGCCTGGCGCTGGTGCTGGACGACAAGGCGACCGACCTGCTCGTCTTCACGGACGACGACGCCATGCCGGCGCCGGGCTGGCTGCGCCGCCTGGCCCAGTGCGCGGCGGCCCAGCCCGATTACGCCGTGTTCGGCGGCAGCATCGTGGCCGACTGGGCCGCGCCGCCGCCGGACTGGGTGCTGGAGCGGGTCCCGCTCGGCCTGACCTTCGGCCTGACGGCCGCCAGCCTGATGGACGGTCCCGTATTTCCCGGCCTGGTCTGGGGCGCCAACATGGCCGTGCGGCGCGCCGTGTTTGATGCCGGCTACCGCTTCGACGAAAGCCTGGGCCCCAACGGCGGCGAGTACGCGATGGGGGGCGAGACGGCGTTCACGCGGCGCCTGGCGGAAGCGGGCTACCGCAGCTGGTTCTGCCGCGAGGCCGTGGTGGCCCACCATATCCGTGCCCATCAGCTGGAAGCGCCGTTCCTGCTGCAGCGGGCCCGGCGTTTCGGGCGGGGCAAGTACCGCCAGGAGCAGCCCGGCACGTTCCCGGAATGGCTGGGCGTGCCGCGCTGGATGTTCAAGCGCTGGCTGCTGGAAGGGGCCGGTGCGGCGCTGGCGCTGCTGCGCCGCGATGGCGGGGCCCTGTTCCAGCACCGTTGGGAGCTGGCGTATTTGCAAGGTTACTTCCGCGAAGCGTGGCGCGGCGCGGCCCGGCGCGGCAGGACGGTCTTTATTACCAGTTATTCCGGGGAGCTGGGCGGCATGGAGTTGCGCATGGCGCAGGAAGCGCGCTTCCTGGCCGGGGCCGGCTGCCAGTGCCTGATCGGCACCCGCCGCTTTCCCGGCAGCCCGGCGTGGACGGCCCGCCTGCTGGCCGAAGGCTTGCGCTGGACACCGTTCGCGCCGCCCCTGTTCTTCGAGCAGTGGCGCTGGCACCGCCTCAACAAATGGCGCGCCCGCCTGTTCGCGGCGCGCGCCTTGCGCCGGATCAGGCCGGCCCTGGTCCATGTCGCCCTGTGCTGGACCCACTATGGGCTCTCGGCCCTGTGGCTGGCCCGCCATTGCCGCCTGCCCGTCGTGCTCAGCGTCCACAACGCATTCGCGCCGGACACCATCAGCGATTGGCACGCGCCCTTGCTGCGCCAGGCTTTCGAGGCCGTGCGGGGCGTGTATGCCGTGTCGGAGTCGGCCATGCAGCATTTCCTGGCCATCTACCAGCCCTATCTGTTGCCGTCCGCGCGGCTGGCCGTCATTCCCAATTGCGTGGACACGGACCGGTTCCGCCCCTGCGACCAGCGGCGCGCCACGATGCGCGAACAGTGGCAGCTGCCGCCCGACAGCCTGGTGCTGGGCAGCGTGGGCCGGCTGTCGGTGCAAAAGCGGCCATCGCAGCTCATCGCGGTGCTGGCCCGGCTGCGGCGCCGCTATCCCCAGCTGTATCTGGTGCTGGTCGGGGCAGGCCCGCTGGAAACGGCGCTGCGGCAGCAGGCCAAGCAGGCCGGGCTGGGGCCTTACGTGGTCTTTGCCGGGTTTGTGGAGGCGGTGGAAACGGTGATGCCGGCCTTCGACCTTCATTTGTTGATGAGTCGAAATGAAGGATTTGGCATCGCCACCATTGAGGCCATGGCGTGCGGCGTACCGGCCGTAGCCACCAGCGTGCCGGGCAGCATCGATATCCTGCGCGACAGCCGGGGCGGCATGCTGGTGCCGGACAACGACCTCGACGAAACCACCGACCGGCTGGCCGGCCTGCTGGCCGACGCGCCCCTGCGCCAGGAGATGGGCCACCATGCGCGGGCCGAGGCCGAGCTGCGCTACAGCAGCGCCGTCGTCGGCAAGCAGGTGCGCGACTTCTACCGCGACCTGGTTTGACGGGGCGCGCCGTGAGTATGGCGGCAGCCCGGGCTTTGATACGCATCATGGGTTGCGCATCGGCGTTCGATAGCATGTTCAGCATGGGCATGGCCGTCCTGGCGCAGGCTTCGTCGGCATGGCCGGCAGCCTAAGGCCGGGCATATCGCTGGGCATATAGATCAGGCAAGGGGAGAACATGATGCGGGTAGGCGTGGTTTCATATCCTATGTTGTTCCAGCGCGAAGGCGGCTTGCAGATCCAGGTGCGGGAGACGATTGCCGCCCTCAACGGCTACCGGGGCAGCCAGGGCGGCAAGCTGCAGGTCGAATTGCTCGATCCCAACCGCCAGCGGCTGGACGAGTTCGACTTGATCCATGTGTTCGCCGCCATCAACGGCAACCACCGGGTGGTGGAATCGGCCGATGAAATGCGGGTGCCCATCGTGCTGTCGCCGTTGCTGTCGCCGGGCTGGAACCGGGCCAACGGCTGGCGCGCCCGCCTGGCCGACCGCCTGACGGGCCGCTTGACGGCCTGGACCGTGCAAACCAGCTATGCCCACACCAAGCGCGCCCTGCAACTGGCGCAGCTGGTCATCGCCCTGGGCAGCGCCGAACGGGATGCCATCCGCAGCGCGTTCCAGATCGAGGCCAGCAAGATATGCGTGCTGCCTAACGGCATCAGCGGCCATTTCTTCCAGGCCGATGGCGCTTTGTTCCGCGCCTGCTTCGGCATCACGGGGTCGTTCGTGCTCATGGTGGGCGCCATCTCGCCCTACAAGAACCAGCTGGGGCTGGTCCAGGCGCTGGGCGGTATGGACGTGCCCGTCGTGCTGATCGGTCATGCCCAGCGCCAGCACCACGCTTATCTGCAGCAGCTGCAGCGCGATCCGCGGGTGCGCTGGCTCGGCTCCTTCGACCATGGCGATCCCTTGCTGGCCAGCGCCTATGCGGCCGCCTCGGTCCTGGCCCTGTCCAGCCAGGGTGAAGTGTTTCCTCTCTGCGTGCTGGAAGCCCTGGCGGCCGGCACGCCCGTCGTCATGACGGAGGAGAGCGCACTGCGGTTGGCCGGCAGCGAGTGCGCCATCAGGCAGGTGCGCTGGGATGACAGGCGGGGCCAGCGCGATGCCGTGGCCGCCTTGCTGGCTGCACCGCCGCCGCGGCCCGCCGTGCGGGCGCTGGTGGCCGACTATACCTGGCGCCACGTGGCCGAGCGCATCGCCGCCTGCTATGTCGACGTGTTGCGCACGCGGCAGGAGGTGGCCGGTGCTGTTTAATTCTTTCGGCTCCGCATGAACAAAGCCAGCGCATTTCTCTATTTCGAATTCTGAACATGGATCAGCGCCGACTATGTACTTGGACTAGCCTACTTACGCTTAGTGCTATTAATTTTCCTCCAGATTCCCTAATTTGACTTGGATCAAGGAATCCTAGGATCTTGAGCCATAGCATGGAGCATATTTAAATTCAATGCTAAGTCCCGTCCATAAATGATGATGGACCGATTGGAAACCCCGGGACCTGCCCGACAGTCCGGTGTCCGGCATCGAAGGTAGCTATGCCAGAAAGGGGATAGCCATGGAACATGACCATGCGGAGTACGGACAAGGTGCCGCCAAGCGGGGGAAATGGGTGCTGACAGGGTTTATCGGTGTCGCGGTTTTCTTCCTGTTGACAGAACATCGGGCGCATTTGCTTGGCATCCTGCCGTATCTCGTTTTTCTGGCCTGCCCACTCATGCACCTGTTTCACCATCATGGGCACGGCCGCCACCACCACGGCGGCAATCCCTCTTCGGATCCGACTGGACAGCCCAAGAGCGAAGGCCGGGGGCAGCCATGAACGACTATCCCGCCTATGGCCTGTGGACGTTGGTCGTGCTCAATTCCCTGGTGTTCATCATCTTCGCGTTCAGCTTCACGATGCCGAAGACGGGCCGGGACTGGCGCTCGTTTGGCGCATTCTCAGCCTTCATTGTTGCCTTGTTCACGGAAATGTATGGCTTTCCGCTGACGATATATTTGCTGCTGCCGTGGCTGTCCAAGCATTTCCCGGGCATTGAT
The DNA here is from genome assembly GCF_058786935.1 of Rugamonas sp. FW305-51. Classification (NCBI taxonomy): domain Bacteria; kingdom Pseudomonadati; phylum Pseudomonadota; class Betaproteobacteria; order Burkholderiales; family Oxalobacteraceae; genus Rugamonas; species Rugamonas sp. FW305-51. The sequence goes on from NZ_JBYSZG010000002.1 coordinate 38,894, forward strand.
TTCCTCTCGCATGATGCCGGCCATTTGCTCGAAATGATGTTCGGCTGGCGTGTCAACCCGCATTTCGGGCCATTCCATCTGGCAAGCAATCTGTTCATTTTCGGCGGCTTCATCATGCTGTCGTCGGCGTGGAGCGTGCTGTATAAGGCGCAGCAACGACACCGGCTGGCAGCGACCGGCCTTTATGCGCGTATGCGTCATCCGCAGTACGTTGCCTTCGTGCTCATCATGTTCGGATTCCTGCTGCAATGGCCGACCCTGATTACGCTCGTGATGTTCCCGGTGCTGGTCGTCGTGTACATGCGCTTGGCTGTCGCCGAGGAAAGGGACATGCTAGCGCAGTTCGGTGCCGAGTACGCCGACTACCGGAAGCGTACCCCGGCATTTATCCCAATATTTTTCAAGGAAAGGGGGGCGGCATGAAGCCTTTTTCCACCGGAGCCGCGCTCGCGCTGACCGTGATGGTGTTTTACACGTTGTGTACGCTGGTCGCCATTGTATGGCCTGGCCCGTTCCTCGGATTCATGAATGCCTTATTCCATGGCCTCGACTTCCGTCCGATGGTTGTTGCACAGCCGTATACCGTCGGAGCGTTCCTCTTTGCCGTGACGGTTATGGGGCTATGGGCCTTTGGCGTCGGCGCATTTTTCGCATGGATTCACGGGCGAATATCCGCCCTGCGACTACGTGAGTGAGCCAACAATGAACGAGCGCGCCAACCAACGTCCTGCATCGGCGGCCAGCGCCGAGCTTAACCCTGACACGCGTGGTCTGGCGAAGGCCCCGATTTGCGGAGCTTGCCGCAGCAGTGTCGACCGGAATATCGGCGGAGTGTCCGAGTATCTTGAGGTCAAGCATGCAGCCGAGACGGTCTTGAGGGGTGCACTGCCGCCCGGATCGATTGTTCACATTAATGCTCTCGACGATACCGGGGCACATGACCTGGCGCACGGTTTGATTGACGTCTATGGCGGATTCAAGATAGGACCTTGACCCGCCCGGCACAAACGCCCACACCTGCGCCGTCTGGACCGATCATCTCGAAGCCCGCGCCGACCGCGTGCGTGCGATCGCCGGCGGCAAGCGGTTCCGCATCCGGCACGTGTACCTGGCCGGCTGCGGTAATGCGTTCGAACGCCGGTCCTTCAGGCGCCGCGGCGGTACACGCCCGGTGCGCTGCCGGTCCAGCCCTTGAACGCGCGCTGGAACGCCGTGCTGTCCGCAAAACCGAGTTCGCTGGCCAGTTCCGCCAGCGAAATGGTACAGGTATTGAGCCGCACAATGGCGACGTCGCGCCGCAATTCATCCTTTAACGCCTGGAACGAGGTGCCTTCCGCCGCCAGCCGCCGTTGCAGGGTGGACGTTGACATGTGCAACATTTCCGCCATGGCGATCAGGTCCGGCCACGTCCGGTGCGCCTGCTGTAGTTGGCGGCGCACACGCTGGCTGACCAGGTCGCCCCTGAACTTGGGCAAGATGATGTTTCCCTGTCCGTCGGCCAGATAACTGCGCACCGCCGCCTCGGGGCGGTGCACGGGATCTTCCAGCCGGTCCGCGTCGAACCAGAATGCCGACTGCCCGCAGCCGAAGCATAGGGGCGCCGTATAGGCCTTGCCGTACCAGCCCGCATACGGCGGGCATTCGAACGCGAAATCGAAACGTGTGGCCGCCAGATGGCCGCCGGCCAGCCACGCGAACATGCGCCAGAACAGGCGCAACAGCAATTCATGCAAAAACACTTGCTGCGCCTTGACGGGACTGGTGAAGCGCAAGCCAAAACCGGCCAGCTCGCCTTCGCGCAGCAATTCCGGAACGATGTCGTCTTGCAGAATGAGGAAAGTGCGCATCGCGCGGCGCATGCTCGAGCCCAGCGTGTCTGCGCTGGCTGCGGAGCGCACCATCAAGGCGAAGCTGCCGGGGCGCAGTGGCCGCGAGAACAGCGCCATACCCTCGTCGCCCAGCCGGTCGGTCAGCGTCCGGAACAGGGCGATGTACTGCTCCGCCGTGACACGGGCGCCGGCCTCCTGCAGCAGTTCCGGTGCGATCCCGGCCTCGAGCAGGAAGGGCCGCACATCGTGGCCGCCGGCCAGCACGCCTGACAGCATGTTGTGCACAAAGGCGATTTGAATGGTGACGGGAGGACAGGCCATTGTGGGGGGAGGAAGTCAAAAGGTGGGGGCATTCTGCCATGCCATCGGTACACGGCGCAATCGTTGCCGGCCTGCCCAGACCGTCCCCACAGGATGCGCGGGACGGGCCCGACTGGGGGACGGGCGCGCTCCTGGCGTGCTTTGATGTATTTGGCCATCGGATTGGCGCGCCCTGCCATTGCCGGCGCCGGCACCGCTTCCTATGATGGCTTTCGTGGCAACAATTCCCCGCCCTGAAGGGAAACCTGGAGACAAGCATGTATATGACGCAATTCCTACACCGGGCCGTGCAACAGCACCCCGAACGCATCGCGGTGCGTTTTGACGGCCGCCATCGGACCTTCCGCCAACTGGGCGAACGAGTCGCCCGCCTGGCCGGCGCGCTGCAGGCACTGGGCATGGCCCGGGGCGATCGGGTGGCGATGCTGGCCCTTAACTCGGATCGCTACCTGGAATATCAGATGGCCGTGCCTTGGGGCGGCGGCGTCATCAATCCCTGCAACACGCGCTGGTCGGCGGCCGAAATCCTGTATTCGCTGGAAGACTCCGGCTCCGCCATCTTGCTGGTGGACGATGCCTTCCTGGATCAGGTACAGCAGTTCCGGGCCAATTCCAGCACCCTGAGGGAAGTGATCTACTGCGGTGAAGGCGTGACCCCGGCCGGCATGCACGATTACGAGACGTTGCTGACGCACAGCGCACCCGTGGCGGACGCGCTGCGCCGCGGCGAAGACCTGGCCGGCATTTTCTACACGGGCGGCACCACAGGCTTCCCCAAAGGGGTAATGCTCAGCCATAACAACCTGTGCAGTTCCGGCTTGTCCCTGTTGGCCGAGGGCTACGCTGCGCCGGAAGCCACTTATCTGCATGCCGCCCCCATGTTTCACCTGGCGGACATGGGGATCGCGATGGCGCACTGGATGCAGGGCAGTACCCACGCCGTGATCCCGTCTTTTTCGCCGGCACGAGTACTCGATGCGATCGAACAATACCGGGCCAACCAGACACTGCTGGTGCCCACCATGATACAGATGCTGCTCGACCATATGGAGGGCGCCGGGGCGGGCGAGCTGTCCTCGCTACGCAGCCTGGTTTACGGCGCGGCACCCATGACGGAAGCGTTGTTGGAGCGCACCGTCGCGGCCCTGCCGCAGGTCGAGATTATGCAGGCCTATGGCATGACGGAGCTGTCGCCCTTGGCGACCATCAATCCGCCCCGCAACTATACCGCGGCCGGGCGCCAGTCGGGCCGCCACCGTTCGGCCGGACGGCCGTGCCACATGGTTGAATTGCGCATCGTCGACCTCGACGGGAATGAGCTGCCGCGCGGGCAGATAGGCGAGGTCGTGGTGCGCGGGCCCAACGTCATGCAAGGCTATTGGAACCGGCCGGAGCAGACGGCGGCCGCCATCGTCGATGGCTGGATGCATACGGGCGACGGCGCCTACATGGACCAGGACGGCTACATCTACATCGTCGACCGCCTGAAAGACATGATCATCAGCGGCGGCGAGAACATCTATTCGGCCGAGGTGGAAAACGCGCTGGCCCAGCATCCGGCCGTGGCCGCGTGCGCCGTGGTCGGCATTCCCAGCCCCGAGTGGGGCGAAACCGTGCACGCCGTCGTCGTGCGCCGCGCCGGCGCGGACGTGGCGGCGGCCGACTTGACAGCGCACTGCAAGGGCATGATCGCCGGCTACAAGTGCCCGCGCAGCGTGGCCTTCGTGGCGGCGCTGCCCCTGTCGGGCGCCGGCAAGGTACTGAAAACCAAACTGCGGGAACAATTCTGGCAGGGCCGCGGCAGCGGCATCGTCTGATCCGCCATCCTCCCCCATTTCATACATCCACCACAGGAGTAAGCATGAGCCGTGACGTCTGCATCACCGGGGTCGGCATGATCCCGTTCACCAAGCCGGGCTGCAGCGCCCCCTATCCGCAAATGGCCGCCGAGGCCACCCACAAGGCGCTGGCCGATGCCGGCATCGGCTACGCCGCCATCGAGCAAGCCTACGTGGGCTATGTATACGGCGATTCCACGGCCGGCCAGCGCGCGCTGTACGAGGTGGGCATGAGCGGCATTCCCGTCTTTAACGTCAACAACAACTGCGCCACCGGTTCCAGCGCCCTGTTCCTGGCGCGCCAGGCCGTGGCCAGCGGCGCCGCCGACTGCGTGCTGGCGCTCGGCTTCGAGCAGATGAGTCCCGGCGCGCTGGCCATGCAGCACGCCGACCGTCCCAGCCCGTTCGAGCGCTTCGACGCCCTGGCCGGCGAGCTGGTCGAGGCCGACCTGCCGCTGGCACTGCGCTATTTCGGTGGCGCCGGCCTGGCCCACATGAAGCAGTACGGTACCAAATTGTCGACCTTCGCCAAGATCCGCGCCAAGGCCAGCCGCCACGCGGCCAACAATCCCCTGGCCTTGCTGCGCAAAGTGCTGACGGAGGAGGACGTGATGCAGGCGCCCATGCTGTGGGACGGCGTGATGACGCGCCTGATGGCATGCCCGCCCACCTGCGGCGCGGCGGCCGCCATCGTCTGCTCGGCCGGGTTCGCCAAACGCCACGACCTGGATCAGCGCGTGCGCATCCGGGCCCAGGCCATGACGACCGACACCCCGGTCACGTTCGAGGCGCGCGACATGCGCGAGCTGGTGGGCTACAGCATGGCGCGGTCGGCCGCGCAGCAAGTCTACCGGGCGGCCGGCATCGGCCCGGAAGACCTGGACGTGGTGGAACTGCACGATTGCTTCGCCCACAACGAGCTGCTGACTTACGAAGCCTTGGGATTGTGCCCGCCGGGCGGCGCCGAGCGCTTCGTGTGCGACGGCGACAACAGCTATGGCGGCCGTATCGTCACCAATCCATCCGGCGGCCTGCTCAGCAAGGGCCACCCGCTGGGCGCCACCGGCCTGGCCCAGTGCACGGAGCTGGTGCAGCAACTGCGCGGCACGGCCGGGCAGCGCCAGGTCGAGGGCGCGCGCCTGGCGCTGGCCCACAACCTGGGACTGGGCGGCGCCTGCGTGGTCACCCTGTACGAACGCGTTTGAAGCGGAGCCATCATGATCGACAAGAAGTGGATAGGCCACGCCTTGCCGCCATCGGTGCTGAGCATCGAGCGCACCCGGCTGCGGTTCTTCGCCAAGGCCATCGGCGAGACCGATCCCGTCTACAGCGACGTGGCCGCGGCCCGGGCCGCCGGCTACCCCGACCTGCCGGCCCCGCCCACCTTCCTGTTTGCCGCCGAGCTCGACTCGGGCGCCTCGGAGCAGATGCTGGCCGATCTGGCAATTCCCATTGCCAAGTTGCTGCACGGCGAGCAGAGCTTCAGCTACCACCGTCCGGCCTGCGCCGGCGACACCGTGACCGTGCGCTCCACCATCACGGACATCTACGACAAGAAAGACGGCGCGCTGGAATTCGTCGTCAAGACGGCCCGCGCCGTCAACCAGCGCGCGGAACTGGTGGCCGAGCTGCGCACGGTCCTCGTTTGCCGCCATTGAAAGGGAAAGACAACATGCATCCACCCCGCCACGCCGGCGTCGCCGTCGGCGCCGAACTGCCGGCGCTGCAACTGCCGCCCGTCGGCCGCACCACGCTGGGCCTGTTCGCCGGCGCCTCGGGCGACCTCAACCCCATCCACATCGACCTGGACGTGGCGCGCCAGGCCGGCATGCCGGACGTGTTCGCCCAGGGCATGCTGGGCATGGCCTGGCTGGGCCGGCTGCTGACGGCCTGGGCGCCCCAAAGCCGCTTGCGCCGCTTCGACGTGCGCTTCCAGGGCATCACCCACCTGGGCCACGCCATGCGCTGCGGCGGCCGCGTGGTCGAGCAGCTGGAATACCAGGGCGTGCCTTGCGTGCGCATCGAACTGCACAGCAGCAACCAGTACGGCCAGGTCAAGCTGGTCGGCGAGGCGCTCGTCGCGCTGGCCTGAGCGCCCATTTCCTCCATCATAGAAGAGAGTACCGCACCATGAGCAATAAACTCGAAGGCAAAGTCGCCCTCATTTCCGGTTCCGGCCGCGGCATCGGCCGCGCCATCGCCCTCAAGCTGGCCAGCGAGGGCGCGCGCGTCGTCGTCAACGACCTGGACGAAGCGCCGGCCATGGACACCGTGCAGACCATCCGCGCAGCGGGCGGCCAGGCGGTGGCCTGCATCGGCAGCGTCACCGCGCCCGATTTCGCCGAGCGCTTCGTGGGCACGGCCGTCAGCGCCTTCCAGGGCCTGGACATCATCGTCAACAACGCCGGCTACACGTGGGACAGCGTGATCCAGAAGATGAGCGACGAACAGTGGTACGCCATGCTCGACTGCCACCTGACGGCGCCGTTCCGCATCCTGCGCGCCGCCCAGCCCGTTATCCGCGCACTGAGCAAGGCGGAAGGCGAGGCGGGCCAGCGCGTGGTGCGCAAGGTGGTCAATATCTCGTCCGTGGCCGGCCTGTTCGGCAACGCCGGCCAGGCCAACTATGCGGCCGCCAAGGCCGGCATCACCGGCATGACCATGACCCTGGCCAAGGAATGGGGCCGCATGAATGTGACTGTCAACTGCGTGGCCTATGGCCTGGTCAAGACGCGCCTGACCGACGGCGTGGCGGGTGCATCGTCGGCCAACATCGAAGGCCGCGACATCAAGCTGGGCGTGAACCCCGACCTGATCGCCATGATGGAGCGCAGCATTCCACTGGGCCGGGGCGGCACGGTGGAGGAGGCGGCCGGCGCCGTCTACCTGTTGTGCATTCCGGAGTCGGACTATGTGAGTGGCCAGACGCTGCTGTGCAGCGGCGGCCTGACGGGGATCTGACCATGCTGCCCCAACTGTATCGCCATCAGTGGATGGACCAGGACATCGAAGCGTTCCGCGAGCAGGTGCGCCGCTACGTGGCGGGCGAGCTGGCGCCCCAGCTGGAGGGCTGGCGCCGCCAGGGCTACATCCCGCGCGAAGTGTGGCGCCCGTTCGGCGCCATGGGCTTCATGCTGCCGGAACTGCCCGAGCAATATGGCGGCTCCGGCGTGTCGCTGGCCTACCAGCTGGTGGTGCAGGACGAACTGGCCAAGGCGGAACTGCCGGCCAACACGGCCGTGCACACCATCGCCGCCCACTACATCCTCGACTACGGCACCGAGCAGCAGAAGCAGCGCTGGCTGCCCAGGCTGGCCAGCGGCGAGCTGCTGGCCGGGATCGCGCTGACCGAGCCCGGTTGCGGCTCCGACTTGAAAGCCATCCGCAGCCGCGCCGTGCGCGACGGCGACGCGCTGGTGATCGACGGCGCCAAGACCTTCATCACCAACGGCTACACGGCCAACTTGCTGGTGGTGGCCGTGCGCACGGGCGGCGAGGGCAGCCGCGGCGTGTCGCTGGTGGTGCTGGAGACGGAAAACCTGGCCGGCTTCAGCGTCGGGCGCCGGCTGGAAAAGCTGGGGCAGCACGCTTCCGACACCGCCGAGCTGGCCTTTAGCGGCATCCGCGTGCCGGCCGGCAACCTGCTGGGCGGGCAGGAGGGCCAGGGCTTCCGGCAACTGATGAGCCAGCTGCCCTACGAGCGCCTGCTGCTGGCCGTGCCGGCGGCGGCCGTGATCGAGACGGCCGTGCGGTTGACGGTGGAGTACACCCGGCAGCGCAAGGCGTTTGGCCAGGCGCTGGCCGAGTTCCAGAACACCCGCTTCAAGCTGGCCGAGTGCGCCACCATGGCGCACGTGGTGCGCGGCTTTGTCAACGACTGCGTCCAGCGCCTGCTGGACGGCACGCTCGACGACGAGGCCGCCTACATGGCCAAGTGGTGGTGCACCGAGCAGCAATGCCAGGTGACGGACGCGTGTCTGCAATTGTTCGGCGGCTACGGCTACATGGTCGAGTACCCGATCGCCCGCCTGTATGCCGACGCCCGCGTGCAGCGCATCTATGGCGGCACCAACGAGATCATGAAGGACTTGATCGCGCGCCGGCTGCTGGCCTGATCTGTTGCGGGAAGCCGCCGGGCGGCGCCAGCCGTTGCATAACAGTAAGCTCGGCGCGTCAGGAGAAAGGGGGAGCCGGCAGTCAGATTTAGTCATGAAGTCGACATGGCGCAGCCGCCGTCACGGCGTTAAAAAATAAGAAATAATAACGGAGACAATATGCAGCAATCGATAGAACGTAAGGGGCGGCGGATCCGGCCCACGCGCATGGCCCGTGCCTGCCAGCTGGCCATGGCGGCGCTGGCCATCGCGGCCGGCGCTGGCGCCCAAGCGGGCAATTTTACGCTGGGCGACGACGTGGAGGGCCTGTGGTCGCTCAACATGAGCGTGGGCGCCAGCTGGCGCGCCCATGACGCCGATCCCCGCCTGATCGCCATCCGCAACGGCGGCAAGGCCGGCAACGGCCAGGACGACGGCAACCTGAACTTCAAGAAGAACGGCGTCTATTCCAGCGGCCCCCGCTTCACGGGCGAGCTGCAGCTGAAGAAGGACAAGCTGGGCCTGTTCCTGCGCGGCACGGGCTGGTATGACTACACGCTCAAGCACCAGGAAGTCGAACATGGCAGCTGGAACAACGGCTACCTGCCGGGGCGGCTGAACGACGCGGGCTTCGACCGGCTATCGGGCTTTGCCGGCCTGGCGCTGGCCGACGCTTATGTGTACGACAGCTTCGACCTGGACGCCGATACGCCGCTCAAGGTCAAGCTGGGCAACCAGGTGCTGAACTGGGGCGAGAGCACGTTCATCCCCGGCCTGAACGCCATGGGCGCGTTCGACCTGACGGCGGCGCACCGGCCCGGCGCCCTGGTGAAAGACATCCTGCGCCCGCTGCCCATGTTGACGGCCAACCTGGGCCTGAGCAACGGCGTGTCGCTGGAAGGCTTCTACCAGCTGCGCTGGAAGCCGACCGTGCTCGATGGCTGCGGCACCTACTGGAGCGCGGCCGATTCGCTCAACTGCAATGGCGGCACCGTGGTGTTCGGCGACAGCCTGGGCGGCGACCGCGCCCAGTACGCGGGCGTGCCCATCCTGGCCGCGCCGCCGCCGGCCTTGCTGGCGGCCGTGGGCGGCAGCGCCTACGCCGCCACGCCGGTCAACTTCATCCTGAACCAGACGGCGCCCGTCAAGCCGCGCGACGGCGGCCAGTTCGGCCTGTCGGTCCACTACCTGGCCGAGCGCATCGGCAGCGACTTTGGCGCCTACGCCATCAACTACCATGCGCGCCTGCCCAGCATCTCCATCGTCAAGACGCCGTCGGCCGGCAATTCCATCTTCTCCGGCCAGTTCGGCCCGGTGCTGACGGGCTTGTCCAAGGCGCTGGCCGCCGCGGGCCAGGCCGGGCCGGCGGCGCAGTTCGGCCTGCTGGGCGGCGTGCCTGGCGTGCAAAGCAACTGGCTGTATGACGCCGAGAACATCCAGGCCGCGGGCCTGTCGGCCGCCACCACCGTGGCCGGCTTTTCCGTGTTCGGCGAGGCCAGCTACACGCGCGGCGTGCCGCTGCAGATCAACGCCGTGGACCTCCTGGTGGGCACCGTGGTCGGCATCGGGCCCCAGGCGTCGGTGGGCAAGTTCGCGCGCGACCCGTCGGTCGCCGCCGGCACCGTGTTGCCCGGCTACGAGCGCAAGAACAAGCGCCAGCTGCAGGTGTCGATGCTGCGCCTGCTGCCGGCCGTGGCCGGCGCCAGTTCGGCCAGCATCATGGGCGAAGTGGGCGTGCAGCGCTGGACCGGCATCGGCGACCCGGCCACCGCGACCCGCTACGGCCGCGGCTTCCTGTACGGTTTCGGCCCCACGGCGGCGCTGGGCAACACCTGCGCCGGCTTGAACGGCTATGCGCCGTACTGCGAGAACAAGGGCTACGCGACGCCGTCCGCCTGGGGTTACCGGCTGCAAGGCGAGCTCAATTACGCCGACGTGTACGCCGGCGTGAACCTCAAGCCGCGCCTGTTCTGGTCGCACGATGTGAAGGGCTATTCCGGCGACGGCATCTTCCTCGAAGACCGCCGGACGCTGGGCGCCACCGTGCGCGCCGACTACAACAGCAGGTATTACGCGGAGCTGAGCTACACCCGCTTCAACCACAACGCCAAATACGACACGATGCACGACCGCGACAACTACGCGTTCGTGGCCGGCGTCAATTTCTAAGCCTGGGAGACGAGACCATGAAGACACTGTACCAACTGACGCTGGCCGCCGGCCTTGCCATCGCCGGCCCCGCGCTGGCGGCCATGCCGGCCGCCGAGGTGGAGCGGCTGGGGCGTGACCTGACGCCGATGGGCGCCGAGAAGGCCGGCAGCAAGGATGGCGCCATCCCCCCGTGGGACGGCGGCATCGCCAGGGCGCCGGCCGGCTTCGCGCCGGAGCAGGGCTACCAGGACCCGTACCCGGGCGACAAGCCGCTGTACACCATCACGGCCGCCAACATGGCGCAATACCGGGACAAGCTGGCGCCGGGCCAGCTGGAGATGCTCAAGCGCTTCCCCAGCTACAAGATCACGGTCTACCCCAGCCACCGCAGCGCCGCCTACCCGCAAACCATGTACGACAACATCAAGGCCGAGGCGGGCAAGGCCGAACTGGCGGCCGGTGGCAACAGCGTGCAGCACGTGGCCCGTTCCAGCGTGCCGTTCCCGCAACCGAAGACGGGCGTGGAAGTGATGTGGAACCACGTGATGCGCTACCGGGGCGGCAGCGTGCAGCGGCATAACGCTGAATTCCCGGTGCAGGCCAACGGCAACTTCACGCCCGTCACCCGCACCGAGACGTTGATGAATGCCCACTCGCTCGACCAGCCGGAACCGAACCGCCAGCTGTACTACATGGGCGCCATCACGGGCCCGTCGAATGTGGCCGGCGAAGCGCTGCTGGTGATCGACCCGCTCGACCAGGTCAAGGAAGCGCGCCTGGCGTGGATCTACAACCCCGGCGCGCGCCGCGTGCTGCGGGCGCCGGACGTGGCCTACGACAGCCCCGGTTCCGGCTCCGACGCGCTGCGCACGACCGACGACTACGACGGCTACAACGGCTCGCCGGACCGCTACGACTGGAAGCTGGTGGGCAAGAAGGAGATGATCATCTCCTACAACAACTACAGGCTGGCCAGCCGCGGCCTGAAGTACGCCGACATCGTCCGCCCCAGCCACCTGAACCAGGACCTGGTGCGCTATGAGCTGCACCGGGTGTGGGTGGTGGAGGCCACGCTCAAGCCGGGGCAGCGCCACGTGTACGCCAAGCGCATGTTCTACGTGGACGAGGACAGCTGGCAGGTGGCCCATGCGGATGCCTACGACGGCCGCGGCGAACTGTGGCGCGTGCACGAAGTGGACGCGATCCAGTTCTACGACGCGCCCACCCCCTGGTTCGCGGCCGAGGTGCAGTACGACCTGCAGGCGCGCCGCTATATCGTGATCGGCCTGACCAACCAGGAAAAGCCGATCAAGTTCCATCCCAAGGTCGATGCCAAGTATTTCACGCCCGATAACCTGCGGCGCCTGAGCAACTAGCCCGTCTGCCGGCGCGGCGGCGCTGACGCCGGCGCGCCCCGGCGCCGTCCCGCCCGCGCCGGGCAGGACGGTGATGTCATGCGCACCACTACGAGGAAATTGGAATGAACAGAAATTGGAGCAAAATGGCGGCCGCGCTGCTGTGCGGCCTGCTGGGCGCGGTGCCGGCCATGCCGGCGCGGGCCGACACGCTGACACGCCCGGCCCGCATGTCGGTCCTGGCGCCGCGCGCCATGCTGCTGGCGCTGGCCCAGGCCGAAGGCCGGCTGGTGGCGGTGGGCGAGCGCGGCATTATCTTGTATTCGGATGACGGCGGGGCGCGCTGGACCCAGGCCCAGGTGCCCGTGTCGGGCACGCTCACCAGCGTGACCTTTGCCGAGCGCCTGTCGGGCTACGCGGCCGGCCACGACGGCGTGATCCTGCACACCAGCGACGGCGGCAAGCACTGGCACCGCCAGCTCGATGGCCGCGACATCAACGCCATGCTGCTGGCCGACGCCAGGGCCGGGGCCGCGCACGCCCGCGCGGCGCCGGACGCGCACACGCCCACGGCCGATAACGCCGCGGCGGCGGCACTGGACGCCGCCGACAGCGTCGTGGCCGAGCGCGAAGCGGCGGCCAAGTCCGGACCGGACCGGCCGCTACTGGCGATCTGGTTCCGCAACGTCAACGAGGGATACGCGGTCGGTGCGTTCGGCCAGGCCCTGCGCACGGCCGACGGCGGCGTGCACTGGCAATCCATGGCGGCCGCCATTGCCAACCCCGATGGCCTGCACCTGAACGCAATCGGTAGCGGCGCGGACGACACGCTGCTGATGGCGGGCGAGGGCGGCAAGGTATATCGTTCGTCCGACCACGGGCTGCATTGGCAAGTGCTCGATACCGGCTACAGCGGCCAGCTCTATGGCGTGATCGATTGCGGCGGCGCGCTGCTGGCCTACGGTTTCGGCGGTAACGTGCTGCGTAGCGCCGACGGCGGCCGCAGCTGGCAGGCCGTTCCGCGGGTCGTCACCCGTAGCCTGATCGGCGCGGTACGTGCCGGCGACGGCGCCGTGCTGCTGGTGGGACGCGACGGCAGCGTCCTGCGCAGTGTCGATCAGGGCCGCAGTTTCGCCTTGCAGCAAGCCGCCGCCGGCCTGGAGCTGGCTGGCGCCCTGGCACTCGATCGCGGTGCCGCCCGGCTGGCCGTGGCCGGCATCGGCGGCGTCCGGGTCCTCAATATGGCCGGCGCGGCGAAAGGACCAAAATGAAAATCGAATCGATAGAACCGGACGTGAACGGTGGCCACACGAAGTTCGGCGCCGTGGAACGCTTCCTCGAGCAGCGCCTGTTCGCGCACCGGCTGCCGGTGTTGCTGCTGTTCGTGTTGGCGTCGCTGTTCTTCGGCTGGCAGGCCAGCCAGCTCAAGGCGGACGCCAGCTTCCAGAAGATGGTGCCGGCATCCCATCCCTTTATCGCCAACTCCCTCAAGTACGAGGCGGAATTACGCCCGCTGGGCAACGTGGTGAGGATCGTCGTGGAGGCTGAGCAGGGCGACATCTACAATCGCGCCTACCTGGAAACGCTGAAGCGGATCACCGATGAGGTGTTCTACATTCCCGGCGTCGACCGCGGCAACCTGAAGTCGCTATGGACGCCGAACGTGCTGTGGATGGAGGTGACGGAAGCGGGCATGGTCGGCGGCAAGATCATCCCGCCCGACTTCGACGGCAGTCCCGCCACCATCGGCCAGGTGCGCACCAATGTCGAGCGTTCCGGCCGCATCGGCAGCCTGGTGGCGGCCGACCAGCGTTCCAGCGTCGTGCTGGTGCCGCTGCTGGAGCGCGACCCGGAAACGGGCGCCAAGCTCGATTATGGCCAGTTCTCGGCCCGCCTGGAACAGCTGGTGCGGCAGAAGTATGGCAGGAACGGTATCGCCATCCACATCACCGGCTTTGCCAAGGTGGTGGGCGATCTGATCGCCGGCGCCGGCGCGATCGGCCTGTTCTTCGCCATCGCGGTGGTGCTGACGGTGCTGCTGCTGCTGTGGTATTCGCGCTGCTGGCGCAGCACGCTGGCGACCGTGGCCTGCTGCGGGCTGGCCGTGCTGTGGCAGCTGGGACTGGTGCGCCTGATCGGCTTCGGGCTCGATCCCTATTCCATCCTGGTGCCGTTCCTGACCTTTGCCATCGGCGTCAGCCACGCCGTACAGAACATCAATACCATGGCCAGCGCGCGCCTGGCCGATGGCTCCAACATGGCCACCGCCAGATTGACGTTCCGCCAGCTGTTCGTGCCCGGCACGGTGGCCCTGTTGTGCGACGTGGTGGGCTTTTCGACGCTGCTGGTGATCGACATCGGTGTGATCCGTGAACTGGCCATCTCGGCCTCGATCGGCGTCGGCGTCATCATCCTGACCAAGATGTTCCTGCTGCCGGTGCTGATGTCGTACGTGGGCGTGTCCGATGCCTGCTTGCGCCACCAGCGGCGCAAGCGCGACAGCGGCCACCGGTTGGCGCGCCAGTTGTCGCGCTTCGCCGAACCGAAATATGCCCGCGTGGCTGTGGCGCTGGCCTTGCTGGTGCTGGGCGCCGCCTGGAGCATGAGCGGCGACCTGAAGATCGGCGACCTCGATCCCGGTGCGCCGGAATTGCGTCCGGAGGCGCGCTACAACCGCGACAGCGCCTACGTCAGCGCCCATTACGCCACCAGCGCCGACGTGTTTGTGGTGCTGGTGCAGACCGACAAGGGCGAGTGCGGCGCCTGGCCGGCGGCCGACAAGGTCGACCAGTTCCAGTGGGAGATGGAGAACGTGGCCGGGGTCGAGTCGACCACGTCGCTGTTCTCCGCCATGAAGAAGATCATCGCCAATACCAACGGCGGCGATCTGCGCTGGGCGGCGCTGTCGCGCAACCGCTTCGTGTCCAACGCGGCGCAGCGGGTGCTGCCGGCTGAGCTGTACAGCAACGATTGTTCGATGGTGCCGGTGCTGGTGTTCCTGGCCGATCACAAGGCCGAAACCCTGAGCCGGGTCGTGGCGGCGGTGCAGCAATTTGCCGCCGCCAATGACGACGCCCACGTCCGTTTCACGCTGGCGGCAGGCAATGCCGGCATCGAGGCGGCCACCAATATCGTCATCAAGCAGGCCGAAACGCAGATGCTGCTGTTGGTCTACGTGATCGTGGCCTTGCTGGTCTGGTGGGAATTTCGCTCGCTGCGCGTCACGCTGTGCATCATGCTGCCGCTGTACATCACGTCGGCCCTGTGCGAGGCGATCATGGCGCGCCTGGGGCTGGGCGTGAAGGTGGCGACCTTGCCCGTAATCGCGCTGGGGATCGGCATCGGGGTCGACTATGGCATCTACATCTATAACCGGCTGCAGCATTTCCTGGACCGGGGACTGAATCTGAAAGCGGCCTATTTTGAAACCTTGAAAGGCACCGGGGCCGCCGTGGCCCTGACCGGCGTGACACTGGCGCTGGGCGTGCTGACCTGGGTCTGGTCCGACATCAAGTTCCAGGCGGACATGGGGCTGCTGCTGACGTTCATGTTTCTGTGGAATATGATAGGCGCCATTGTCATGATACCGGCGCTGGCCGCCCTGATCGTGCGCCAGCCGTCGCGGTCGGGACGAGCGCCCTAGCGGCCGCGACGAGCGCCCTAGCCGGCGCGCCGTTGCAGCACCGCGCAGCCTTTCTCACACTGGCGCGATGACAGCGCCAGGTCGGGATAGGCCTGTTGCCAGCGCTGGACGATGGCCAGTTCGTCGGTCCGGGCCGCATCGTCGAGGAACACGGCCGCGCTGTCGGAGAGCCGCGGAAACAGCAGCGGCCCGGCCGGGAACCGTGCCTGGGCCCGGGTGGCCTGGGGCGGGCCGTCGATCACCAGCATGTCGATGCCGGCGGCCGGCAAGCCTTCGGTGGCATACCAGGGCCAGCGCTCGCCGTCCAGGCTGTGCGCCAGCAGGGGCGCATACAGCACTTCGGCCCAGCCATGCAGGCCATGCTGGTGCAACTGGTGGCGGGTTTGCTCGGCGAAATGCAAGTCATGTTCGAGGCTGTAGACCTTGCCCACGCCGTTCAACTGCATGCAGCGCGCCAGCACCAGGGTCGAGGTGCCGCTGCTGCATTCGACCACGGTCAGCGGATGGGCCGCGCGGGCGTGGCGCACCAGCTCCAGCAGAAAGTCCGGCGACGCGGCCCAGCCCCGCGTGTCGGGCAGGCTGCGGCGCAAGGCCAGTTCCACGTACAGGCCTTGCAGGGCTTCCAGCTGGCGGAACAGGGTGGCCGGCTGCTGGCGGGTCAGGTCATGCACCTGGTGCAGCAGGATGTGGACCAGACGCAGCTTGCGCAGGCTGTACAGGCCAAGCAGCAAGACCAGGCAGACAAGCGACACGGTGGCATACGGTAGCATGGCGGGCCTTTCAGGACGGGGCAGCGACTTTGCTGACCACATAGCGGTATTTGCCGGACGCATCGGCGGCGATTTCGGGCACTTCGGCGATGTCGATGGCCACGTCGGCGCCCAGCCTGGCCTGGAACTGGGTGGCGATGTGGCGCCGCATTTCCTCGCCCAGCGCAGGCACGCACACCAGCAGCACGCGGGTCAGCAGCAGGCTTTCCTGCACGATCTTGAAGGCCCGCACCTGGGCAATGTCGCGCAGGATGTAGATCAGGGCCAGGCCGTGCATGACGGTGCCGTCGCGGGCGACGACGAAGTCCGTGCTGCGCCCTTCCAGCCTTTCCAGCAGCGGCAGGCCGCGGCCGCAAGGGCAGGGTGCCGTGCCCAGCGCGCCGACATCTCCGGTGGCGTAGCGGATGAACGGAAAGTCGGCGCTGGCCAGGTGGGTGACGACGATGGCGCCCGGCGTGCCGTCCGGCACCGGCTGGCCCTGCGCGTCGACGATTTCCACGATCACATCTTCCGCGCTCAGGTGCATGCCGCCCTCGGGACACTCATGGGCGATGAAGCCGGCGTCGCGCCCGCCGTAGCCGTTGGCCACCGCGCAACCGAAGGTGGCCGACAGCAGCTTGCGCTGTTCGTCGTACAGCCGCTCGGCGGTGACGAAGACGACGCGCACCCCCAGCGTATCGAGCCGGACCCGGCGCGCCTGCGCATGACGGGCGATATGGCACAGGGCCGACGGGTAGCCGAACACCATGCGCGGGCGCTGGTGCTGCAGGCGCTGCAGGTAGTTATCAAGCCGCGGCGTCGACATCTGGAAGGCGGGCAGCAGGCTGGTGCGCAGCAGCCGGTCGCGCCAGGCGCGCCAGCGGTCCTGCGCCCCAAGTTCGATGGGCGAGCCCCAGACCACCGCTTCCGGTTCGCCGATGTCCACGCCCCACCAGCGGGTGGCGCGCCACTTGGCCGCCACGTCGTGGCTGACCCGGTCGCGGCCCAGGTAGAAGATCAGCGGTTCGCCGCTGGAGCCGCCCGTGTTGCCGCGCTGCAGGGGGCCGGCCACGTCCGAGCGGAAAGCGTCGCGCTGGGCGCTGATGTCGCGCTTGCCCAGGATGGGCAGGCAGCGCAGGTCGCGCAGGTCATGCACCCTGGCCGGATCGAAACCCAGCCGGGCAAATTGCGCCTGATAGTAAGGCACATGCCGGCCGGCGTGGCGCAGCAGCGCTTGCAGCCGTTGCAGCTGCAGTTGCCGCAGATGGGCGGGCGCGAGCCACTGACTCGTTTCGAGCCGGCGCAGCAGGGTGGCGCCTGCGTGGTGCTTAATCTTTTCCTGCAGCAGGAACAGGGGACGGGCGACGAGGCCCTTGTACCAGTCCGCGCGCGGACGCAGTTGCAGGCGCCGGTACTGGGCCAGCAGGCGGGGACCGACTTCCTGCCACGTGTAGCGCTGGGCCAGCCGCAGGCCGGCGGCGGCCATGCGCTGGGCCGCGTCCGTGTCGTGCAGGATGGACAGCAGGTGGCGCGCCATGGCTTCGGCGTCGCCGGGGGCCGCCAGCAGGCCCGTGTGGCCGTGCTCGAGCAGGCAGGGGATGCCGCCCACGTCGGTGCTGACCACGGGCACGCCGCTGGCCAGCGCCTCCAGTATCGAGACGGGCATGTTGTCGGCCAGGCTGGGATTGAGCACGGCGTCGGCCTGCCGGTACAGGCCGGCCATGCCATCCTGGTCCAGGGCGCCGGCGAAGACGACGGCGTCGGCTACGTCCAGCTCGCAGGCCAGCTGCCGCAGGCGCGCCAGTTCCGGGCCGTCGCCGGCGATGGTCAGCTGCGCATGCGGCACGGCCAGGCGCAGCTGCCGGAAGGCGCGCAGGGCGGTGGCGTGGTCGTAGAGCGGCTCCAGGTGGCGGCAGACCAGTATCATGGGCCCGGGCCGCGGGACGGGCGGGCCGGGCGAGAAACGGGCCAGGTCCACCACGTTGGGCAGGATCTGCACGGCCAGGCCATGCTGCCTGAACACCTGGGCCAGGAAGTCCGACGGCACGACGATGGCGTGGGCACGGGCCAGTGTGACCGTGACCAGGCGCCCCTGCCGGGACAGGAAGGCGGCCGCCTCGCCGCCGTGGTAATGCACCAGCACTCCCTTGCGGCGCATGCGGGCTATCCAGACGGCCGGCGCCGCATGCAGATGCCAGGCCCAGCCGGAATTGGCCATGATGTGCACGATGTCGGCCCGGCCCGCCGCCTGCCACAGGGCGCCCAGATAGGGAAACAATCGGAACAGGGCGCGCAGTCCGCGCAGCGGGGCCAGCCAGGCTTGCCGGGGCGGGCGGTTGGTGGGCACCAGTTCCACCTGCGCGCCCGCGTCCGCCAGCAGGCGGTCCAGCTGGGCGGTCTGGTTGGCCATGCCGCCGGGCGGCGGTGCGCAGGGGCCCGCCAGCGCGATCCGCAATCCGTGGAAGGTGGGCTGGTTCATGTTTGCCGGCCGGCGGCCAGGGGTTCGTAGATGTTGGCGTACCTGGCCACGCTGGCGGCCCAGGTGCGTTCCCGTTCGACAAAGCGGCGCGCGTTCTGGCGCAGCGCGGTCCACGTTTCGGCATGGCGGGCCAGGTGGATGATGCGCTCGGCCAGTGCGGCCCCGTCGCCGGCCGGGAACAGCACGCCGGTCTTGCCGTCCTCGATCAGTTCGCGGTGGCCGCCCACGTCCGAGGCCACCACCAGCCGGCCCTGGGCCATCGCCTCCAGCGGCTTCAGAGGGGTGACCAGCTCCGTCAGGCGCATGGGCAGGCGCGGGTAGACCAGCACATCGACCATCTGGTAATACTCGGCGATGCGCAGATGGGACACGCGGCCGGCAAAGCGTACCCGCCGTTCCAGGCCCAGCTGGGCCACCAGGGCGCGCAGCTCGGCTTCTTGCGGGCCGCCGCCCACCAGCAACAATTGCAGCGATGGCAGCGCCTGGACCATGCGGGGCAAGGTCTGGATCAGCAGGGCCAGGCCTTCGTAGGCATAAAAGGAGCCGATGAATCCCAGCACCAGGCTGCCCGTGAGGCCCAGGCTGTGGGCCAGCATGCCGGAGGGCACGGCCGGTGCGCGCAACTGGCCCGGGTCCACGGCGTTGGGGATGACGGTGACCTTGCCGGCCGGGATGCCGCGCGCCATCAGGTCGGCACGCAGGCCGTCGCAGATGGTGGTGACGGCATCCACCCGCCGCAGCACATAGCCTTCCAGCGCGCGCGTGAGGCGGTAGCGCAGGCCGCCCGCCTTGCTGGTGCCATGGTCGGCGGCCGCGTCTTCCCAGAAGGCCCGCACTTCATAGACGACGGGAATGCCGAGCGCGCGCCCCACGCGCAGGGCGGCAAGCGCGTTCAGCGCCGGCGAATGGGCGTGCAGGATGGTGGGCCGCACCTTGGCGGCCACTTGCCGCAGCCGGCGGCTCAGGCCCAGCACGACGCTCCATTGACGCAGCAGTGGCAGGCTGGTCCACCAGCCCTCCAGCGGCGCCGTGCGGAAGAAGTGCCAGCCATCCACATGCTGCTCGGCGGCCCGGCCCTGTTCTGGCGCGGCATGCTTGGCGCTGGTCAGGTGCTCCGTCTGCCAGCCCATCGCCCGCTGCTGCTTGAGGATGGCCAGGGTACGGAAGGTGTAGCCGCTGTGCAGGGGGGCGGAGTGGTCGAGGATGTGCAGGATGCGCATGGTGGTTCCCGGCTGTCTGGCTCTGGTTGTTTATGATTCAGAAAATTCGGGGGGCGCGGTTTGCGCTGGATCAGCGTATCCGGCTCCAGGCTTGCCGCGCCATCCTGGCCAGCGTGTCTCGTGGGCGCGAACGCAACGCTGCTTGTCCGCCAGACATGGGAATGTCCTGCAGCGCAAGTTCGGAGAACAGGCTGGTGTGAAAACGGTCGCGGTGCCGGCCCAGAAAGGCGCACAGCTGTTCATAGCGCTGGATCAGGTGGCGCTCGGGCGCGGGCAGGCGGCCGCCGCGCTTGCGTATCAGTTCGAAGCTGTGCAGGACGATCACGAAGGCATACCAGCCGGCCCGCCAGGCTCCCTCCAGCGCATGGACCATTTCGGCATGGGAGCAGGCACACAGCTGGGCGTGCCGGGTATGGCCGGGATAGTCGCGGAAGGAGGCGACGGGAAACTCCCAGACGCCATCGAACGGCATGGGCTGGGCGATGGGCTGCTCCCATACGCCGACCTGGTAGCTGGGCGTGTAGCTGGTGTCGATCTGGATGCCGTGGTGCGCCAGTGCCTGCAAGGTGACGCGGCTGCCGCCAAAGCTGCCGGCGCGGAAGGCGTGGACCGGCGCCGCGCCCGCCGCCCGCAGGTTGGCCAGGCCCTGGCCGATCAGCGCGCTCTGTCGCTCGAGAGGCAAGTGGCACAGGTACTGGCAGACGGGCACGGGCGGCTGGGCATCGGCCGGCCGCGGCAGCCATTCCGGGTGCAGGTGCAGTTCCACTTGCTGGCCGCCGCGCTGCACGAGGCCGACGATATGGGCCAGCGGCGCCAGGCCCGCCTGTTCGGCGAACAGGGCTTCGACGAAGTAGTTGGCGCGCAGGCCGTGTTGCGCCAGCACGCCGATCTGGTACGGCAGGCCAAAGCCGCCGGCGCTGGTCAGGCCATGGATGTCGACGGCCAATTGCTCGTCGCAACGGGCGCGCTCCGGCGGCAGCGGACGGTGGGGCCAGCCGGGTACGTCGGGCCACAGTTCCGTGTCCACCGTCAGGAATACCTTGAGCGCGTGGGCCGGCCTCATGCGGCCCGCCGTTCGTTGCGGTCGGGCAGTTCCAGCACATGGCGCAGGAACGATTCGAACATCAGCAGCGACCACAGCGCGCTACTGTGGTCGCAACGCCCGCTGAGCTGTTCGTCCCGCAACTGGTGCACGTATGCCATGTTGAAGATGCCGGAATCGGCCAGCAGGCTGCTGTCCAGGCAGCGCTGCAGGCGCGAACGCAGCGCTCCGGCCAGCCAGCCAGCCATGGGCACGGCGAAGCCCATCTTGGGCCGGTGCAGGATGGCGGCTGGCAGGTAGGGGGTCATGGCTTGCTTGAAGATATGCTTGCCTTCGCCATCCATGAGCTTGAGCCGGGGCGGCAGGCCGGAGATCCAGGCCACCAGTTCGTGGTCGAGCAAGGGCACGCGCACCTCCAGGCCATGGGCCATGCTGGCGCGGTCGACCTTGGTCAGGATGTCGCCCGGTAGATAGGTCTTCAGGTCCAGGTATTGCACCAGCGACAGCGCGTCGTCGGCCGGGCAGGCCGCCGCGTGGCGGCGCAGCACTTCGATGGCGCGGTATTGCCCCAGACCGGCCGTGAAGCCGGGGCTGAACAGGCGGGCGCGGGTGGCGTCGTCCATCACGGCGATGCTGTGGAAATAGGCTTCGATCGAGTCGCGCCCCATGGCCTGCAGGGTGGCCTTGGCGCGCAGCGGACGCGGCAGCCATAGCCCCCGCGGGTAGGCGCGGCCCAGCGCGCCGAACACGGGACGCCGCAGGGCGGCCGGAACGCGGGCCCGCCAGCGTTCTTCCTGCACATGCCAGCGGTAGCGCGCGTAGCCGGCCAGGTTTTCGTCGCCGCCGTCGCCCGACAGGGCCACCGTCACCCGCTGCCGGGCCAGCTGGCAGACACGGTAGGTGGGCAGGGCGGAACTGTCGGCGAACGGTTCGTCGTACAGCGTGGCCAGCTGGTCGATCAATCCCGTGTCCTGGCCGTCCACCCGCAGTTCGTGGTGGCGGGTGGCGCAATGGGTGGCCACGGCGCGGGCGTACGCCGTCTCGTCGTAGCGCGGGTCGCCGAACGCGATGGCGCAGGTGTTGACGGGTTCTTGCATGCACTGCGCCATCATGGCCACCACGGCGCTGGAATCGACGCCGCCGGACAGAAAGGCGCCCAGCGGCACTTCGGCTACCAGCCGCATGCGCACCGCCTCGGCCAGGCGCGCCACCAGTTCGTCGGCCGCCTGGGCCGGGCTAGTGATGGCCACGGGCGCGAACGGCACGTCCCAGTACGGCTGGGGCGCGGGCACGGCGCCACCCTTGCGCACGCACAGCGTATGGCCGGGCGGCAGCTTGCGGGCCCGCTCGAAGATGGTGCGCGGGTCGGGCACGTAGCCGTAGGCGAAATAGTCTTCCACCGCCAGCGGGTCCAGCGCGCGCGGCATGGCCGGGTGCAGCAGCAGCGCCTTCAGTTCGGAAGCGAAGGCCAGCTGGCCGTTGTCGAGCCGGGCGTAGTACAGGGGCTTGACGCCGAGCCGGTCGCGCGCCAGGAACAGGGTCTGTTCGTTGCGGTCCCACAGGGCGAAGGCGAACATGCCGCGCAGGTGGTCCACGCAGCGGCTGCCCCATTGCTCCCAGGCGTGGGCGATCACCTCCGTGTCGCAATGGGTGCGGAAGATGTGCCCGTATTGCTGCAGCTCGCGCATCAAGGCGTGGAAGTTGTAGATTTCGCCGTTGTAGACCAGCACCACGCTGTGGTCTTCGTTGTACATGGGCTGGTGGCCGGCGGCCAGGTCGATGATGGCCAGGCGCCGGTGGGCCAGGCCCAGGCCCGGTTCGTGATGGCTGCCGGCACCGTCCGGGCCCCGGTGGCGCAGGCTGTCGTTCATGCGGCCCAGCAGCGCCGGGTCGATGTCGGGCGTGCCTTGCAGGTCGAACAGTCCCACGATGGCGCACATGGCTTTCCTTTCAGCGTGAACGGGGTCCGCGCGGGGCGGACACGGCGTCGTAGACGGCCAGATAGGCATCGGCCATGGCCAGCAGGCTGTAGTCGGACAGCACCAGCCGGCGCGCGCGGCCGCCGTGGCGCACGGCCAGGCCAGGAATGCGGTGGTAGTCGGCGATGGCGTCGGCCAGCAGCTCGGGCGCGCCAGGCGGCACCAGCGTGCCGGTCCAACCCGGTTGTACGAGGTCCACGTTGCCGCCCACGGCCGTGGCGACCACGGGCAGGCCGGTGGCCATGGCTTCCAGGATGGCATTGGAACTGCCTTCGTTGAGCGAGGGCAGGACGAACAGGTCCATGGCGCGCAGCAGCTGGGGCACGTCGTCGCGGGCGCCGGGCAGCCACGCCATGCCGGCCATGTCTGCCTGGTGCAGCAAGTCCAGGCAGGGCTGGCGGCAGGGGCCGTCGCCGATGATCATCAGGCGCAGGCGCGAATACGGTTCCGGGTCCGCCTCCAGCAGCATGAGGAAGGCGCGCACCAGCGACAGGTGGTCCTTGATGGGCACCATGCGGCCCACGCAGCCGATGACGAAAGCGTCTTCGCACAGGAAACCGTCCGGTCCCACGGCCGCGGGCGGACCGAGGCGGGGATGGAACTGCAGGCTGTCGACGCCGTTGCCGATATAGGTGACGCGGGCCGGCCGGGCGCCGATGGTGCCGATCAGCCATTGCTCCAGGTCCTTGCTGACGGCGATGAAGTGGCCGATCAGGGGCCGCAGCAGCTTGCGCAACAGCTTGTAGCGGGGATTCTGGCCGTGCAGGTCGCTCAGGTCTCGCCCGTGTTCGCCGTGGATGCGCAGGCGCACGCCGGCGATGGCGGCCAGCAGTTGGCCCTCCAGGCTGGCCAGGTTGCGGGTGTGGATCAGGTCCGGGCGCAGCCGCTTGAGCACGTGGAACAGGCGCAGGTAGTGGCCCCAGTCCTTGCCTTCGCGCTTGTTGAGACAGATGATTTCCACCCCGGGCCGTTTGATGCGCTGGTGAAATTCCGTATTGTTCTTGAGGCAGATGATGACATGCCGGTAGCGTTCCGGCGGCATGTGGTTGATCAGATTGATCAGGCCGTTTTCCAGCCCGCCGACACCGAGCTGGTGGATCAGGTGCACGATCAGCGGCGCCGCCTGCCGCGGGCCCGCGTCGGCCAGCCTGTTGTTGTCATCGTCCAGCATGGCGCAGACCCCGGTCGATGGATGGCAGCGCCGCGCGCAGGAAGCGCTCGAGCGTGGCGGCCGCAGCGGACATGTCGTCGGCGTCCGCGGCGACGGCGATGGCGGCGCCATCCTCGGGCTGGCGCAGCAGCCTGGCCTTGGCCAGTAGCAGTTTGACCATGACGGGGCTGGCCGTGTCGACCCCATCCTGGCGATACCAGCGCCACACCAGCAGGCGCTTGCCGCCATTGCGCAGCAACAGCTGTTGCACCGCGAGCCGCCGCGGGCCCAGCAAGATGACCCGCGTGTCGGCGGTGCTTTCCTGCCATGCCGGCAAGCCCGCCGGCTGCGGCGCGGCGGCCGGCGCAAGCAGTTCCGCGCCCCTGGCCTGGCGCCGGTACCACGCCAGCTGCAGCGACACCGTGGCGGCGCCGTCGCTGAAATTGGCGGCAAAGGACAGCGCCGGACGCGCCCGGGGCAGGCGCCAGCTGTCGGCGTCCCAGGCGGCGCGGCGCCATGGCGCGGGAACTTCGGCCACGCCCAGCGGTGGCGGGGTCTCGGTCGCCGGCGCTCCACCTTGCATGGCGGCCGCCAGCAGCGGCCAGCAAGCCGTGATGGCCGTGCAGTACAGGCATGCGCGCCACACGGGGGACGCGGCCAGGGCGGGCCGTGCAGCCCGCCGGACTGCCGGCGCCTTGCCCCTGGTTTCGTTCGCCATGTCGTCCGGGGTATCGTCCAGTGTGTCGGCCGGACCAATGTTCGGCACGACGCTCGCCGTCCGCGCCCGCGCCGCCGCTCCCGGTTGCGTCGCCGGGCCGGTGCCGCGCCACAGCCTGCCGCACCAGAACAGCAGCAGGCAGACCAGCCCGAAGAACAGCCAGCCATAGATCAGGTGGTCGATGCCGGCGGCAAGCCGCATGTCGCTGGCGTAGCCGATCAGCACGATCAGGTAGGCCCGCACGCCGTTGGCCAGCACGGGCAGCAGCATGGCCACGGCAATGAACAGCAGCCGGCGGCCGGTGTCGCGAAAGTTGAGCCACGCATACAAGGTACCGAGCGCCACCGAGGCGATCACATAGCGCAAGCCGCTGCAGGCATCGACCACCGACCAGTTACCGTTGGGCAGGGTCAGGTAATTATTTTCTCTCAGTACGGGCACGCCACTCAGCTGCAAGGCCGTGACGGTGAACGAAGCCGTAAAGTCGATCAGCGGCGGCACCAGCACTTCGCCAAAAGGCACGGCCAGCAGCAGATAGCCCAGTGGGAACGCGATGGTGCGCGCGCATGCCGTACCGGCCACGGCGATGACGGTGACGCCCACCATCGCGACCACCATGTACTGTTGCAGCGACGGGACGTTGGCCAGCGCGCCCAACAACCAGGCGGCGCCCAGCAACGCGAGCAAGGCCAGCGCCGCCGCCGAGGGAACCGGCAACTGGCGCGCGAGCAGATGGCGGCGCTGCCAGACCAGCCAGGCGCTGATGGGCAGGATGAGAAAACCATGGGCGAACGTTTGCGAGCGCCACCACAGCGCCACCATGGCAGACAGCGTCGGATAGTGCAGCGCGAGCACCATGGCCAGCGCCAGCAGCAGGCCGGCCACGCTGCCGCGCGGCCAGGCCGGGACCGGTTTCGGCGCCGCGACCAGGGGCATGGCTTGCACGTTCATGGCGCTGCCTCCCGGGCCAGGGTATCCACGCCCAGCATCGCCCCCAGCCGGGCCAGGTTGTGATCCCAGTCGAAATGGGCCAGCACGTGGCGGCGCGCGGCAGTACCGATGGCGTGGGCGTGCTGGCACTCGAGCGCTCGCGCTATCTGCCCGGCCCAGGCGTCGGCGTGGTCGGCACATAGCACCTCATGACCGGGCGTGACGTCCAGCCCTTGCAGCGCCGCCGCGCTGGCCACGACAGGCAAGGCCATGGACATGGCTTCCAGCACCTTGTTCTGGATGCCGCGCGCGATCTGCAACGGAGCGACGGCGACGGCCGCATGCTGCAGGTAGGGGCGGATATCGGGCACGCTGCCGCTGACGTGGATGCCCGGCTCGGCCGCCAGGGCCGTCACGGCCGCCACCGGGCGTGCGCCGACGATGTGGAAGTGCAACGCCGGCCGGGTGGCCCGCAAGGCGGGCAGCACGCGGGCGGCGAACCAGCGCACCGCTTCCACGTTGGGCCAATAGTCCATGGCACCGGTAAATACCAGCACCGTCTGTCCCGGCGGGTAGGGATCGGGCCGGGCGGGGTCGGGCGCGAAATAGGCGCTGTCCACGCCATTGCTGAAGTGCTCGATCTTGTGGCCGCTGTCGGGCGCCCGGCTCCGGAACAGGGCCGCCTCGGGGGCGGAAACGAGGGTGGTGCGGTCGAACTGGCGGGCGATGGCCCGTTCGTAGTCGAGCAGGCAGCGCGCCTCGCGCCGGTACAGCCTGGACAGTGGCCAGGGCCGGGTGGCGGCGTAGGCCAGCCATTTTTCCGAATCCACGTCCACCAGGTCCATGACGCGATGCAGAGGGCCTTGCGCGCCATGGGCCGGCACGTATTGCGCCATGGGGCCGGAAAAGGCCAGCGCGGCGGCGATCGGCTGCTGCGACAGGGTGTGCGCCACCCATTGCTGCAGGGGCCTGACCCGGTAGTAGCGCAGGCTGACCGCTTCATGGCCCGCCAGCGCCGCCAGGCTGCGCAGCCGGGCCCGCCATGGGCGCAATGGCACGAAGCAGCTGCTGGCGCACATCGCTTGCAGCCGCTCCACATATTGCCAGTCGTCCGGATGGTCGACGAAGGTGCCCAGGTGGACGTGGAAATGGCGTTGCAGGTAGGCCAGAATATGCCACGCCCGTATCTTGTCGCCCTTGTTGGGCGGGTAGGGGATGCGGTGCGGCAGATAGAGCAGATGGCGCATGATCAGCCCAGTTGGCGGACGATGTGCGGTCCCAGCGCGTTGGCCAGACGCAGCGGCAACTGTTGCCAGGCGCGGATCAGCCAGCGATAGCGGGGATTGAGGGGATTGTTGTTGGGCACCTGGCGGGCCCGGTGCAACTGGTATTCGTAGTGCAGGGCTTGCGGCGCGAAGCCCCAGTTTTTCTTGAAGTCGTAGGCGCCTGTGCCCGCCTTGCTGCGGCCGAAGTCGAACAGGGTGCAACCGGCCTCGCAGGCCCGGCGCATCACTTCCCAATACATATAGTCGTTGGCCGCCAGCGCACGGGCGGCCGGATCGCCGCCGCCATAGTAGGGCAGGATTTCATCGCGGAAGCGGAAGCTGAGCACGCCGCACACGGCCCTGGCGCCGTGTTCTATGCACAGCACTTCGCAGTCGGCACCGAACTCTTGCTGCAGCAGACGGAAGTAGCGGCGGCTGAACACGGGCGTACCGAGCCGGTGCACGCTGGCCGCGTAGACGGCAAAGAAGCGCTCCGTGTCGCCGCCGGGTACGCTGCGCAGTCCGGCCGCCACGCCCTTGCGCACCATGGCGCGCTGCTTGCGGGGAATGGCCAGCAGGTTGTCGTCGGGCTGCGGCAGCAGCGGCTTGCGGAAGGTGTGGTACAGCTGGCTGGCCAGCCAGTCGGCGTGGCGCGCGCGCAGCTGCCGGTATTCGAGGTAATCGACGCCGAGCCGGGCCGCCAGGGTCTGGGCTGCCTCGTCCAAGCCGGCGGCCGCCTGCGGGTCGGTGGCCGCGATGCCGCCGTAGACGCAGAATGGCAGCGAACTGAGGCTGTTGCCGAACAGGGGGCTGCGGATTTGCGCCAGCGGCAGGATGCCGCGCAGTTCGCCATCCGATTCCGCGTACAGGAACCAGGTCGGGTGGCCGAACGCCTGTTCGATCACGTTCTTCCAGCCGGCGCGGTGGAAGAAGGTGGCGTCCGGGCAGCGCTGCACATAGTTGTCCCAGCGGGCGGCATCGGCCGCGCCCATCAGGCCGACGATGGGTGCGGGCGACACGTGGGGCTGGCTCTCCTGCTTCATGCGTGCTCCAGGAAGATGTGGTCGATCCGGTCCCATTGGAAGTCGCGCAGCAGCGTGTTGATGCGCGTTTCCATGCGCCCCAGGTTCAGGTAGTGGCGAAACCGGGTGCGCCAGCCCAGGCCCGCTGGCCGTGGCTGGCCGGGATCCAGTTCCCAGGGATGAAAATAGAATATTCCAGCCTGCCTGTCGTGCGAATTGATGCGCCGCAAGGCCCAGCGCGAACAGGCGTACGGATAGAGCCGGAAATAGCCGCCGCCGCCGGCCGGAAAATTGCGTCCGCCCAGCCTGACGGTACTGACGGGCAGTTCCAGCAGGCCCGCCGGACCGTCCGGATAGTGGGCGAAACGGGGCGCGCCGGGGGCGCCGTAATGGTCGTGGCGTATCGGATACAGGCTGGAGCTGTAGCGGTAGCCGGCCGCCCGCAGGCATGCGTGGGCCCACGGCGTGGCCGGGCCGATGGAAAAGCTGGGGGCGCGATAACCGTGCACGGCCGATCCGCTCACTTGTTCCAGGATGGCCTTGCTGCGGCCGATGTCGTGCGCGAATTCGGACTGGCTCTGGGCGCTCACGCGGGCATGACCGTAGCCGTGGCTGGCCAGTTCGTGGCCGGCGGCGGCGATGCGGCGCACCAGTTGTGGGTAGCGCTCGGCCACCCAGCCCAGCGTGAAGAAGGTGGCGCGACTGTCCGTTCCGTCCAGCATGGCGAGGATGCGGTCCACGTTCGCCTCCACCCGGCAGGGCAGGCTGTCCCAGCTGTCGCGCGCGATGTGGGGGGCGAAGGCCGAGACCTGGAAGTAGTCTTCGACGTCGATGGTGAGCGCGTTGCGCGCCGCGGGCGGAGCGGCGGGGCTCATGGCTGCGGGCCCCGCCGTTCGGCCAGCCAGGCGCCGATGACGGCGGCGATGCGCTCGGCCGCCTGGCCATCCCAGTGGCGCGGCACGCGGCCGGCCTTGCCGCCGTAACGCAGGATGTCGTCGCACAGGGCCAGGATCACGGCCGGGTCGCGCCCGGCGATGGCGTTGGTGCCTTCGCTGACGGTGATCGGCCGTTCCGTGCTGTCGCGCAGGGTCAGGCAGGGCACGCCCAGGGCCGTGGTCTCTTCCTGCACGCCGCCGGAATCGGTCAGCACCATGCGCGCGCCGCGCATCAGGCCCAGCATCTCCAGGTAGCCCAGCGGCGGCAGGCAGGCCAGTTGCGGCGTGTCGAGCAGGTGGCCGAGGCCGAACTGCTGGACCTTGGCCCGGGTGCGCGGATGGAGCGGAAACAGCACGGGCAGCCGGTGACTGAGGCGGTTGGCCGCGTCCAGCAAGGCGCGCAGCCGCTGGGGATCGTCGACGTTGGCCGGCCGGTGCAGCGTGAGCAGGGCATAGGGCGCACCGGGCGCGAAGAAGCCGGCCAGGTTGAGGCTGGCCAGGATGCGGTCCGGCGCCGGCGCCGTGGGTAACAGGCGCAGCAGGGTATCGATCATGACGTTGCCGACGAAGTGGATGCGCATGCCGGCGATGCCTTCGCGCTGCAGATTATCGGCGGCCCCCGCTTCGGTCGTAAACAGCAGCTCGGACAGCTGGTCGGTCAGGACCCGGTTCACTTCCTCGGGCATGGCGCGGTCGAAGCTGCGCAAGCCGGCCTCCACATGCAGCACGGGCACGTTGCGCTTGGCCGCCACCAGGGCGCAGGCCAGCGTGGAATTGACGTCGCCCACCACCAGTATGGCGGTTGGCGCCAGCGGTTCGAGCACGGCGTCGAAGCGGCGCATGACCTCGGCCGTCTGCACGGCGTGGTTGGCGGAGCCGACGTCGAGCTGGATGTCGGGCGGCGGCAGGTCGAGGGCGCCGAAGAACTGGCTGTTCATGGCCGCGTCGTAGTGCTGGCCCGTATGGACCAGGGTCAGCGCGGGGGCCGGCGTGAGCTGGCGCAGGGCGCTCAGCACGGGCGCCATCTTCATCAGGTTGGGGCGTGCGGCGACGACGCACACCAGCCGTTGTACGGGTTGCAGGGGAGTGGGTGTCATGGCGGGCCTCGGTCGTCAGAACAGCAGGATCAGCGCGGCGCCGGCGCCGTTTTCACGGTAGTTGCCGCCGGCGTTGCTGCGGTGGGTGGCGTGGCGCAAGTCCACCGTGGCCGTCAGCCGCGGCTGCAGTTGCCGGGTGAAGTTGACGGTGACGGTGCGGTTCTGGTCGCGCCGGCCCGTGTCGACGGCGTCGGTGGCGCTGTAGCTGCCGGTGAGGCTGACGCTGTCGCGGGACGACAAACGCCAGCTCCATCCGGCCTGTGCCACGCGCTGGCGCGTGTGGTCATCCGCCGCCAGCTGCCCCGGCGGCAGCAGCGGACTGTCGATGGTGCTGCGCGTTTGCGCCGCCCGCTGCGTGGCCGACAGGCCCAGCGCCAGCGTGCTGCGCGCGCCGGAGTAGACGGTGGCCGCGTGCCATTGCTTTTGCAGGAAGTAATTGTGGCTGAAGTAGTTGACGTTGCCCGCGTACGGTCCCAGCATCTGCGACAGGCGCAGGAAGGCGTTCACGGTCTGCAGCCGCAACTGGGGATCGGGTATGCGGCTGGCCCACAACTGGTACAGGAAATTGCCGACGGCGTCAGGCTGCAGGCTGAGGAACTGGGCCGAGGTGGTGGTGATGTCCTCGTTGTAGTTGAGCGTCCAGTACATGGCGTGCATGCGGTACTGCAGATCCAGGCTGTGGGTCTGGCCGAAATATCGCCGGCCCACGCTGGCCGTCACGCTGGTGCGCACCGAGGGGTTCCAGGCCGCGCCGGCCGACCAGTAGCGGCCCTGGGGCGGGTTGCCGATGGCCTGGTAATCGGCCTTTTCGTAGCCGGTCGTGCCGAAGGCGGTCACCCTGCCGTCCAGCGGCACACGCAGCGTGAAGGCGGCGTCACTGTTGATGACGGGTACCATGGCGGCATCATGGGTGGCGCTGCGGTTGGCGCTGGCCTGCCACTGCCAGCCGCGACCGTCGTTGTCGCCGCTGACGGTGAGGCGTACGTCATGGTTGTGTACGTCGTACAGGCGGTCGCTGCGCACGCTGTCGTAGGCATAGCGCAACTCGGCCGTGGCCAGCCCCCGGAAATCGTGCTTGAGCGTGGGCGCCACGCTCAGCGTGTGGGTGGTGGTGCGGTTGGCGCTGTTCTGGCCGGGGTCCGTGATCTGGGGACCGAAGGCGGACAGGTTCTGCTGGCTGATGCCGGCCCGCGCATCGACGGTGAGCCAGTCCGGCAGCAGTTCGCCGTGGACGCTGCTGTCGAGCAGCTGCGTGCGGCGTGGCGCCTCGACCGTGCTGCGCCGTTCCTGCAGCGCATAGTCGAGCCGCAGCGACAGCCTCGGGCCAGTGCCCGTGACGGCAATGGCGGGCGCCAGTTCCGTGGCCCAGGCGGAGCGGGCCTGGGCCTGGGGGCTCAGGTTGACGTTGTCGGTGTAGCTTTCGCCCAGGCGCACACTGGGCGCGATGGTCCAGTCGGCAGGCACGGCCCTGGCCGGGATGGCCAGCACCACCAGCGCCCACGACCACTTGCGTTGCGTGGCGCCCGTCGCCCTAATCATAATAACCATAGTACTCGCCACCCGGGAACTCCTTCGTCTTGTTGTAGATCAGGTTGACGTGGGCGCACTGCTCGACCTGGCGCAGCGCTTCCTGGACGGCGTGCTGGGTGGTGGTTTCCGCTTCCACCACCATGACGATCTGGCCCATCTGGGCTGCCAGCACGCTCGCTTCGGTGGTGATGAGCAGCGGCGGCGAATCGAAGATGACGATGCGGTCCGCGTAGCGTTCCGCGATGTCGGTCAGCAGGCGGCTCATGCTGCGGCTGGCCAGCAGTTCCGTCGCATGCTTGAACGGCCGGCCGGCCGGCAGGATGCTCAGCGTGGGCACGTTGGTGCGCAGGATCACGTCGGGCAGGCCGAGCCGGTCGTCGGTGAGGATGTCCATCAAGCCCGGCGCCGAACCCAGGCCCAGCACCTTGAGCACGGACGGGCGCGCCACGTCGGCATCGACCAGCAGCACCGTAATGTCCATTTCCATGGCGATGCTCATGGCCAGGTTGACGGCGCAAAAGGTCTTGCCTTCGCCGGGCAGGGCGCTGGTGACGACGATCAGGTTGCCGTGGCGGATGGCGGCGTTGCCCGCATCGCCGCGGGCGTTGCGCAGCAGGGGCCGCTTGATGATGCGAAAATCCTCGGCCACCGTGGTGCGCCCGCTGTCCTGGGTGACCATGCCCATCTGGCTCAGCCGGGTCAGGTCAATGTCAACCATGCGGGGGGCCGCGATGGCGGTAGGCGTAGGGTCTGCGGTCGTCATGGCGCTGTCCTAGAATTTGAGCAAGGTGGCCGCCATCACGCCGCCGTAGGCCAGCAACAGGCTGCCGAGCGCGCCGCCGAAGGCATATTGCCCCCGCTGGCGCTTGCGCTTGCCGGCCTCGGTCCAGTTCATGGCCACGGTGCCGATCACGGGCAGGCCAGTCTGTTCCCGCAGTTCGCCGGGGCTGAGGAAGGTGGGGCGGATCTGGCTGATCAGGAGGGCGGCCGCGTTGCCGATCAGGATGGCGCCACCGAGCACGACGCTGTAGAGCAAGGGCCGGTTGGGACCGACGGGCGTGATGGGGACGGTGGGCGGGTCGATGATTTTGAAGGTCATCATGTCGGTGGTCGTGCTCAGGTCGCCCGACAGCTTGGCCGCCTCACGCCGGCCGATCAGCTTTTCGTAGTTTTCCTTGTTGATCTGGTAGTCGCGGTTGAGCTGGGCCAGTTGCGACTCCGCTTCCGGCACGGCGTTGGCCTGGGCCATCAGGCGCTCGTGGCGCGCGCTGTATTCCTGCACCCTGGCCTTGATGGAAGCGACCCGGGCGTCGGCCTCGGTCAGGGCCACCTTGAGCTGCTGCAGCATGGGGCTGTAGTTCTTGCCCGGATCGCCGTTGGCCGCCCGCAGCTTGCGCTCCTCGACCTTGCGCGCCTCCAGCTGGGCCACCAGGCGCTTGGCGGCCACGATGTCGGGATACTGCTCCGTGTATTGCATGCGCAGGGCGTCGAGGTTCTTGTTAAGGACGGCGATCCGGCTGTCGAGCTCGGGATTGGCGATGGCGGCCGGGTCGAGGTCGGCCCCCAGGATGGGCTCGTCGCCGCTGATCTGGTTGCTGATGGCGTTGCGCGCCTGTTCCGCCTCGGCCAGCTCAAGCTTGGCGCTGTTGAGGGCGTCGGCCGACAGCAGCAGCTGGGCGCCGTAGTCCACCCCTTCGCGCGGCAGCAACACGTTGTGCTTGAGCTTGAACTCCTTGACTGAATTCTCGGCCGCCACCAGCTTGTCCTCGTAGGTCTTGATCTGCTCGTCGATGAACTGCACCGCCTTTTGCGACTCGCCCCGCTTGCCCTTGAAGCTGCCTTCGACGAAGATCGTCAGCAGCGACTGCACCACGTCGCGCACCAGGCGCGGATTTTTGTTGTTGTAGGTGATGGTGTAGATGTCGAAGGTGCCGGTGCTGCCGATCTTGATCTTGCTCATCAGTTCGTCGAGCTGCAGCTCATGTTCGCGCGCGCTGCCCGCGCTCAGGTCCAGGTCCACCATGCGCATGACCCGTTCCACGTTCGGCCGGCTCAGCAGCGTACGGCTCATGATGGCCACCTGCTGTTCCACGTTGGGCACGCTCGTCATGCCCGCCAGCAGCGGCTTGAGGATGCTCTGGGTGTCGACGAACACGCGGGCCGTGGTCTGGTAATCGTCCGGCAGCGTGGCCACCTTGGCCCAGCCCAGGGCGGCCACCAGCCACATGACGGCCATGGCCTGCCAGCGGTATTTCCAGATACCTTTCAGGCTGGATAGCAGCTGGCTGATGATTTCCTGCATGGTCCAGTCTCTCCGCGGGTGGTCACAGCAAATTATAGGGTTGGCCACCGGCCCGGATGACCGAACCTGTGCCGCGCTTGAGACATATCAACAGCGCAGGCCGGTCTTTTCTGAATCATAGGCAGCATGGACGGGCGGCGCCGCCGGCGTTGCCTGCCGTCCCGAAACGATGAGGAGTGAAGCGATGGCGAGACCCTACTGCATGCTGGGCGGCGGCCTGGCCGCGGCGCTGGTAACGCTGGCTGGCTGCGCACAGCGCGCGCCCATGCCGGCCGATGCGACCCCGGCCCTGGGTGATTACGTGATCGGTGCCGGCGACGTGTTGAACATCAACGTGTGGCGCAATCCGGAGGTGTCGCTCAGCGTGCCGGTACGGCCCGACGGCAAGGTCACCACGCCGCTGGTGGAGGACATGCAAGCGGCCGGCAAGACGTCGACCCAGCTGGCGCGCGATGTGGAAAAGGCGCTGGGGAAATATATCCAGCAACCCATGGTGACGGTCATCGTTACCAGCTTTGTCGGTCCGTACTCGCAGCAGATACGGGTCATCGGCCAGGCGGCCAGGCCGCAGGCGCTGCCGTACCGGCAAGGCATGTCGCTCATGGATGTGCTGATCGCCGTGGGGGGCATCACGGATTTCGCGGCCGGAAACAAGGCCAACATCATCCGCACCGTCGATGGCCGGCAGCTGAGCCTGGCCGTGCGGCTGCAGGACCTGGTGCGCGATGGCGATATCTCGGCCAATGTCGCCATGCGGCCGGGGGACGTGCTGGTGATCCCGGAAAGCCTGTTCTGAAGCTAGCCATATGCTAGGGAGGGCAGCCAAAATAAATTGAGGATTTACGGAACTTTTCTTTTGCGCAGGCGGTCAGAAGAGCATCAGCCCAGCTTACGGTTCAGTGAACGACGGGCTGACCGACTTGGGAGATGCCACCGTGCAAAAAGACGACACTATAATTTCCTTTGAAGCCATGCCGGGTTTGCGTGACCTGATGGTGGGCGAAGGGCGCGGCAATCAAGCGCCGGACGACCAGATCGACCAGCAGACTTTCCACATCCGGATGGCCAACTCGCAGGGGCGGCGCGAAGCGGCCAGCCTGCTGCTGCGAAAAATGTACGGCTGGCGCGGCTACGCCATCGATCCCGGCGCCAGCCATGCGCTCAACAAGATCACGCTGTTCGCGGAAACGGCCGGCCAGACGGTGGGCACCATGTCCTTGTGCCTCGACAGCGCGGACGTGGGCTTGCCGGCCGACGAGAACTTCCGCGACAAGCTCGACGAGCTGCGCGCCCAGCAGCGGCGGCTGTGCGAACCGTCCCGGCTGGCGATCGAGAAGGGGGTGTCGAAACGGGTGTTCGCTGCGCTGATCCACATCTCCTACATCTACGCGCACAATATTCATGGCTATACCGACTATGTGATCGAAGTCAATCCGCGCCATGTCATGTTCTACAAGCGCATGCTGGGCTTCAGCGACTTCGGCGGCGAGCGCCCGTGCACACGGGTAGGGGCGCCGGCTGTGCTGTTGCGGCTGGACCTGGCCTACATGAGCGAGCAGATCCGCAAGTTCGGCGGTTTGATGGAGCAACAGACCAGCGAGCGCTCTTTCTATCCGTATTTCTTCCCCACATGGGACGAGCCTGGCATTACGGCGCGCTTGATGCAGGGGCGCACCTGAATGGCTGGACGCGGCCTGCCGGCCCGCCCGGCGCGGCCGTTGGGCAACAGGCGGCTCAGCGTCCGGCCGTTCCCGGATGCAGGTAGTTGACGGGGATGGCATAGGTGATGCCGCTCGGCGCGGAAATGGCCGCTTCCTTGAGTCCGCGGACAAAGACCATGTTGATGACGCCATACACGAGGCCCGTGTCGGGATCGTACAGGGGACTGCCGCTGTTGCCGGGATAGGCCGTGCCGTCGAGCTGGAACACGGGGTAGGCTTGCCGCTGTAACTGGCGGGCCAGACGAGCATCGAGCTTGCCGGAACTGACGGGCGGTGTGGCGACCGGCGTGATGGCCGACACCATGCCCCTGTGGGTGACGGGATGCATACCCAGCACCATGCCCAGCGGGAAGCCCGTGAACGCCAGCAGCTTGCCTTCGGCTACCGTGCTGGAATCGCCCAGACGCATGGCCGGCAAGGGCGCGCCCGCCATCCGCAACTGCGCCAGGTCATGTTCCCTGTCGAGCGTGCTGACGGCGGCGGCCCGGAACTGGGCCGTTTCGCCCTGGCCAACGAGCACGCCGAGCACCTGGGTGTCGTCGGCGTTGCGCAGGTCCTGCAGGACGTGGGCCGCCGTGACGACCGTGAGCCCGTCGCCGATCACGAAGCCGGTGCCGATAAAGGTGACGGCCGGCGTGCGCGTCTTCTGGTAGCTGCCGACGCCGACGATGGAGGGCTTGGTCTGCTCGATGACATGCTCGAGCTCCGTGCCGGCCGCGGCCGGCATGGCCAGCGCCAGCCAGCACCACGCCAGCCACGGCTTCATGGCCGTGCTCCCGCTGGCCGGGCCGGGCGCAAGGCGGCGGCGCACAGGAGCAGCATGGACAACAGCGCGATCCGTGGCACATCGAGCAGGCTGTCGAACAGGCCCACGGCGTGAAATCCGGTCAGCGACGCCAGCCAGGCGGCTGCATCGCGTTCGCCATGCAGCAGGCGCCGTACCAGGCCGGCGCACACGCAAGCGAGCAAGCCTGTGTAGGCCGTCAATCCCAGCCAGCCCAGCTCGAAATACAGGTTGAGCGCCAGGTTCTTGATATGCCAGGGCAGATGGTGGCGGTCGCTGCTGAAGAACCAGTAGTTGTTGCCATCGGTGAAGGAGCCGTTGCGCAGCAGTTCGCGCTCCGTGATGGCGTCGCGCAGACTCAGGTTGTCCACGGCCATGGTCGCGTTCTGGCCTTCGAGTGCCAATTCCAGCTGGACCGGACGGCGCCAGTAGCGGGTGCCGGCGCCCAGCGCGCCTGAATGGAGCAGGAACTGGTAGTGATGCCAGCCGTCGCCCGTTGCGATCAGCGGCATGGGCGCCGGCACGCAGTCGTCCGGATACAGCAGCAGGCGCGCGCACAGGTTGAGGCGCAGGAAGGCCGGCGGGCCGGGATTGCGCACGTCCAGTTGCAGCGTGTAGGGCGTGTGCGGCGCCACGTCGACACGCTGGAGCATGCGCAGCAGTTCGCCATAGCCGGCCGCGTAGCCAGGCGCCGCCAGTTGCAGATAGCGGTTGCCAGGCTGGTCGATGAACTGATAGCTGGCCGGCGGTTCGCGGGCCGGATTGTGCCAGAAATAGGTGGCCGGAAACGTCCCCAACCCCATGCCCAGCCACGGCGCCAGCGCATCGTCGTCCATCATGCTCAGCGCGTGGCGCCAGTGCGTCATACGACGCTGCCAGTCGCCGCCGCTGGTGGCGAAGCGTTCGGCCGCATAGTAGCTGTTGCCGATCGGTACAGCCAGTCCGATCAACATGAGGCCCGCAAGTGCGAGACTGAACGGCACGGGCAGGGGGCGCGGGACGGGCGCCGGGGGCGCGCCGGCCGCCAGCGGGCGTGGCGCGCCGGCGTGGACATACAGCAGCAAGACGAGCGCGCTGGTCCCGAGCAAGACGGCCAGGGCGCGGTAGCCGCCGGCCGCAAACACGCGGTCGCACAGGTAGATGTAGGCAGCGATCGCGCCCGCCCCGCACAAGGCGGGCCCGGGACGCAACTTGCCGGGGCCGGCGAGCCGGGCGGCCAGCAGCACCAGCAAGGCCAGCGCCAGCGCCAGATACAGGCCGCGCGAGAACGTCGTCAGGCTGGCATAGGCGGTGCCGGCCAGCAGTGGCAGCATCAGCCATGGATGCCAGCCGCCGCGCCTGCCCCCAAGATGTAGCGCCAGCAAGGGGGCGCACAAGGCCAGATAGCCGTCCAGGGCGGCGCCGCCCGTGTGCATGGCGGAAAACGGCGCCGTGGTGCGGTAGTCGGTCGAAAAATTCATCAGGCCGGGAAACCAGGCCCGTTCCCGCACGTCGGCCAGCACCACCAGGGCCAGGCCGGCCAGCATGCCGGGGACGAAGCGGCGCGCCAGGCCCTGTAATTGGGGACCGGCCGTGCGCCGCAGCGGCATCCACAGCAGCATGACCCAGCCCCAGGCCTTGGCGATGCGCAAGCCATTGTAGGGACTTAAATAATTGTTGAAGGCGTTCGGATCGACGGGCGGCCAAGGTCGCGTCCCGCGCCACAGTCCGATGGACCAGGCGAGCGCCAGCAGGAGCAGCCAGGCGACCACGCCGGCCGGCAGTCGCGGCTGAGCCTGGACGGCGGCGCCGGGCGGCGTCAGCCGGCCCGGGCAGGCGTAGCAGACGGTGATGGTCAGCATCAACAACAGGTCGCTTTCATCGATGAAGAACCAGCCGGTGACGGGCGCCAGGTCCAGCGCCGGCAGCAAGGCCGGCAGCAACAGCAGCCACAGGTGCGGACGCCAGCACAGCGCCGCGCCATAGCCCGCCAGCACGGCGGCGAGCCAGCTGCGCTCGAGCGGAAAACGGGCGAGCGTGGCCAGCAGGGCGACGCCGCCCAGCGCTGCCAGTGCCCGCTGCAGCCAGTGCGCCATGGCTTACCACTTGGCCATCATGGCCTGGACCTCGTCGCGGCGCCGGAAGTCCTTGCTCGCCAGCAGTTGCTGGAATTGTCGCCGCGCTTCCTGCCGTTGGCCGGCCCCGGCCAGCAGGACGGCGTAGTGATAGCGGATTTCCTGTGCGCCCGGCGCCAGGGTGCTGGCCTGTTGCAACAGGGGCAGCGCACGGGCCGCTTCGCCCTGCTCCCGCAATATCCAGCCCAGCGTATCGAGCACGGCGGGATTGTGCGGCGCCCGTTGGTAGGCCCGCTCGGCGTATGCCCGGGCGCGCGGGTCCTTTTGCTGCTGGCATGCCCAGGCCAGGTTGTTCAAGGCGAGGATGTTGGCCGGATCTTGCCGCACGGCCTGGTCGAACTGGACAATGGCGGCCCCATAGTCCTTGTCGGCCAACAAGCCTTGCGCCAGATGCATGCGTACCGCCTGGTCGGTGGGATGTTCCTGCAGCCAGCGCGTCAGGCGTGCCTTGGCGTCGCCCGCCTGGCCGGCCAGGCGCAGGGCGTCATGCATGGCCATCACCAGGGGCCCCGACGCTTGCAGCTGGTAGCCGTGCTGGTAGGCGCGCAGGGCGGCGGTTCCCTGCCGCTGCAGCATCATGACGTCGCCTTCGAGCTTGTAGGGCAGGGGGCTATCGGCGTGCTGCTGCTGCATGACGTGGATCAGGCGCAGCGCCGCATCGTATTCGCTGCGGCGCATGTGCAGCCCGGCCAGCGCGGCCTGGGCGTCGGGATAGTCGGGCTGCAGCGCGAGGGCGCGCTCCAGGCTGCGCATGGCCGCTTCCGTTTGCTTGAGGGCCAGTTCGGTGGCGGCGACGCGCAACTGAACGGGCGCAGACCCTGGCTGCAGCAGGGCCAGCTTGTTCAGGCTGTCGAGCGCACCCTCCACGTTGCCCGTACCGGCCTGGGCGTCGGCCAGCAGCGCCAGTATGTCGGGCCGCTCCGGATAGGTGGCTTGCAGTTTCTGGGCCAGCAGCAGCCCTCGTTGCGCGTTGCCGTGTTGCAGGTCGAAGCGGGCCAGCACGATGGCCGGTTGCGGCGCATCGGGCGCGGCGGCGGCGGCCCGCGCCAGCCAGTCGCGGGCCGCTGCGGTTTGCCCCTGCACCAGGGCGAGTTGGCCCAGGGCGGTCAACAGTTGCACATTCTTGCGGTCGCCTTGCAGCGCCGTCTCCAGCCGCAGACGGGCCTGTTCGGGATGATGTTCATACAGGTCGAGCTGGGTCAGGTTGTCGAGCGCCGCCTGGCTGCGCGGGTCCAGCGCCAGGGCGCGCTGGAAGGCGGCCCGGGCGCCCGCCATGTCCTGGTTGGCCAGCAGGACGCCGCCCTTCAAGTTGTAGATGAGAGCGCTACTGCCCTGGTTCTTTTCCATCTGGGTAATGGTGCGCAGGGCCTTGCCGTTTTCCTTGTTGCGCAGCTGGGCCAGCACCAACAGCAAGCCGGCCCGCGGGGTGGACGTTTCCAGGGCGGCCGCCTGTTCCAGCTCGGCCAGGGCCTGCTCCGTTTCGCCCATGGCCATGCGGCTCAGCCCCAGCGCCGAATGCAGGGTGGCCGCGCGCGGCGCCAGGGCAATGGCGCGCGCGTACACGGCGCTGGCCTTGGCATAAAGGCGCAGCTTCATATAGGCTGCGCCGGCCAGGGCCAGCGCTTCGGCATCCTCCTGTGGCGGTTCCAGCATGGGAGCGAGCAGGCGCAGCGCTTCGTCGGGGTTGCCGTTGCGCACAGCGATGCCGGCCAGCAACCGGGTCGCATAGTGGTGGCCGGGATGGGCGTCGAGAAAGCGGCGCAAGTGTTGCTCGGATTGGGGCAGGGCGCCCCTGGCCAGCTCGACGGCCCCCATGAGCAGGATGCTGGGCATGTGGTCCGGGGCGGCGCGCAACACGAGCTGCAGCTGTTCCTGGGCCGAGGCCAGCTTGCGCTCCTGGAAGTCCATCAACGCTTGCTGGTAAGCCAGCTGGGGACTGTTGGGCGCCATCTTGCGCACCGTCGCCAGTTCTGCCCTGGCCTGGGCCAGCTTGCCGGCCTGGAGATAGAGGGCAACGATGTCGACCCGGGACTGGAGCAGTTGCGGGCGCAGCGCGGCGGCCTTGCGCAAGGCCGCCAATGCGGGCTCGAACTGCCCTTGCATCCGCAACAGCTCGCCGCGCAGGCGGTAGGCCGCCGGTTCGGCCGGGGCGGCGGCAATGGCCCGGTCGGCCAAGGACAGCGCCGCGTCGGGATGGTGTTCGAACTGCGCGATCCTGGCCAGACCCAGCAGTGCACCGGCGCTGGCGGGCTGGCGCCGCAGTATCTGTTCGAACACCGTGCGTGCCGCCTCGATGCGCTGCAGACCCAGCAGGGCGTCGCCCCGTACCGCCTGCCAGCGCGGCTGGGCCGGTTCGTCCGGGAGGCGGGCCAGGGCCTGTTCATAGTGGCCCTGGAGCACCATGGCTGTGCCGAGCGCGGGCAGGACGTCGGCGGCCGGCATCTTCAGTGCATCGGCGCGCTGCAATTCCTTTTCCGCCGACACGGCATCGCCCACTTCCAGATAGAGCTGGCCCAGCAGAAGCCGCGCCTGGCCATTGCCGGGTGTACGTTGCAACACATTCTTGACCTGGATGATGGCCGACTTCGGTTCGCCCCGGACCTGGTAGCTGCGTGCGTCGGCCAGCAGGGCCGCATCGTCCTTCAGCCGGCCGCAGCCGGCGAGGCCGCCCAGCAGCAGCAGCGCGGCCGCCAGCAGCAGGCGGGCCGTCCCGATGCGGCTGGCCGGAATACTGAACATGGCAATTTCCTCTGGGCAGATGAAGCGGGTTTGGGTAGCGCGCGGCACCTCACTAGGGTAGGCAGTTTGGCCCCGTCCCTCCTTGCGGGGGCGCAAACGGACGCGTATTGCCGGCGCGCGACGCGCGGCTTGTGCTGTCTCAACAGGCTGCACCATCACGTCCGTACAATCGGGAACATCGCGGCCGGCCGCCTGCAAGGGCGGCATTTCGCCAGGCCGGGCGGGCAGACAAGTGGAGGATATCCATGGACGTGGTCGCTGTAGTGGGGCTGGGATACGTGGGGTTGTCGCTGGCCGTGTCGTTCGGCGCGCAGCGGCGCACCATCGGCCTGGATCTGTCCGAGCGCAAGGTGGCACGCTACCGCAGCGGCGTCGATCCGGCCGGCGAAGTGTCGGCCGAACAGTTCGCGGCGGCCAAGTGGCTCAGCATGGGCTGCGACCCGGCCGAACTGGCCAGCGCCGATTTCATCGTGGTGGCCGTGCCCACACCCGTCGACAGTGCCCACAGTCCCGATTTCAGTGCGCTGGTCGGTGCCAGCGAGAGCGTGGGCCGGCACATGAAGGCGGGCGCCATCGTGGTCTACGAGTCCACCGTCTACCCGGGGGCGACCGAGGAGATCTGCATCCCCATCCTCGAACGCTGCTCGGGCATGCGCTGGCGACACGATTTCCATGTCGGCTTTTCGCCCGAGCGCATCAATCCGGGCGACAAGGAACACACGCTGGCCTCGATCCGCAAAGTGGTGGCCGGCGACGACGACGCCACGCTAGCGCGCGTGGCATCCCTGTACGAACTGGTGGTGGCCGCCGGCGTGCACCGGGCCTCGAGCATCAAGGTGGCGGAAGCGGCCAAGGTGATCGAGAACACCCAGCGCGACCTCAACATCGCGCTGATGAATGAACTGGCCATCATTTTCGACCGGGTGGGGATAGACACCCAGGAAGTGCTGCAGGCGGCCGGCACCAAGTGGAACTTCCTGCCGTTCCGGCCCGGCCTGGTGGGCGGGCATTGCATCGGGGTCGACCCTTATTACCTGACCCATAAGGCTGAAATGCTGGGCTACCATCCGCAGGTGATCCTGGCCGGGCGGCGCATCAACGACGGCATGGCCAAATTCGTGGCTGAAAAAGCCGTCAAGGAAATGGTGCGGGCCGGCTACAAGCTCAAGGGATCGAGCGTCAACGTGCTGGGCCTGACGTTCAAGGAAAATTGCCCGGACTTGCGCAACTCCAAGGTGGTGGACTTGATACGGGAACTGGAATCGTACGGCCTGCAAGTGCATGTGCACGATCCCGTGGCCGACCCGGAGGAAGCCTGGCGCGAATATGGCCTGCGGCTGGAGAGCTGGGACCAGCTGCCGCGGGCGGACGCCCTGATCAGCGCCGTATCGCACCGGGAACTGCTGGCGCGGCCGCTGGCCCACTACCAGGACAAGGTCAGCGCGGCCGGCTGCTTCATCGACATCAAAGCGCATTTCGACCAGCGCAGCCTGCGCGACAGCGGCCTGAACGTATGGAGACTGTGAATCCTGACGGCGACGGCTCCCTGCCTGAGTCTGCCTATCAGCAAGCCCGCGAACGGCTGGAGTCGCACCGCTACCACTGGCTCATTACCGGCGTGGCCGGCTTCATCGGCTCGCACCTGCTGGAAGCGCTGCTGGAACTGGGACAGCATGTGACGGGCATGGATAATTTCCTGACCGGCTACGCCCACAACCTGGACCAGGTGCGTGAGGCCGTCGGCCTGAGTGCCTGGCAGCGCTTCCAGTTCCTGCAGGCCGACATCCGCGACGGCGACATGTGCCGCCGCGCCTGCGCCGACGCGGACTTTGTGCTGCACCAGGCGGCATCGGGCTCGGTCCAGCGTTCCATCGAACAGCCGCAGCTGTGCAACGACATCAACGTGGGCGGCTTCCTCAATGTGCTGACGGCCGCCCGCGACGCCCGCGTGCGCCGCTTCGTTTATGCGGCCTCGAGCGCCACCTATGGCGACCATGACGCCTTGCCCAAAGTGGAACACACGATCGGCAACCCGCTGTCGCCCTATGCGGTGAGCAAGCATGTCAACGAGCTGTATGCCGGCGTGTTCGCCCGCTGCTATGGGGTGGAAACGGTGGGCCTGCGGTATTTCAACGTCTACGGTCCGCGCCAGGATCCCGGTGGCGCCTACGCGGCCGTGATACCGCAGTGGATAACGGCCATGCTGGCCGGCCGGTGCGCCCACATTAACGGCGATGGCGAAACGAGCCGCGACTTCTGCTACGTGGGCAACGTGGTGCAGGCCAACCTGCTGGCCGCCTTGGCCGAGCAGCCTGAGGCTGTCAACCAGGTGTATAACGTGGCCGGCAATGCGCGTACCAGCCTGAACGAACTGCACCGGCTGTTGTACGAGCTGCTCGGCGAGCGCCGGCCAGACCTGCGACCGCTGGCGCCCCAGTATGGGCCATTCCGGGCCGGCGACGTGCGCCACTCGCATGCCGACATCGGCAAGGCGGGCCGCCTGCTGGGCTACGCCCCGACGCACGACCTGCGGCGCGGTTTGCGGCTGGCGCTGCGCTGGTATCTGCGGCAGGCTAAGCCTGGATCGGCGGTATAGCGCGCCTGGCAGCACAGCTCGTGCGTGCGGCGTCAGGCGTCAGGCCGCCACCGCCTTGCCCGTGATGGCGCGCGGCACCCCGCGAAAGTCGACTGTGTGCAGCACGACGGGACGGCGCCAGATGCGGGCCACGTATTCCATCACCCGCTCGGCCTGTTGCAAGTCCAGTCCGCGGCTGTCGCGCCGGTGGTCGTGGGTCAGCTCGAGGCTGCCGTCGTCGTGCAGGCGGGTAACGGCGATGCAGGGCGCGCCGTAATTGTATTTGGGACCGAGTATGGCTTCCCGGACGGCATCGAGGTCGCGCTGGGCGATGCGGGTTTCCCCGTCCTGGCGCGTTTCGTAGACGAACAGGTCCAGCTCCTCGGCCAGCTGGCGGTCCAGGTGATTGCGGATGAAGCCGGTGTCATCCTCGTCGGCGCAGATGCGGCGCGCCGTCTCCAGGCCCTCGCGTTCGATGATGCGCCCCCACATGGAAAAGCCCAGGTGGTAGGGATTGACGGACAGCGCCAGCTGGCGTTCGCCCGCATAGGGCCGCACCACGTCGGAATGCGACTTGATGGCTTGCAGGTAGCAGTCCGGCGGCAGGAACTCCGCCTCGCGCAGCAGCCGGGCGTGCCAGTAGGAAGCCCAGCCTTCGTTCATGATCTGACAGGCATGGACGGGGTAGAAATAGCAAGCCTCTTCACGCACGGCCAGAAAGATGTCGCGTTCCCAGTCCTGCAGCTCGGGCCCGTAACGGGCGATGAACCACAACAGGTCGTGTTCGGGGCAGGGTGGCAACGGCGCCCGGGACGCGGTGGTGGCCGCTGGCGCCGTGTCGCCGACGAGCGCGCGGAAGCGGCGCAGGAACGGGTCGACAGGCAGCGTCGCGGACGGCCCCGGTGCCGGCGGGCCATAATCGGACCGGTGCAGGGGCGCGTTGACGTCGATATGGGCCTCCAGCGCCAGTGCCGCGTCCAGCACGGCTTCGACCCGCTGCTGGCCGTGCTGGGCCAGGGCCGCCGCCACACGGTGGGCCCGGGCCGCGCTCTGCTCCAGGATGTGGCCGCCGGCCATGTCCATGAAGTGGCGGAACAGGGCATTGCGCCGGGCAAAATCGGCATGCCCGATCACATGGGCCGTGACGAGGGCGTTTTC
The DNA here is from genome assembly GCF_058786935.1 of Rugamonas sp. FW305-51. Classification (NCBI taxonomy): domain Bacteria; kingdom Pseudomonadati; phylum Pseudomonadota; class Betaproteobacteria; order Burkholderiales; family Oxalobacteraceae; genus Rugamonas; species Rugamonas sp. FW305-51. The sequence goes on from NZ_JBYSZG010000002.1 coordinate 83,634, forward strand.
GGCCGCGCTGTTGCTGTCGAGCAGATAGGCGCGGCAGGGATTGCCTGGGAACATGACTTCGAACACGTGGGAATGGCCCATATGCTGGCGCAGCAGCTGGTGGATGTAGCGTACGCCGAACGACCAGTGCGGCATGCGCACAGGCAGTCCGTAGACGGCGATCTCGAGCATGAAGCTGGCCGGCACGAGGGCGAATTCGACGGGGTGGAATTCCAGGCCCTGGTCGCGCGCCAGCTGCTCGAACCGGGCTTGCCAGCCGGCCAGGCGATCGCCGCTCATGATGGCGCCCCGGCGCGGGCCTGCTGGGTGAAGAAGGTGCGGATGGCTTGCCAGACATCTTCGCCGGCGGCCAGCCGGCTGGTGCCGATGGGCTTGCCCTGGCGCGCCTGCTCCGCGCACAGACGCGCCATTTCCGTGTCGACGGCGCGCGGCATGCCTGGCAGCGTCTCCACATAGCCCAGGTAGTTGAGCCGGGCGCACAGCTGGCCCAGGGCCATGCTGGCCTGGCCCCGGTCTTCGCTGAAGTTCTCGCCGTCCGACGCATAGAACAGGTAGCAATTGTGGCTGCTGGCCGCGTAATGCTCGTCCAGCAGGCCCAGCGCCAGCCTGAACGCGGCCGAGGCGATCGTGCCGCCTGTGCCGCTGACCTGGAAGAAGTCCTGCTCCGCGAATTCCCACGCCCGCGTGGTGTGGGCGATGAAGCGGGTGTCGACCCGCCGGTAGCGGCGCCGTATGCCTTGCAGGGCGAAGAAGAAAAACGTCTTGGCCAGCTGGCGTTCGGCCGGCGTCATGCTGGCCGACACGTCGAGCACGAAGAACACGGCCGCCGCGCTGGCGGGCTGGGAACGCAGGGCCAGCTGGCGGAACCGCAGGTCGTCGTTCGTGAACGGAGCGCCGCCGGCCTGCACGGCGCGCCGCTTGACGGCTTCCTTGACGGTGCGGCGCCGGTCCAGCCGTGAGCGCGCTCCACGCCGGTCCCAGCCTTCGCGCACCAGCTGCGCGTCGTCCAGCAAGGCGGCGCGGCGCGGCTGCAGGTCGGGCAGGCGCAATTCCTCCCACAGCCAGTCGACGATGTCGTCGATGGGAAACTCGAGCAGCACGCTGACGGCGCCTTCGCCGCTGCCGCCAGCCTCGGCGGGGTCTTCGCCTTCGGTGCGGGCGGGGCGCAGCAGTTCACCGGGCTGGCCCTGGCCCTGGCCTACACCGGACTGGCTGCGGCCGTCGGCCAGCCGGAAACGCGCGTGCTGCAACAGCTGCACCGGCACTTGCACGGTGCGTTGCTGCGGCCCCGTGATGAAGTCGGGGCCCGCGATCAGCTCGGGCAGGTGGCCCTTGACGGCATCGCGTATCTTCTCGTTGTGGCGCAGCCAGTCGCGCCCGCCGCGCGAGAACAGCTGATACCAGTGCGGCATACCGGTCTGCTCCATATTGCCCGCCCCATCATTCCTGTGCCAGCAGCGTCGTCACGTAGTTCAACGCTTCGCGGGCGCTGTGGCTGTCGTAGCCGTATTCATCGACCATACGTTTTTCCACCGCCGAAATCTTGGTGCGCACCTCCTCGTCGGGCCGCGTGGCCGAACTGACCAGGCGCAGCACGTCGCGCCGCTGCTCGAACAGGAATTGCTGCACGGCGTCACGCAACAGTACATGGCTGGCCAGCCCGAAGCGCTCCCCCCGTTTGTAGGCGCCCATGGCCTTGCGCACCACTTCCTGCCGGAACGATTGCTTGCCTGAGTCGGAGATGTGGATCTTCTCTTCCACGGCCCGCAAAAAACGCTCGTCCGGGCGCCGCTCCTCGCTGGTGATGGGGTCCTTGATCTGGCGGTTGTCGAGCATGGCTTCCACTTCGTCCAGGTACTTGCCCAGCATGTCCTCCGCTTCCTGCTCGAACGACACGAACAGGGCCTTGTGCACGTCTTCCTTGACCCAACGGTTATAGAACTCCTTGCGGGTCAGCACCAGGAAGTCGACCCATTTGCGCTTGCGGCGCGGTTCGATGCGGGCGTCGCTCTCGATGCCGTCCTTGAGCGCCAGCAGCAGGTCCATGGTCGACAGGCTGTGGCGGCTGGACTGGATGATGGCGTGCGACAGGGCGTTGATGACGAAGCGGGGCGAGACCCCGGCCAGGCCCTCGTCGGGCGCCTTGTCGCGGGCCCGCACCCGGGCCGCCTCGGCCACGTTGACCCCTTCCACTTCTTCGCCCGCGTGCAGGCGCACCTTGCGCACCAGTTCCGTTTCCTTGTCGTCGCCTTCCTGCAGCCGGGTCAGGATGGCGAACACGGCCGCCGCATGCAGCACGTGCGGGTCGAGGTGGACGCCGCGGAAGGCCGGCGCCGCCGTCAGGATCAGCTTGTGGTAGATGCGGGCTTCCTCCCGGTAGCTGAGCGTGTAGGGCACTTGCACGATGACCATGCGGTCCAGCAGTGCCTCGTTCTCGCTCTCCTGCAGGAACTTGCGGAATTCGGCCAGGTTGGTGTGGGCCAGGATGACCTCGTCCAGGTAGATCAGGGGGAAGCGGGCCACCTTCACGTTGCGTTCCTGCGTCAGCGTGAGCAGCAGGTACAGGAATTCCCGCTTGACCTTGAGGATCTCTATCATTTCCAGCATGCCCCGGCTGGCCGCGTAGACTGCGCCCGACCAGGACCAGGCGCGCGGGTCGCCCTCGTCGCCATACGCGGCCACCTTGGCCAGGTCGACCGAGCCCACCAGGTCGGCCAGGTCGGCCGTGCTGGGGTCATGCGGCGCGTAGGTGCCCACGGCGCAACGCCCGGCCTCGGTGATGAAGATGCGTTCGACGGGCATGCGCAGGAAATCGCCGCCATGCTCCGTCTCCAGGCGGCTGCGGCAGTGGGGGCACAGTTCGCCCGTCACGTCGATGCCATAGCTGTCGCGCAGGCCGGCCCGCAAGGTATGGGGCACCAGGTGCAGCGGCGACTCGTGCACGGGGCAGCCGGCGATGGCGTACAGGGCCCCGGCCTCGGTGCTGCTGTATTCCTCCAGGCCCCGCTTGAGGCGGATCACGAGGGTGGACTTGCCGCCCGAGGGCGGGCCCAGCAGCAACAGCAGGCGCCGGCCCACTTCCGAGCCCGCCGCGGCCGCCTTGAAATAGTCGGCCACGCGCCCGATCGCCTCGTCGATGCCGAACAGCTCGTCGGCGAACAGGCTGCAGTGCAGGCGGCCTTCGGCGTCTTCCTGGCCCGTCCAGCGCAGCATGTCCCATACGTACTGGTGGGCGCTGCGGGCCAGCTGGGCGGGGCTGGCCGGCAGGATGCGTTCCATGAACTGGGCGAAGGTCCCGGACCAGTGACCGGCCCGGTGTTTCCGGGTAAAAGCACGCAGGCTGGCCAGATACCGGGCCTGGCCATCGGGCGCGCCGGCCTGGAGTTCGTCATCGTTCATTGCGCCATTCCTCCCGTCCACCCGGAGCGGTGGGCCCCGGCGAGTTCCAGTATCGGATGGCGGGCACGCTACGGGCATGATGCCGGTCAATCGTACGCGGGGATATTCTGGACGGCGATTGACTCTAATGGCCTTATGCCCGACCGTTTAGTGCTGGCTGGAATGCCAGGCGACGGCCAAGGCCGGCCGCGCGCCTAAGCGCCGGCGTCCGGCCGGTCCCAGGGCGGCGTGCCGTGGAAATGGGCGACCAGGAAATCGATCATGACGCGCACCTTGGCGCTCAGGTGGCGCCGGCTGGGGTAGACGGCCTGCACGTCGATGGCGGGCAGGCGGTAGTCGGGCATGACGGGCAGCAGCCGCCCGGCGCGCAGGTCGGCGCCCACCAGGAAGGTCGGCTGCCAGATGATGCCCATGCCGCCCAGCGCGGCGGCGCGGGCCGTATCGCCGTTATTGGTGCGCATCGCGCAGCGCACCTTGACCGTCAGCGCCTTGCCGTCCGGGTCGAGCAGCTGCCATTCGTCGGCCGAGGGACCGTTGCTGTAGCCGATGCAGCGGTGCTGCGCCAGGTCGGCCGGCAGCTGCGGCATGCCATGCTGGCGCAGGTAGGCGGGCGCGGCGCACAGCACGTTGTGCGAGGTGGCCAGTTTGCGCGCCACATGGCTGGTCGGGCCGCTGCGCGAAATGCGGACCGCCATGTCATAGCCTTCCTCGACGATGTCGACCACGCGGTCGTTCAGGTCCACGTCGAGCTGCACGTCCGGATATTGCCGGCTGAAACCGGCCCACACGGGCGCCAGGTGCAGCACGCCGAAGCTCAGCGGCGCGTTAATACGCAGCACGCCGTGCGGTTGCAGCACGGCCGACGAGACGATCGCTTCGGCCTCGGCCACGTCATCGAGGATGGAGCGGGCCCGCTCATACAGGGCCTCGCCGCTGGCCGTGAGCGAGAGCTTGCGGGAACTGCGGTTGAGCAGCCGGGTATGCAGGTGCGCCTCGAGTTCGCCGATGTAGCGCGTGACGTTGGCCGGCGACGTGGCCAGCGCCTGGGCGGCGCGGGCAAAGCCTTCGCGCCTGACCACTTCGACAAATACTTCCAGGGCTCGCAAGCGATCCATATGCCACACTCCAGTTCAGCTGTCATGCCTGGCAGGAGTATAGATGATCGCAGCGACGGCGGGGATGGTGCAGGGGAGGGCGGGCGACGATGGCGCCCGCTGGCCGATTCAGTGCAGCACGTACTTGTCGTTGGCCGCTTCCTTGAGCAGACGTATGCTGCCCAGGTCGCCGATGCGGGCGGCGCCGGTCAGGGTGTTGCCATCCCGGAAAGCGTTGTCGAGGCCATGCACGGCCCGCATATCGCCGGCGCGGGCCGCCTGTTCGAGCAGGTGTATCGCTTCGCCATGTTTGGCGGGGTTGGACAGATAGCGCAGGGCCAGTTCGCGCTGGGCCACAGGCGAACCTTGCGCCGCCCACTCTTCCAGACGGCGGGTAGCGGCACTGTCGGTGCGTGCGTCCATCGCGCGCACCGCTTGTTCAACCACGGTCGATGATGGCACGGCATCTTCCTGTGCCTGGCAGGCAATCAACACGCCTACCAAAACCAGTACCGACGCAACCAGCAATCCCGACTTGTTGAATAAATCCATGTATTAGTACCTTTGACCGAAGCATGTACTGCCACGAGCACATTGCTGAATAGTGTTAACGATGCAGTGCACAATTATACCCTATCGGAAACTAATTGACTTATCCGCAATATTTCAAATGGAGTAGGGCGCTGGATTGTTACCTGCAGGCCCATGATGACCATGCATTCTAAGCATGGTAGCATGAACGGTAAGCCGCACCCCAGCGTGGCCACCACTTCGCTGTAACAAGTGTAACTATCTGTTAAGGCGTTGTTTGCATGGAGCGAGGTGCGGCATTTTCGCAACGCAGCAAATGATGCCTCCGGGCTGGCGGGGCGGCGAGCCGTTGCCGGCCGCGGCCCCTGCAATGGCCCGCGCCCGCACATAGGCTGGATCCTTTTCGCTCAGGCCGGCGCCGGATTTCCGCCACCATCGGTGCTCAGCCAGGCCTGGGCTTGTTCCAATACCTGCCGGTATTCATGTTCGACGGCAGCGAACAGGGAGGGCAGGTCGGCCTGACGCTGTTCGGACAGCGCCACTTCCAGCGCCATCGACGCCGTCACCAGCCGCTTGGCGCCCAGCGTGCCGATCGAACCGCGCAGGCTGTGGAAGATGCGGCCCGCATCGGCCAAGCGGTGCTCGGCGATGGCCAGGCCCGCCTGCGTCAGCGGCGTCATGGCGGGCGCGCAGGCATCGCGCACGATCTTGGCCACGATGGCGCGGGCGTTGTCGTCATCGCCCATATATTTGAGCAAAGTATCGACGGAAAAGACGGTTTCGGCCGATCCGGGTAGTACTGGGGCTGACATGCGACACTCCAAAGCAGGGAAACTTAGCAATGTCTATCATACTCTCTCTGGCGCCTTGGTGTCAGATTGATATCATCCCATGCCGGGCTGGTTCTCATTGTTGGCCGTCGCCGAACTGCTGGGCCAGCGTTTGCAGCGGCAATCCCGCGGCGGGGGATGCGCTGCCGCGGGGCGGCGCCATCCGGACCGGACGGGCACCGGCGCCGGCCGTGGACAGCACATTGGCCGTGGCCTCCGCCGCCGCGTCCCAGACGGGGTCGTCCAGTCCCTCGAACACGCTCTTCAGTTGCCGGCCCCAGGTATTGCGTATCATCTGGAAATACTGGTTGCGCTCGTCGATGACGGCAAAGCGGGTCACGGCCAGGCTGCCGTGCTCGTACACCAGCAGGTCCAGCGGCAAGCCCACCGAGACGTTGGAGCGCAGCGTCGAATCCATGGAGATGAGGGCGCATTTGGCGGCCTCGTCCAGTTCGGTGGCCGGCGTGACGACGCGGTCGATGATGGGCTTGCCGTACTTGGCCTCGCCGATCTGGAAATAAGTGTTCTCGTCATGGGACTCGATGAAATTGCCGGCCGAATAGATCTGGAACAGCCGGCAACGCTCGGCCCCGATCTGGCCGCCAAAGATGATGCTGACGTTGAACTCGATGCCGAACCCGGCCAGCGCCTGCGCTTCGCGCGCGTGGACCGTGCGCACGGCCGCCCCCAGGATACGGGCCGCCTCGTACATATTGGGCGCGTCCCAGATGCCCGGTTCGCCGGCCGGCGGTTCGGCCACCAGTTGCCGGATCGATTGGGATATCGAAAGGTTGCCGGCAGTCATCATCACCATGGTGCGCTCGCCGGGCAGTTCGAACACACTCATCTTGCGGAAAGTGCCGACCTGGTCCACACCGGCATTGGTGCGGCTATCGGATAAGAAGACCAGACCGGCGTCCAGCCGCATCGCTACACAATAAGTCATCGTTGCCTGTCCGTTTGGGGATTGTTCAATAGGGTTGCTTACTGGGGAATGATCTGCACCTGGACCGACAGCGACTCGGCGCCGCCGCCGCGCCGCACGCCGCGGATGGGGGCGGCGCCCTCATAGTCGCGGCCCACGGCCAGGCGGCAATAGGCGTCCGTCATCAGGCGGGCGTGGGTCACGTCGATGCTGACCCAGCCGCTGTAGCCGCGGTCCTCGGCCCAGGCGTCCACCCAGGCATGGCTGGCCGCGTGGCCGCTGTGCTCCGGATCGATGTAGCCCGACACATAACGGGCCGGGATGCCGTGCGCATGGCAGCAGGCGAGGAACAGGTGGGCATGGTCCTGGCATACGCCCTGGCCCAGGGCCAGCGCCTCGCTGGCCGGGCTGGTGACGGCCGTCGCACCGCTCTGATACCGCACTGCACCAAAGATGTGCTCGGCCAGCTGCATCAGGTGCCGGGTCTGGGCCGTGCCGTCGGGCAGGCAGGCGGCGGCCAGTTCCACGATGCCGGGCGTGGCCGCCGTCAGCCGGGTCGGCACCGTGTAGATCAGGGGCGACAGGCTGTCGCCGTTGCCGAGGCGCCCGCCCGGCGGACAGCTCGTTTCCACCATGCCGCTGGCCACCACCAGCAAGCCATCATGCGGCGTCGTCATGGTCAGCATGTGCGACTGGTTGCCGTAGGCGTCCACATAGGCGTGCAGCTGGCCGGGCGCGGCCAGCTGCCAGGCCAGCACGTGCTGCTGCGGTTCCAGGCGCGGCGTCAGGTGCAGCTGCTGGATGGTGTAGGCCAGCGGCGCCGTATAACCATAAAGAGTTTCGTGTCGGATGGAAAGTTGCATCGCCTGTCCTTGGGATCACGCCGCGAGCGGCACCAGGAAATCGCGGCTGATGCGGTTGCCCAGTTGGTAGATTTCCTGCAGGAAGGCGGTCAGCGTGTCGTGCAGGCCGGCCGCCAGGATATCGTCGATATTGCCGAACTTGAGCTGGGCATGCAGCCGTCCCGCGCAACGTTCGGTGCCGGCCGACACGTCATTGCGCACGGCGCGCAAGTTCTGCACCACTTCCTCCATGCAGGCCAGCAGCGAACGGGGCATGTCGCCGCGCAGCATCAGCAGTTCGGCAATGCGGGCCGGCGTGATGACGTCGCGGTACACCTTGCGGTAGATCTCGAAGCCGGACACGGAGCGCAGCAGCGCCGCCCAGTAGTAGAAGTCGCGCTGCGACAGGGCTTCGCCGGCCGCGCCATCCTTGGCGCCGTGGTATTTGACGTCGAGGATGCGGGCCGTGTTGTCGGCCCGCTCCAGGAAGGTGCCGAGGCGGATGAAATGGACCGCCTCGTCGCGCAGCATGGTGCCCAGCGTGACCCCGCGCGACAGGTGGGAGCGGAACTTGACCCATTCGAAGAACTGGCTGGGATCCTGTTCCAGCAGACCGCTGTTGAGGCGCTGCTGCATGTCGAGCCAAGTCTGGTTCTGGATTTCCCACACCTCCGTCGTCAGCGTGCCGCGCACGGCGCGCGCGTTTTCACGCGCCTCCGTCAGGCAGGCCGCGATCGACGAGGGGTTGGCCGGATCGCGCACCATGAAATCGATCACGTCGGACGCTTGCAGGGCGGCATGCTTGCGCTCGAACGCTGTTTGCAGTTCGGAAATGCCCAGCACGGCGCGCCAGCCCTGCTGGGCCTGCTCGGCCGACTGGGGCAGCATGGACGTCTGCACGTTGACGTCGAGCATGCGGGCGGTGTTTTCGGCGCGCTCGGTGTAGCGCGCCATCCAGAACAAATGGTCGGCGGTGCGGCTCAGCATGATGTTCTCCTCGATAAAACGGTCAGTTTTCCAGTATCCACGTGTCCTTGGTGCCACCACCCTGCGACGAGTTGACGACCAGCGAGCCTTCCTGCAGCGCCACCCGGGTCAGCCCGCCCGGCACCATGGAGATGGTCTTGCCCGACAACACGAAAGGGCGCAGGTCGATATGGCGCGGCGCGATGCCGCTGTCGACGTAGGTGGGGCAGGCCGACAGGGCCAGCGTGGGCTGGGCGATGTAGCCGTCCGGCCGGGCGAGCAAGCGCTGGCGGAAGTCCTCGATCTGCTGCCGGCTGGCGGCCGGTCCCACCAGCATGCCGTAGCCGCCGGCGCCATGCACTTCCTTGACCACCAGTTGCGGCAGGTGGGCCAGGGTGTAGGCCAGGTCGGCCGGCTTGCGGCACTGGTAGGTGGGCACGTTGTTGAGGATGGGCGCTTCGGACAGGTAGAACTTGATCATGTCGGGCACGTAGGGGTAGATGGACTTGTCGTCGGCCACCCCGGTGCCGATGGCGTTGGCCAGCGTGACGCGGCCGGCGCGGTAGACCGACAGCAGGCCGGGCACGCCCAGCGAGGAATCGGCGCGGAAGGCCAGCGGGTCGAGGAAGTCGTCGTCGAGCCGGCGGTAGATCACGTCCACCCGTTTCGGCCCATGGGTGGTGCGCATGTAGACGGCGTTGTCGCTGACGAACAGGTCCTTGCCCTCCACCAGTTCCACGCCCATCTGCTGGGCCAGGAAGGCGTGCTCGAAGTAGGCCGAGTTGTACATGCCCGGCGTCATCACGACCACGGTAGGGTCGTTCACACCCATGGGCGCCACCGAACGCAGGTTATCGAGCAGCAGGTCGGGGTAGTGTTCGACGGGCGCGATCTTGTTGCGCGCGAACAGTTCCGGGAACAGCCGCATCATCATCTTGCGGTCTTCCAGCATGTAGGACACGCCGGACGGCACCCGCAGGTTATCCTCCAGCACATAGAATTCGCCGGCGCCGGCCCGCACGATGTCCACCCCGGCGATGTGGGCGTAGATGTCGGACGCCACCTTGATGCCTTGCATCTCGGGCCGGTACTGGGCGTTGCGGTAGATCTGTTCGGGCGGAATGATGCCGGCCTTGACGATGTGCTGCTCGTGGTAGATATCGTGGATGAACATGTTGAGCGCCTGCACCCGCTGCGCCAGTCCCGTTTGCAGGTGGGCCCATTCGGCGGCCGGAATGATGCGCGGGATGGTATCGAACGGGATCAGGCGTTCCGTGCCGGCATCGTCGCCATACACGGCGAAGGTGATGCCGACCCGGCGGAAGGTAAGGTCCGCCTCGGCCCGCTTGCGTTCCATCGCCTCGGCCGGCTGGCGCTGCAGCCAGCCGCAGAACTCACGGTAGTGGTCACGGATGTGGGCGCTGCTGTCGAGGCCCAGGCCGTCTACGGTCATTTCGTTGAAGAATGTCGCCATGTTGTGCTCTCTCCGCTGGTGAGTTACTCCTTTACAATCAAGAAGCATGCCAGGGAGCGTGCCCAACCTTGGTGCAGGGCGGTGCGGCAGTTCAGTGCGGCATGGGCAGGCCGCAGTCGGCGGGCGTGGCGCCGCAGGGCCAGCGCGCGCCGTCGAACGCGGTGGCGCGCAAGCGGTCCAGCTGGCCCGAGGCGCGCATCTTGTGCAACACTTCGGCCAGGCGCAGCGCCAGCTTCTCGTGCCGCCGGTTCAGGTAGCCGTAGGTGGGCGCGCGCTCGAGCGCACCGGCGTTGTAGATGCCGCTGCCGCGGAACGCTTCCGACTGCAGCAGCGGCAGCGCGAATTCTTCCGTGTCCACATACAGGTCGGTCCGATCCAGCATCAACTTGCGCAAACCCTGTTCGCCGCTGTTGACGGTGCTCAGGTTGTCGGCCGGCACCACGCTTTCCAGCCGTTGCCGCAGCACGGCGTAGCCATTGCGGTATTCCACCCGGTAACCGGTGCTGCGCAGGCTGTCCCAGCCCAGCAGCCGTATGCCGGGCTTGTGGGCGTAGGCCGATGCGGTCACGTACATGACCGGTTCTTCGATACGGACCATGCCGGGTTGCATGCGCCCGTAACCATAGGCGCGCGCCACCTCGCCGTCGATTTTGCCGGCAACAGCTTCGGCGCTGGCGCGCAAGGGCGGCAAGACGCGGATTTCGAGGGGAATGCCGAGCTGGCGGAACGCCTCGGTATAGATCATGGTGAGCAGCATGCCGGGGCCCGGGCGATGCTGGTCCCAGGTGCCGGCCAGGACGATGGGACCGGGGGCCTGGGTCCATGCCGTGAGCGGCGCCAGCAAGGCAACGATGGCGACGGCGGCAACGGGCAGCTTCATGGTGGAGGGGCGAGGCGAACGGGATGGAGCCGATTTTACCGTAAAGCGGACCGCAGAATGAAAGCCATGGCGTGTATATTGGTGATTAACTATCTTTGCGGTTTTGTTAGGATAGCATCGCACATCGCTGCACATCATCCGGTGGGCAGCCAGATCAAGGAGAAAACCATCATGCCAACACGTCAGTTGTCTGTCATTCTCGCTTCCCTGTCGGCCGCCTGGGCGCTGTCGGGCTGCGCCGGGATGGGCCAGCACGCGGACCAGCACGCGGACCAGCCGCACTGGAGTTATACGGGTTACACCGGCGCCGACCAATGGGGCGAATTGCAGACCGAGTACGCCACCTGCAAGCTGGGGCAGCAACAGTCGCCCATCGACATCCAGGCCGCGGCCAAGGCGGCCTTGCCGCCGCTGGGGGTCAGCTATGCGCCCGGCACTGCCGAAGTGGTCAACAATGGCCATACGATACAAGTGAACCTGGCGCCTGGCAGCAGCGTCCAGCTGGCCTCGGGGCGCTACCAGCTATTGCAGTTCCACTTCCACACCCCCAGCGAGGAAAAGATAGGCGGCAAGTCCTATCCGCTGGTCGCCCACCTGGTGCACCGTAACGACGAGGGCAAACTGGCCGTGGTCGCCGTACTGTTCACGGAAGGCCGCGCCAACCCGACGCTGGCCAAGGTGTTCGCCGCCATGCCGGCGCAGGCCAACGCCAAGGCGCCGTTGCCCGAAGCGCTGAACCCGGCCGCCTTGCTGCCGGCCACCCTCGGCTATTACGCCTACATGGGGTCGCTGACCACGCCGCCCTGCAGCGAGGGCGTGCACTGGCAGGTGCTGAAACAGACGGTGGAACTGTCGCCCGAGCAACTGGCCGCCTTCCGCCAGCTGTATCCGATGAATGCCCGGCCGACCCAGGCCTTGAATGACCGGACGGTGCAGGAAAGCCAGTAAGGGGGAGGCCAGCAAAGCGCCTTACTTGAGCATGTCGATCTGCCAGTAGCCGTTCTTGCCGTCCGTTTTGTGGTCAAGCACGGCCTGTGGCAGTGTCACGCCCAGGCTGGCGATGCGCAGTGGGTCGAGCAGCACGGTGGGGTTTGCCTGGCGCAGGATGGGCAGCACGTCGGGCTTGACCCGTCGTTTCAGGATCTTGGCGGCCTGTACGCCGGCCAGGTTGCCCACCTGGCCGAAATCGGCGCCCACGTACAGGGCCGCGCCCGGCACCCGCACCATGGCCAGCGTCACCACGGGAATCTTGTGTTCGTTGCCGAAATTACCCAGGTCCACGGCCGCCTCGTAGTGGCGCAAGCCATAATAGGTGTCGAGCGGCACGGCGTACATTTGCACGCCCTTGCCGTCCGCGTACAGTTCCTTGAGCGAGGGAATGATGCTGTCGGTCTTGGCCACCAGGCGCGACGTGACGTTCATGCCCAGCGACTTGCCACCGGCGGCGGCCGCCGCCACGTTGGCCACGCCGTTCTCGTCGTCCGTATGGATCATGCCGACCCGGCTCACATGGGGAAAGATGTCATGCACTACCTTGAGCGAATGGCCCATGTCCGCGTACAGGGTGGAACCGGTGGCGCCGGGACCGGCGTCCTCCAGCGACAGGCAGCCGACGTCTTCCGGGTTGGCGACGGCCGTGAAGACGAGCGGAATATGGGCGTCGGCCAGGATGCCGCGGGCAAACTTGGTGGCCGGCGTGCCGATGGTCAGCACCAGATCCGGCTTGGCCGCGACGATGCGCGCGGCCTCCTGGCGGATGCGCATCAGCACGCCCAGGCGGCTCCAGAAGCCGCCGTTCTCGATGTCGAAGTCGATCTTGACCCGGTTCAGCACCAGGTTCTTGCCCGCCACCACGTCGTTCTGCTGCAGGGCCGCCAGGAAGCCCGCGTAGGCTTCCTGGTAGGGTTCGATATCGGTCACCTGCAGCACTTCGACCCGGAAGGTGTGGCCTTCATCCATGGTTTCCGGCGGCAGGGGTTCGAAGGCGAAGGCGGAACGGCTGAACAAACACAGCGCTAGGGCGATGACGGTGTAGGTTTTTTGCATTGTCGATAGATGGGAAGATTCACGGTGGCGGGCCGGCGCAAGGGCGCCGCGCGCGGAGCGTACTTGCGCCGGCCTGGGGTTGGAACCAATTAGACCAGAACAACATGCCAGTTCGGCAATAAATCGCTAGTTTTGGCGAGCCAATCTGCACACTTGCCGGGCCAGCGCCGGCCGCTCAGGGCGGTGGCGCAAGTTCGGGGGCGTAGGGCGTCCAGCGGGCCATGGTCTCGACGCTGAGGTGGAACCGTGCCAGCGCGGACAGCCAGTCCGGGTCCGTGCCCAGCGTGTCGATGGCCCGGTCGAGCGCCTTGAGCAGGGCGGGGTGGGTCTTCGATACCAGGATGTGGCGCGTGAAGCATTGCAGTGGCCGCGCCGCAACATAGAGTGCCGGCGACAGGGCCAGCTCCGCCGCCGCGTAGCTGTAGATGGTGTAGGGGACGATGGTCAGGTCGAGCCGGCCCCGCGCAACCTTGTTCAGGCCGCTCATTTCATCCTGACTGTCCTCGCGCACCAGTTTGCCGGCGCGCGCCATGTCGTCGAGCAGGCTGTAGCGGTAGCCGCGCACTGCGCCAAAGCGCAAGCCCAGCAGCGACGCCGGCCCCTGGTAGTCGATGGGCGCCTCTTTGCGCGAGATCACGAGATTGCAGTCGACGAACAGCGGCTTGGACCACAGGAAGCGGGTGCGGGCCACGTCGCCCACGAAACGGGGATTGATGAACAGCACCGCGCTGTCGAAGCCGACGCCCTTGTTCAGCTCGATCAGGTCGAGCCGGATGCGGGGGATGTGGCGCAGCGCCAGCTGGTAACGGGGGCCGACCTTGCTGTTGAGCCGATCGACCAGCACGCGCGCCAGGCCGTGCCCGCCAACGATGAAATAGGGCGCCACCAGATAGCTGTTAAAGGCGGTGACGGTTTCGGCGCCGGCCGTCCCCGTCAGCAGACAGGCGGCCAGCAACAGCATGACCGGCACCGGCGGCTTCATGGCGCGGCGCGGGCCGGATGGTGGCCGCGCATGTCACTCCAGCCCGTATTTGACGAGGATGCCCTTCCAGGCCGGGACAGTTTCTTCGGCGCCCAGAGCGGCGCCGGACAGCAGGGCAGCGAACAGCAGGGTGCACAGTTTCGACATGACGTATCCTCTTGGTGGCCAATGGGATGTTGCGTTGCTGCGAGGCATAGGTTGTGTTGCCCTAGGCCATAAAAATATAGCATGGGCACTGCCGGTGGGACACGGAAATATGCGGCCCTGGCCGTTTTGCGGCATCCCCGCCACAGGCCCGTCATGGGGCGCGGCCGGCGTCACGCCGGGGCCGGCTGCGTCTTGCTGGCGTACATGGCGTTGTCGGCGTAACGCAGCAATTGCTGGGCGTCGGTGCCATGTTCCGGGTAATGGGCCAGGCCGATGCTCGCTTCCACACGCAGGTCCGCCAGTTCCGTGATTGGCAAGGGTGCGGCCAGCGCCAGCTGCACTTTCGCCTTGACCGCCACGGCGTGGCCTGGCAATCCCATGTTTTCCAGGATCACGACGAACTCGTCGCCGCCGATGCGGGCCACGGTGTCGCTTTCGCGCACACAGTCCTTGATGCGGCACGCCACCTCCTGCAGCAGCAGGTCGCCGCAGGCATGGCCGTATTCGTCGTTGACCAGCTTGAATTTGTCGAGGTCGATGAACAGCAGCGACATCCGGCTCTGCTGGCGCTGCGCGCGCGTCAATGCCGTCTCCAGCCGGTCGTGGAACAGGCGCCGGTTAGGCAGGCGCGTCAGTTCGTCGTGCTGGGCCATGAAGCGCAGCCGGGTATGCATCTGCTTGCGCTGGATGGCGGTCGCGACCTGGGCCGACACGAACAGCAGCAGATCGCGGTCGGCATCCGTATAGGCGCGCTCGCCGGGCCCCTGCAGCAGCAGGACCCCGATGTCGCCTTGCGATGTGGCCAGCGGCATGCCCAGCCATGAGACGGGGGCCAGGCCGGCGGCGGCCTGCAACGCTTCCGGCATGCCGCCCAGGGTGGCCGGATCGACCAGCAGCGGCCGGCCCAGGCGCAGCACCTCTTCGCCCAGGACGCGGGCCAGCAAGGTCTGCGGTTGCGGCCCGGCCTGGTCCGCATGATAGGCAAAACGCAGCTGTTCACCGCAAGTGTCGCGCAGCGCGACGGCAAAACAGGCCACCGGGAGCAGCCCGCCGATGATGTGGTGGATGTGCTGGAACAGCTGGGGCAAGTCCTCGGTCGCGTGGGCGGCCTCGGAGATGGCATACAGGGTCGCCTGCATCGCCTCGGCCTGCTTGCTGGCCGTGATGTCGCGGGCGATCGCCACCCGCAACTGGTGGGCCTCGGACCAGCGCGCCGACCACATGAGGTGCACCAGGCTGCCATCCTTGCGCACGTAGCGGTTCTCGAAACGCAGATTGGGCTGGCCGCCCATGATGTCGCGGGCGGCGGCCAGCGTGCGTACCCGGTCTTCCGGCGCCACCATGTCGATCATGACGCGGCCTATCATCTCTTGCGGCGTGTAGCCGAAGATGCGTTCGCAGGCGGCGCTGGCAAACACGAAGCGCCCGCCGGCGTCCACCATGCACACGGCGTCGAGCAGCAAATCGGTAAAACTGGCGACCGGATCGGGAATAGAGTTTTCCATTTGGAACAATTCTAGTGCAGTTTGCGCGAAAGTATCACCCTCGGTCCGATTAAAAGAATACCCAAGGCACACATGCAAGACAAGCAGGCTGGGCGACCCAAGGCGCGCTGGTGCGCGAACTGACGGCGTTTGCGGAGATGGGACTGGTGGAACGTGACGAACCGGCGGCCCGGGTGCGCCTGGGTGCGGCCGGGCAGCCAGTTCTGTGCCGCCCTGGAGCAGGGCGGCGCGAAGGAAGGGGTCAGGCGGCCTGGGTCGTGTCCAGGGCCGGGTAGTCGGTGTAACCCTGGGCCGTGCCGCCGAAATAGGCGTTACGGTCGGCCTCGTTCAGGGGGGCGTTGGCCTTCAGCCGTTCGACCAGGTCCGGATTGGCCAGCATCATCTGGCCGTAGGATTCCAGATCGGCCAGTCCGCTGTCCACGTCGGCGCCGACCTGCTCGCGGGGGCGGCCCGGCCGGTTCAGGATCAGCGTGCCTTTCCATAACCGGCGGATATCGGCCAGCAGCGCCTCATCGCCCTGGTGCATGATGTGCAGGTAAGCCAAACCCAGCTTGTCGAGTTCGCCCACCAGGTAACGGTACAGCGCCGGCCCCTCGGCGCCTTCGTCTATGCCCCACATGGTGGTGCCCGGCGACAGGCGCAGCGCCGTGCGTTCCGGACCGATCTCCGCGGCCACCGCGGCGGCCACCTCGATGGCGAAGCGGGCGCGGTTGGCGATGCTGCCGCCGTACTGGTCGGTGCGGCTGTTGGCGCTGGGCGCGAAGAACTGCTGGATCAGATACGCGTTCGCGCCATGAATTTCCACGCCGTCCGCACCGGCCTCGATGGCGCGCCGCGCCGCGTGGCGGAAGTCGGCCACGGTCTGGCCTACTTCCGCCGTCGTCAGCATGCGCGGCACGGGAATATCCTGCATGCCCGTGACAGTGAACATGCCCGTACCGGGCGCGATGGCCGACGGCGCCACGCCCTGGCGGTGGTGCGGCGTGTTGTCGGGGTGGGACATGCGGCCGGCATGCATGAGCTGGATGAACAGGTGGCCGCCCCGTGCATGGACGGCATCGGCCGCCAGTTTCCAGCCGGCCACGTGGGCATCGGTATAAATGCCGGGCGTGCTCAGGTAGCCCTGGCCGTCGTCCGATGGCTGGGTGCCTTCCGTCACGATCAATCCGGCGCCGGCCCGCTGCCCGTAGTATTCGGCCGCCAGCAGTCCCGGCGTGCCGTCGAACTGGGCGCGGCTGCGCGTCATCGGTGCCATGACGAGGCGGTTTTGCAGGGTGTAGCGCCCGAGCGGGACGGAATCGAACAGTTTGCGCATGATGGAATCCTTGAAGAGAGTAGGTGGAGCAGATTATGGCCTGCTTCCCTGTTGGGATAAATATGCTAATCTGGATCGCATTGATTCATAAGTGGCGCAATCAAGATGGAATTATTGAACGACATGGCTTTGTTCGTGGAAGTGGTCAAGGCCAAGGGCTTCCGCAGCGCGGGGGAGGCAATGGGGATACCGAATTCGACGGTGTCGCGGCGGGTCGGCGCGCTGGAACGGGCGATCGGCCTGCGCCTGCTGCACCGTACCACGCGCAAGATCGAGCTGACGGAAGCGGGCCAGGTCTACTTCGAGCGCTGCAAGCGCATCGTCGATGAGGCCAGGCTGGCCCATGAACAGCTGGGCGACATGCTGGCGCAACCGAGCGGCGTGCTGCGGGCCTCGCTGCCGGTCGATTTCGCCGTTTCCTATCTGGCGCCCCTGATTGCCGAATTCGCGGAGCACTATCCCGGCATCAGCTTCGACTTCGACCTGACGCCGCGCCGGGTGGACCTGGTCAGTGAACCGTTCGACGTGGCGATCCGGATCGGCGAACTGGAGGATTCGCAGCTGATCGCCCGCCCCCTGGCTGCGCTCACGCCCAAGCTGTACGCCTCGCCCGGCTACCTGGCGCGCCGGGGCGAACCGCGCGAACCGGCCGAACTGGAACAGCACGAGTGCCTGGGCATCCTGCGCGCCCGCGCGTGGACGTTGCAGGCCGGCACGCAAAGCGAGCTGGTGCCGGTGGGCGGGCGCTTCATGCTCAACAGCGTCGGCATGATACGGCGCCTGGCCACGTTGGACATGGGCATTATCCTGATGCCGGAGGAAATCGTCGCCGATGAACTGGCCAGCGGCAAGCTGCGTCCCATCCTGCCCGCATGGCACGGCTTGCCCACGCCCGTGTATGCCATCACGGAAACGCGCCTGCTGCCAGCCAAGACCCAGCGTTTCATCGAGTTCCTGCGGGCCCGCCTGGGAACGGGGGACGCCGTTGCCGCCGCTGGCTGACGGCCGCCTCATGCACCCGGCATGGCCGGGCCTGTATCCACCAACAGGGCCGGTTGACTAGCCTTGTGCCTCGCCGCAAGGAACGATGACAGGCGCCGGGGGCCGCGTCAGCTGTTCAAGGCGGTCCACGCCGACCGGGTCTTGCGCCAGCAACGGCACCACGGCGTACCGTTGCGCGTGCTCGCCGGCCACGGCCGCAATGTGTGCCTGTTCGTTACTGGCGCGCCGGCGCAACAGCGGCGCCCGCGGATCGGCCGCATACAGGCTGTTGTTGATGATCCAGGCCCACGGCTCGATGCCGGCCCGGCGCAGGTCTGCCTGCAGCCCGGCCGCTTCCAGCACGGGCGTCGTTTCGGCCAGGGTAACGAGGATGACCTTGGTCTGGGCCGGGTCCTGCAGCTGCATCATCGGCGTGGTGAAATGCATGCGGGTGTCGGCCATCTGGCGCGCCACCTCGCGGTGGTAGGCGCCGGTGGCGTCGAGCAGCAGCAGGGTGTGCCCGGTGGGCGCCGTGTCCATCACGACGAACTGGCGGCCCGCTTCGCGGATGGCGCGGGAGAAGGCCTGGAATACGGCCACTTCTTCCGTGCAGGGCGAGCGCAAGTCCTCTTCCAGCAGGGCGCGGCCGGCGGCGTCGAGATTCCGGCCTTTCAATTCGAGCACTTGCTGGCGGTAGCGTTCCGTTTCCGCGTGCGGATCGATGCGGCTGACCGTCAGGTGCTCCAGCGCGCCGTCCAGCGTTTCGGCCAGATGGGCGGCGGGGTCCGACGTGGTGAGATGGACCGGCAAGCCGCGCCTGGCCAGCGCCACGGCCACCGCGGCGGCCATGGTGGTTTTGCCGACGCCGCCTTTACCCATCAACATGATGAGGCCGTGGCCGTCAGCGGCCAGCGCATCGACCAGGGTGGACAGGGCCGGGGCGGCCAGCTGCGGCACGGCGGCGACGGACGGTGCGGGCGGGGGTGTGCCCGCGCCGAGCAGGCCGCGCAAGGCGTCCAGTCCCACCAGGTTGAACGGCATCAGCGGCACCAGATCCAGGGGCAGGGCGTGCAGCGCGGCTGGCATGTCGAGCAGCGCCTGGCGCTCGCGCAGCACGACGGCGGCGGCCAGCGCATCGTGTTCGCCTTCGCGGGCGGGCAATACGCCGTTGACCACCAGATATTGCTGCGTCAGGCCGATGGCGGCCAGTTCCTCATGGGTGCGGCCCGCTTCGCGCAACGTGGCGCCCTGGGCGCGGGCTACCAGCACCAGCCGGGTGCGGGCCGGGTCGGCCAGGGCGGCCACTGCCGCGTGGTAGCGGTCGCGCTGCTTGTCCAGCCCGGCGAGCGGGCCGAGGCAGGAGGCGTCGCCTTTGCCTTCGGCCAGGAATTGGTCCCAGGCGCCCGGCAGTTGCAACAGGCGGATGGTGTGGCCGGTCGGCGCCGTGTCGAAGATGATGTGGTCGTAGTCCGCCAGCAGCTGGCCGTCTGTCAGCAAGGCGGTGAACTCGTCGAAGGCCGCGATCTCGGTGGTGCAGGCGCCGGACAGTTGCTCCTCGATGGACTTGACGACCGCGTCCGGCAACACACCCCGTACCGGCCCCACTATCCGGTCGCGATACTGGCGGGCCGCGGCCTGGGGATCGATTTCCAGCGCGCTCAGGCCCGGGACGCCGGCGATGGCTGTCAGGTGATTGCCGATGCTGACGCCGAATACTTGCCCGACATTGGAGGCGGGATCGGTGCTGACCAGTAGCACCCGTTTTCCCTGGCCGGCCAGCAGGACGGCGTGGGCACAAGCGAGCGAAGTCTTGCCGACACCGCCTTTGCCGGTGAAGAACAGGAAGGCCGGCGGATCGGCCAGGAAGCGGTATGGGGCGGATATGGCAGAAGTGGTCATCGCGGCAGCCACCTCAACAGGTCTTGCTGCCGCAGCCGCAGGGGCCGGCGGCGGACGCCGTGCCTTCCGCCGGCTGGGGCGCGATGCCGGCCCAGCGCGCCAGTTCGGTGCGTTGCGGATAGCGGCCTGCCAGGGCGATTGCGCCGTCGACCAGGGTCAACGGCAATGCCTCGGCGCCTGAACGTTCCAGAAACTGCGTGACGACGGCGCGCTCGGCGAATGCCATCGGTTGCTGGGCCAGGTTGTAGCGCTCCAGTGCGATACCGTTTTGCCTGGCCCACTCGGCGTCGGCCGAAAACTGTACCAGCGGCTGGGCGACATCCACGCCGCACACGCCGCTGCTGCAGCACAGGGCCGGATCAAAAATTTGTATGGTTGTCATGGCGAAGCTCCTTTACAGTCACGACAATGCGCCCGATGGCGGCCCTTGACAAGACGCGCGGCCGACATGGAAGCACACAATTTCGCCCTGATTTGACCCGGCAAACGGTTAGGCTTCAGCTGCTGCCGGATAGTGAAAAATAGCCATCCACCGCGGGCGTCCGCTGCGCTCGCTGGCGGTGGTCTATGGGGTGGCTTGGGCGTCGAATTCGCCGCACAGGGCAAGCACGGCCGATCGCGCGGCGGTGGCAAGTTGGCTGGCGTCGCGCCATGTCGTCCCGGTCGACCGGAACAGGGGGCCGATTTCCAGCGCGACCGGGCCGCGCCGTGGCAGCCAGCTACCGTCGCGCAACACTGCGCGCGTGCCGCGCAGGCCGGCCGCCACCAGCGGACAATCGGCACGGGCCGCCGCCAGGAAGGCGCCAAGATGAAACGCCCGCAAACCCGGCTCCCGCCCCAGCGTCCCCTCCGGAAAGACCAGCAGGTTATCGCCGCGGGCCAGCACCGCCGACATGGCTTCGACGTCGGCACTGGAACGGCGCACGTCGGCCCGCTCCACGAAGATGGCGCCCAGGCCCGTCAACAAGGCCCGGACCGGGCCATAACGGCGCAATTCCTGTTTGGCGGCGAAGACATAGCCGGGCACGGGCGGCAACAAGGCCGAGAGCAGGAGCGTATCCAGGTAGCTGGCATGATTGAGCAGCAGCACATGAGGCTGGCGCGGCAGGGTGTCCAGGCCTTGGCTGGACATGGGCAGACCCGTCAGCCGGAACAGGCAACGTGCCGCTGCGCAGGCGATGCGCCGGCCCAGGGCAGGACGCTGCAGCAGGGCAATCAGCACGCCGGCCGTGCCGGCCAGCCCGGCCAGCACGCACCAGGCGTAGGCGCCATAGGCCCACACACCGGCCAGGCGCAGGGCCAGCGTGACGCGCGCGCGGACGGCCTGCGCCTGCAACTGGGCCATCGGATGGCTGGTGGCCGCCGCGCTGGCGCCTGTACCTTCCTCGTAGCGCTGGCGGCAGGCAAGGCGGCGGATCTTGCCGCTGGAGGTCTTGAGCACGGTATGCGGACTGGCCAGTACGATCTCATCGGCCGGCATCCCGATCACGTCCACCGCCACCTTGTTGAGCGCCGCCTGCAGCGCGGCGCGGGCGGCCGGGTCCTGGCTGCCCGTTTCGGCCATGACGACCAGCCGCTCGCTGCCCGTCGCCGGGTCGGCGCTGGCGAACACGGCCACGCAGCCGCGGCGGATGCCGGGCACCTCGCCGATGGATTGCTCCAGGTCGTATGGGTAGATGTTGCGGCCGCCCCGCTTGATGAGGTCCTTGATCCGGCCGGTGATGAATACTTCGCCCTCCATCATGCAGGCATAGTCGCCGGAGTCGAGCCAGCCAGCGCGCAGCAGCCTGGCTGTCGCCTGCGGATTGCGGAAATAGCCGGCCGTAGCAGATGGCCCGCGAAATTCCAGCCGCCCCACATGACGCTCGGGCAGCTCGCAGCCGGTGGCGTCGACGATGCGGATCTGGTGGCCCGGCAAAGGCTTGCCGCTCGATACCAATGTGAACGCGTCGCCATCCGGCGCCGTTGCCGGCACACATAGACCATCGTGGACAAATTCCTCGCGCCCGACCGCCTCCATGCGCGGCCCCCGGCCCAGCGGCGGAAAGGCCAGGCCGACCGACGATTCGGCCAGGCCATAGACCGGTGTCATGGTTTGCGGCGCCAGTCCGGCCGCGGCAAAATGGCGCGTGAAGCCGGCGACCGTGGCGGCAGTGACTGGTTCCGCGCCGTTGAGCGCGAGCCGCCATGAGGACAGGTCGAGCTCCTGCAACGCGGCAGCGCCCACATGGCGCAGGCACAGTTCGTAGGCGAAGTTGGGCGCCGCCGAGATGGTGCCCCGGTGGCGCGAGATCGTCTGCAGCCATAAGGCCGGCCTGGCCAGGAAAGCCTGCGGCGACATCAGCACCAGCGGTATGCCATGGTACAAGGTGCCGAACCAGGCGCCGATCAAACCCATGTCGTGATACAGGGGCAGCCACGATACGAATACGTCCTGCGGCGTAACCTGGCAAGCCTGGCCCAGGGCGCGGATGTTGGCCAGCAGGTTGGCGTGGCTCAGCATGACGCCCTTGGGATCGCCCGTGCTGCCGGACGTATATTGCAGGAAGGCGATGTCGTTGGCCTGGGGGCGGTATGCGATCGGCGCCGCCGCCTGGCGCAGTTCTGCCGGCAGCAGGATGGCTTGCAGGCTGGACACGCGCGCCTGCAGTATCCGCGCCAGCGGCTTGGCTTGCGCGACGGTGATGATGAAGGTGGCTTGCGCGTTCGCCAGGATGCGGGCATGGCGCGTGAGGTGGTCTTCCAGCTGCGTCATGCGGGCCGGCGGGTAGATGGGAACGGGAATGCCGCCGGCCAGCATCACGCCGAAGAAGCTGGCCAGGTAGTCCGTCCCGGTCGGCAGCATCAGGGCCACCGTCTGGCGCGGCAGCAGCCCATGGCCAGCCAGGCCGGCCGCGACCTTGCGCGCTGCCTCCAGCAAGTCGCGATAACGCAAGGGATGCTCGCCATGCCGGTCGTCGTGCAGCACGATATGCACCTGGTCGGGCTGGTGGGCCGCTTGCCATTCGAGCACCTCCAGCAAGGTCTGGGCCTGGTCTGGCAAGGAGGCCGAACGGGCAGCCGCCAGGTCGATGGCGGCCGGGGCCTCGACGGTGACGCCGGCGGCTTGGCCCAGCAGGGAGAGCAAGTCCGCGGCGTTGTCTGCCTCCGACAACGCTTCGGGCGGCAGTTCCACGCCGAATGCCTTGCCGACCCGCTGCATCAGTTCGACTCGCGCCAGGCTGTCGAAGCCCAGCTCGCGCTCGAATGAACTGTGGAGCGTGGGCTGGCTGGCTTGTTGCGGATGGACCTCGGCCGCAAATTCCCCGATCAGCGCAAGCAGGCGGGCCGCCGCATCGGCGCCCACCGGTTGCGCCGGCGCGTTCTTGCCCGATGTCGTCCCGCTATCGATACCCATAGCTACGCCTCCACCGTTGGAAGTGTGCCAGGAGGGCCGCCCCTCATTGCGGCGCCGTGTGGACCGCGCGGCAGATGGGACGAGCGGTCACGGGCACCGGCATGGAACAGGAAAAACCGCTATTGATGCTGGCATAGCCTGGATCATACGCGCGTCAGGGCAGGGCGGCTCACGGTTATATCTTCTTGACCAGCTGGTCGATCATTTTCATCTGGCGCTCGTTGCGCTCGCTGTAGCGATCGGTCAGGTAGCCGGTGCGGCCCCGCAGCAGCAAGGTCATCTTGAACAGCTCTTCCATCACATCCACCACGCGGTCGTAATAGGCGGAGGGCCGCATGCGCCCGTTGTCGTCGAATTCCTTGTACGCCATCGGCACCGACGACTGGTTGGGAATGGTGAACATCCGCATCCAGCGCCCCAGCAGGCGCAAGGTATTGACCACGTTGAACGACTGCGAACCGCCGCACACCTGCATCACGGCCAGGGTGCGGCCCTGGCTGGGACGCAGCGCGCCCTGTTCCAGCGGAATCCAGTCGATCTGGTTCTTCATGACTGCCGTCACGGCTCCATGCCGCTCGGGACTGCACCAGACCTGGCCCTCGGACCACAGGCACAGCTCGCGCAACTCGAGCACCTTGGGATGGGTCTCGGGCACGCTGCCGACCATCGGCAATTCCATCGGATCGAAAATCCTGACCTCGGCGCCGAAGTGCGTGAGGATGCGCGCCGCTTCGTACGTCAGGAAGCGGCTGAACGAGCGCTCGCGCAGCGAACCGTACAGCAGCAGGATGCGGGGCGGATGGGACAGGTCGCCTTGTTGGGCCAGCTTGTCCAGGTCGGGCAAGTCCAGCAGCTCGACGTTGATGTTGGGCAGATCGGCTATCGTCATCACGCGCTCGCTTTGTCAGGTACGGCGGAGCCGGCGGTCGCCCGCTCGCCAGATGGGACGGTGGCGGCAGTCGCTTCGGCTGGTGCCGCCGGATAGAGCCAGCAGAACAGCACGGTCGCCATGGCGGCGCCGGCCAGCTGGGCCAGGATAAAACCAGGCGCATCGACAGGGCGGATGCCGGCGAAAGTGTCGGTCGCGGCCCGTGCCAGCGTCACGGCCGGATTGGCGAATGAGGTGGAGGACGTGAACCAGTAAGCCGACGTGATGTAGGCCGCCACCGCGAACGGCGTGACGGCAGGGCGGCTGCGTGTACAGCCGATGATGACGGCAACCAGGCCAAAGGTCGCCACGCATTCGCTCCACCACTGGGCCGGTCCGGTGCGCACATGCTGGGACGCGAAGAACAGCGGCTCGCCGAACATGCCGTGCGCCGCCGCCACGCCGGCAAACGCGCCGGCCAGCTGCGCCAGGATATAGGGCAGCACGTCGCGCACGCACAGCTTGCGCTGCCATGCCTCCGACAAGGTCACGACGGGGTTGAAATGGGCGCCCGAGATGGCGCCGAACATCAGGATCAAGGCCACCAGCCCGGCGCCGGTCGCCAGCGCGTTGGCCAGCAGCGCGATGGCCACATTGCCACCGGCCAGCCGTTCAGCCATGATGCCGGACCCGACAACCACCGCCAGCAGCAGCGCCGTGCCCAGGCCTTCGGCCACGATGCGTCGGGCGAGCGTCATGCCAGGGCTCCAATACGGTCCAGTTCAGCCTTCATGCGGGCGCGGTCGGCCTGCAGTTCCGTCAGCGGCAGCGCCAGGAACGCCTCAATGCGGTGGCGCAAGGTGCGGTAGGCCGCCATGAACGCCGCATCGATTTCCGCGTCGGTGCCGGTGGCGTGAGCCGGGTCTTCCACACCCCAGTGGGCGCGCAGCACCGGGCCCAGGTAGGCCGGACAGGTTTCACCGGCGGCATTGCCGCACACAGCAATGACGATATCGGGCGTGACCGGCAAGGCTTCCCATGATTTGCTGTAATAGCCATCGGTGGCGATGCCTTCTCGTTGCAGCAGGGCGAGCGAGCGCGGATGCACGTAGCCGGCCGGCTTGCTGCCGGCACTGATGGCGTGCCAACCGGCCGGCGCCAGGTGGTTGAAGGTGGCTTCGGCCAGGATGGAACGGCACGAATTGCCGGTACAGAGCATCAATACGTTCATATCAGATTCCTTGTGGGATGGTGGAGTTCAGGCGCAGCCCTTGCCGGAAGGCGCAGGCGGGCAGGCGGACGGCACGGCGCATGGCGCGCCGCCGCAGCAGTTATCGGTAAGAAAAGAGAGCACGCCGCCCATGGTGTCGAAGTTGGCGCTGTAGATGATGTAGCGGCCATCCTGCCGGGCAGTGATCAATCCGGCGTGCGTGAGTTCCTTCAGGTGGAACGACAGCGACGACGGGGCGATATCGAGCTGCTCGGCGATCTTGCTGGCTGCCAATCCGGCCGGCCCGGCTTGCACCAGCAGGCGAAAGGCGCCCAGGCGCGATTCCTGCGCCAGGGCAGCCAGGGCGGTGATGACTTGTTTGGTATCCATGCTGGGCGGTGGTTATCGAAGTGGTGCAATGATACGACATTTCGAAGATTATCGAAATGTCGTGACGTGGCGATGACATAGGGATTTTTTGGCCGTTGGCTGCGACCAGGGGGCGCGACCCGCCCGGTTCGGGGTACGGATCGGGCCGTCAATGGACAGCGTCATTGATTTGCCTCTACACGCGCTCGGATGCCCATCGATTCAGTATCGTTGTTACAGAGTGAGTATTTCTGCTGGCCATCATTGCACTATATTGACTGGCGGCCGCCAGTTCGCACGTGCCCACCGATTTAGTCCAGAGACATCCAACTCCAGCGAAAGGTGATCCTATGAGCGGTATCTACATCCATTCGACCAGCGCCACACACGCGATACTCAGGTCCGGCGTGTTGCTGGGTTCCACCAAAGAGATGCAAAAGACGGGCGCCAGCGCGGCGGATTTGGGTTTGCAAGACAACCAATTGCATACGCTGTTTGTCGAATGGCGGGTGAACAATCTTGCCGAATCAGTCTCGAGGATAGGCGCCGCCAAGGGCGACATCCGCGGCGTACTGGTATTCAAGGACCCGCAAGGGGTGATGGGCAACTACGGCGGCTATCCGGCCGTTTTCGGTGCCAGGGTGCCGCTCACCAATTTGGCGCTGCGCGGGATCGTGGTGGCCCAGGAAGACATGCAAGCCAGGAATATGAGCTGGGAGAGCCTGCGCGGGCTCGTGCGGCCGTACGTGGGATCCACGTTTGCGTCCGATGTGGAAGAGATTTCCAAAATTAAGGATGGGACCTATATTTCGGAATTCCTGCTGAGCGCGTCAAATAGCGGGGCGTTCTTTTGAGGACCGTTCTAACCTAAAGTTGGGCCTACAAAACCTCCTGGCCGCCACGCCGACTGCAAGGTCTTGAGATGCTATCGTGGGAGACGAAACAATGACAACCGCTTCAGTGACCGCAGAGTCTCCAGTCTCATTCTGGGAGAACTGGAATTTGATATCGCGACATCAGGCGGCAATCGCCGCCAACTACCGCAGCATGTTTGGCTTCGACGCCTACCAAAGCCTGCTGCAACTTGCACCGACTTATCTGTCCCAGAGCATCAATCCCTGGACGTTCTCCTTGATGAACTTCACTCAGCAAATCAAGGGAAGCGCCGTAGTTGAGGAGAAGATCATTACTGAGGTTGCCGGCTACGGAAGTCAGCTCGGAACGATCATCGATGTCGTGGAACTATTGGTAGAGAAGCTTGAATCAAGAAACGGGACGCAGGATCACGAGGCGATCTATAAGGTAATGCGGCTGAAGCATCTTGCTGATGATATCAACAAGGCGAAGGGCCTGTAAGAATTTCTGTGGGGGCCTGGCCCGGGTATTCCGTGTAGACGATGACTTGGACGTCGGAAAGATCGGGCAGCGCGGCTATCGGTGTCTTCGCTACCGCAGTGATGATCCCCGGTACGTGCCGGGCTACGCAAATCGCTTATTTGGGCTTGCGCGACGACCAGTGAATATGCGTGATAACCCATTGCTCGCCCTGTTTTTCCAGCAGCGCCGTCTCCGTTCCCAATAGCCGGACGTTCTTACCCTGGTATTTGCCGGTGGTTTCGGTCTCCTGCAAGACGATCGCCAAATTGCCCCCAGTCCGCTCATCTTGCCTGATGACCTTGACGGAGGTAGCCTTGGCAAACGCGATGTCGGCGGCCAGGTGGTGGCCAGCGTATTCATCGCGGGAGCGCTCGACGTAGCCGGATTCATAGATCTGAATCTCGGGGCTCATCAGCTCAGTTACGCGCTCGGCATTGCCGGCCGCGAGTGCTGTATGAAACGCCGCAACTGTTTCGGTCGGTGTCGCTGCAAATAACGGCAGGCAGGTGACGGATAGGGCGATAAACGCGGTCAGACGCATGCGAGACTCCGGAAAATTGAGGAAATATAATGACAGGAACGCAATGTAATCCGGTTACCGCCGTGGTGGCAAGGGCGGACAACAAAATTTTCGGAGGCACCAAAAGCGCTTGACCTTACCGTCGTGGGAAGGTGTATCCTTGCAACGCTTGTCATTATTTGAACTGCTGCAGTACCATTTGCCCCACATGCGAACTTTCATTCACTACATGCTGTGCCTGTTGATAGCGGCCCTCCCGTTGCAGGGAGAGGCCGTCACCATCATGTCGTGCAGCGCGAACGGAATGAATACCCAGGGTGTCATGGGGCAGCAGACGCATGCAATCGCAGATGTGGCCTGCGCGCATCACGAAACGCATTGCGCCCAGGGAGGCGCGAAGCAGGGCGGCCAGCATGATAAATGCAGTCACTGCGCCAGTTGCTGCGTCGGCGCCACAGCGCCGCCCGCCGTGACCACATTGTGTGTCTCTGTAGCCTTTTTCGCCATTGTCAGCCACGTCGCCGAGCCGGCGATGACCGCATACATTCCCGCCACGCTCGAACGCCCGCCGCGGCGTCAATCCTGAGCTGCTGGCACAGCCCCTGACGGCCGATAGCGTCGTTCAAATACTGTAACGGCCGCACCTTCCACACGAATTTTTCGTCACCGGGACGATGGCGGCTGGACGCCGCCGGCGTCGCGCTGGCCGGAAGTGACCACCGACATCGGCGTGGGCCAGATGTGCGCCATCGAATTCGTCGCCACCGAGCCGGTGCGCTCGACCAGCGCGGGCCGGGGAGCTACGCCCGCATTGAACCAGCCTGGTGTCGAAATGACTGTACGCAAGCCCAACGGCCCCCATGGCCATGAATATTTACTGAAAGGTATCACCATGAATAAGCTGAACCCCATCCTCCTGGCCGCATTGCTCGGCCTGTCCTCGGCCGCCGTGGCGCCACTTGCCCAGGCACAGCAGGCCGTCGCCTCGAAAGATGCGATGAGCGAAGGAGAAATCAGGAAAGTCGACAAAGATGTCGGAAAGCTGACGATCAAGCATGGCGAATTGAAAAACCTCGGCATGGGCGCCATGACCATGGTATTTCGCGCCAAGGAGCCGGCGATGCTGGACCAGGTCAAGCAAGGTGACAAGGTACGCTTCGTCGCAGAACTCGTGGGTGGCGCGCTGACCGTGACGTCCATCCAGACCGCTAACTGATCTGCCAGGGAGACTAGACATGAAAGCATTTCAAACGTTAATCGCGGCCGCTTTATTGGCAAGCGCAGCCTTGACCAGCCCATACGCGTCCGCGCACGCCAGTCTCAAGTCCTCAGATCCGCAGGCCGGCGCCACCCTGGGCGCCGCACCGAAAGAGATCGCGTTGACCTTCAACGAAAAGGTCGAGGCAGCCTTCAGCAGCATCACGCTGAGCACCAATGACGGCAAGCCTGTCAATGTTGGCAAGGCCAGGGTGGACGCGGGTAATCCGGCGATCTTGCACCTGGACGTGCCGGCGCTCGCCACCGGGGCCTATACCGTCAAGTGGGCGGTGGCAGGTCACGACGGCCACCGTCGCACCGGCGAATACAAGTTCTCGGTGAAATAAATGGAGACAGTCCTGCTGTTGCAGACCGGATCGACGCTGCTGCTCAATCTCGGCTTTACCTGGCTGCTGGGTTCGTTCCTGGCGCGGCGCTGGTTGCGCGCGGCCGGCGCCAGTGAAGACGTCGCGACGGGCTTGCGCAGGTTCGACGGGGTAGCGGCGGGATTGTCGGCGCTCGCGGCCATCGGCGCCATGTGGGCGGCCACAGCAATCATGGCAGGCGTTGCGCTCAGTGAGGCGGGCAATATGGTGTGGATGATGTTGCTCACCACCGACCACGGCCACGCCAGCTGTGTTTTGCTTATAGCAATGCTGGCCATGGCGGTGGTGCGCATCGCCGGCATCGGCGAAGGCGGTAGTGAACTGTTGGCCGCATTGCTGCTCCTCTTGTTCGCGCTCGTAAGGGCTTCGATGGGGCACGCCGGGGAGGGCGGCTACTTGACCATGGCGATGGCAGCGGAGGCAGTGCACTTCATCGCGATCGGCGTATGGACTGGAGCTGTGCTCGTGTCGGGTTGGTTTGTGCTGGATGGCGCGAACGTGCGGGGATTGACATTGGCGAGTATCGGCCGCTATCTCGATGCGATGTCTGGCGCGGCGATGGCAGCCGTGATCGCGATCATCGTTACCGGCATCTACAGCGGCTGGCATCGCGTAGGTTCTGGCGACAATCTCATGCACACGCAATACGGCTGGACGTTGATGGGGAAAGTCGCGCTGGTTGTCGGCGCGATTGGGCTGGGAGGCTACAACAAATTTGTCGGACTGCCGGCCGCCGCGCGGTCGCTGTCCGGTGTCCGGATCGTGCGAAATGTATTGCGGATCGAAACGATCTTGCTGGTGGGGGCGCTGGTGGCAGCGGCGCTTTTGACGGGCCAGCAACCTCCGAGCGCCGTTTAGGCACAGATTTGCCCATTTTTTCCACCCATGGCGAGGAGCGGCCAGAGTTTGCTGGCGACAAAGTGGCACCATGAGGTGACAAAGTGGCACCAGTGTGCTACTATGTTCTTGCTCAAGAGAGCAAACTTAAACTCAAATCTCAAACTTAATCCTAAATCTCAAACTTAATAAAAACTCAAACTTAATCTCAAAACTCAAACTTAATCTAATACATGAATTCAAATTTGTTCCGACTAGTAGACGTTTGCTAGCAAGAACCGGAAGGCTTACAACATGAATGCGACGGAAGAAAGAGGCCGTATTACGGCCAGAGTTTCTACCCCAATAGCAGAGAAACTCCAAGAGGCAGCAGATTTAATGGGTGCCACGTTGAATCAATTTTTGGTTCAAGCTGCAATAAAAGAAGCGGATAGGGTAATCGAACGAGAACACACGATCCGCTACACCCGTGAGGATGCTGCCATGCTGATAAATTTGCTCGACTCCCCGCCATCGCCAAACCCGGCGCTAGCGAAGGCGTTCGCGCAGTATAAAACCAAGGTAGAAAATGGCACACTCAATATCCGCGCTGGAAGCAGCGCATGAAGTAAATCGGTTCTCCTGTGGTAAACCCGAGCTTGATATCTACCTGCAAGCGACGGCAAGGCAGCACCAAAGCAAAAACATCTCCAAGACCTACGTGTTGACGGACGATGAAGACCCTACGCTCGTCATAGGGTTTTTCACGATGGCAATTCGTCCAATGACGCCCAAGGGCGACATGCTGCCAAGTTTGGTAAAGAGACTGCCAAACACGATACCCGGCTTTACCTTAGCGCGCCTGGCGATTTCAGAGACGCAAAAAGGCAAAGGGCACGGAGCAACATTGTTGATGGCAGCGATGGCTAAAGCCAAAGCTGTAGCAGACGAAGTAGGGGGCTTTGCGCTGTTCGTTGACGCCAAGGACGGCGAAGCATCGAGTTTCTACCAGAAATATGGCTTCACACCATTCCCATCTGATCCTCAGATTCTCGTGATACCGATCATGCACATCCCTGGATAATGTGAAATACTCACGGCGCTCATTAGGGGCGCCGTTTGCATTTATAGGCCGTGGAGCAGGCGGCGCTGATGGCCGGCAAGCCCATAGCCGCCATCTGGATGAATGTCTTTAATCTGGCGAAGATAACGGGCGGCCAGTCGGTTGGGAGACCGGACGGTGAGGCAGATGCGGGCAGATTTACTTCATAGTCTACGGGGATTGTCACTTTTACTTCAGCTAATCGGGCACTTTTACTTCACCGGACGTAAACCATACCGAAATTGCCCGTTGAAGAGCGCGGCGATTATTAATGCGATTTTACATAATATAAATTATGCGAAAGCCTAGTACTTGTTGTAGTGTTGCGTGGATTAGAAATCTACTGCAACAGTATCTCGATATTTAGCGCTGGTACTCCTGCGGCAGCAGTTGATCGTACGCCAGACCGCTTTGTCCTTCGCCGCGCCCGCTTTGCTTCTGCATGCCCAGCCACACATAGGTCTTGCCGAAGTAGCCGCGCGCGCGCCGGAACGCCCGCTTGACCACGACGCCGGCGCGCGGCACGGTTTCCTCGTTAATGAAGTATGGCTCTTGCTGGTCCAGTCCTTCGCGCAGGGTCGGCGTGCGTGGCGTGATGCGACGCGGCTTGCCCGCGTCGCCTTCGATATGGCGCAGCATGGAACCGCGTTGCAGCAGCGTCTCGCGGTTGGAATCCTTCCTGCGCGCCGACAGGAACGGTATCCAGTGCTCGGCCACCGATGACATGACCTGATAGCGCAAGCGCGCCGCCGGCGTCACCGGTGCCGGCGGCACGGCGCCGGCCAGTTGCTCGAAATAGCGCCGCAGTTCGCGCGCCACCTCGGCGCCTGGCCGCACCCGGCCATCCGGCAGCGCCACGTTGCGTTCTATGCCCCACACCAGATTGGCCATTTCGTCGCGCGTCAGCAGGACTTCGTCCAGCGGCGCGCCCTGCTGGATCTTGGGGCTGACCGGCGCTAGCAACAGCCCAGTGTCGGCGATTTCGCGCTCGTTGCCGCGGATGCTGTTGGTGAACAGGGTCCAGCGCTGCCAGTCGTCATCGATACCGCTGCCGGTCGGACGCACCCAGTAGCGCTCGTTGAACACGGTGGTGACGGCGATGCCGCGCACCTGCGCCAGGCTGCCGCTGGGCAGTGTCAGGGGCAGCATATACCAGTCGTTGGCAAACAGCAGCGCAAATTCCAGATAGGCCATGCGGCCCAGGTCGGTGGTCGACACGTCCAGCGAGCCGAGGTTGACGCGGCCGTCCTCAAACGCCCACCAGCGCGTGTTGGGCATGCCGGGAAACTGGATCGGCACCGGCACGCCGGCGCTGGACAGTTGCGTCACGTCGGCCGGTGCGCCCAGGCTGGCGGCGTCGCGGTCGATGTCGCTGCTGTACCAGTCCAGATGGCCGCTGGCGTAGCCGTCGGCGGCCAGCACTTTTTCGCCCGCCTGCGCCGTGCCCGACCAACTGAAACGATACTCCAGCTGCTCCGGCGACCAGGCATCCTCCTCCGGCGTGGCCGATGCCACGTACTGGCGCGCGTACCACGTCAGCAGCACCTCGGCCAGGGCGTCGAGCTGGTCCTTGTCGGCCTGCGCCACGTTGATGCCGTCCGATGCCCTGGCGCCAGCGCCATCCAGATGGCGCAGCAGCTTCCAGCCGTCCATGGCGCGCCCGGCCGCGGCGGCAAAGCTTTGCACCACGTCGGCATGGGCGCAGGCGGTGGCGTCGCGCGGGTCGGCGGGATCGCGTGCATCGACAGGATACAGCCGGATGTAATCGGCCGCGAAGTCGCCCGCCCCGGCCGCCAGCTTGAGCCAGTAGCGACCGATTTGCAGGCGCAAGTCGAGCGCCACCGCCCTCCCCGCCGCTTCGAACGGAATCGGCCGCGCTTCCACCCGCGCTTCCAGCGGCATGCCGCCTTGCAGATCGGCCGGCGCCGCCTGCCCGCACTGGTAGCGCGTGAGCGGCGCGGCCGACGCCAGCGAAGCCACGGCGATCGGCGAGCCCGCATCGTCGCCCTTGTATTCGCCCATTTGCCACTGGCGCGTGCACATGAAGAGGGCATCGTGCACTTCGGCGCGCAGCGCATCCTTCAGATCGTCGGTGCGCGGCCGGCCCTCCAGCCGGTTCCAGCCCACCATGGTGGGAAACTCGCGCAGCGTGAGCTCGCTTTCGAGCTTGGGAATGACGAAGCGGTCGTTCATGGCGCTACCTTCATGTATTTGGCAACCTGGATATTTGCCGCCAGCACGGCGGAAATGGTGATGTCGCGCGAGGCCGCCGCCATGTAGGTGGCCGGCAGCATCTGGCCCAGGGCCGGGTCGGTGAGGTGCTCCGGCTCCACCGCGCGGATGCGCATCAGTTCCCAGGTCGAATCGAGGGCGCCGACGATGTCTTCCCAATGCCAGGCGCCGTCCCATGTTGCCGGCGTCACCAGCAGGAACGATTGCGGCGCTTCCGCGTTTGGACGGTCGAAGTGGAAGGCGATGCCGGTATTGGCGCTGTGCAGGTCGGCATTGGCGGTGTGTTCGGTGCGGCGCGCGCCCGGTATCACCTCGGTCCATTCATCCAGCACCAGGCCCTTGAAATGGCCGTTGGCGTCGGGAGGCGCCGCCAGGTGCAGCGTATGCAGCAGGCGCGCGCCGTCGATGTCGTAGGTGTCGGAGAATTCCAGTCCCAGCCAGCTGTCGTTTTCCTTGTAGGGCAGTTGCAGGGGCAGCAGCCTGAGTTCCGCCACGCCCAGCGCTTCGCCATACAGCATGGCGCCTTCCAGCGATTGCACCGGCGGCCGCACGCGCGCGACGCCGTGCAACCATTCGTCGACCGGGAACGGGATCTTGGCCTGCTGCGTGAGGTAGTTCAGTGTCACGCCGCTTTGGGCGTCGGCCAGCGCTTTATTGAAGGCGTCGAGCACCGGCGCCGCCAACTGGAAGCGTGGCAGGTGCAGGAAACCCTCGCCAAACAGGGCCTGCGCGGCGGCCGTGGCCAGGTCGGCGTACTTCGCCGCATCGGCGGTGGCCGCCAGCTTGGCCAGTTCCTTGTTGACGGCCTGTTCGCGCGCCGCCGCCACGCCCGCCAACGCCAACGCGCCGCTCGCCAGCTCCGCCACGCCGGCGGCGATTTCGTTGCGCAAGGTGTCGGTGCCGACCAGTTCGGTGCGGAAGTCGGGCTGGGCCAGCGCCGCCTCCAGCCCGGCCACGGCGGCGGCAATGCCGCTGCTGCGCACCTTGGTCAGCGCGTCCAGGTTGGCGGCGAGCACAGCGAAGGCGTCGCGCCGTGCGCGGATGGCGGTTTCGAGGGCGGCACTGTCGACGCCGGCGGCCGGCACAGTGGCCGGCAGTTCCAGATCGGCCGCGCTGAGAATGGCGGCGCGCTGATCCGCACTGGCGCCGGCCAGCCGGGCCAGCGCGCTGTCGCAGCGGACGAGGCGCTGGAACCAGTCGTCGCGCAGCCTGGCGGTCTCGCCTTGCACGGTGGCCAGCAGGCGGCGCTGCATGTCGCGCAAGCGGTCCGGGCTGCTGTGCTCGATGCCGAAGCGCCCTGCCTGCACGTACAGCGCCACGGCTTGGGCGAGCAGGTCATCCAGCGCGGCCAGCGCGCCGCCATTGCGCGGCGCCGGATCGGCCAGTGCGGTATTGCAGACGACCGAGAGCGTCTGGGCTTGCGCGCGCAGCGCGCCCAGCTGGGCCAGCGGTGCGCTCAGCGCTGTGACGTCGCCGTCCACGCAGCGCGTCATGTCCAGCGTGGCGGCCTGGTCCGGCACCAGATCGGTCGGGCGCAAAGGCCGCGCTTGCTTGACGACGGCCGCCACATGATGCAGCAAGGCGCCCGCCTCCACCAGACTCAGGGTATCGGCGGCGGGCGGCGTGGCGAAGGAAAGCGACAGCGTGGCGTCGGCGCGGAACGCCGCCGCATGCTGGCTCCACACATATTCGGCCGCCAGGCTGGCGATGGCGGCGAACGGCGCGTCGGGCTGGGCCGATTGCCACAGGTAGGCCAGGTCGATCGGCGCCAGGCCCAGCGCCGCCAGCGTGAGCGGATGGTCTTCATGTTGGGCGCTGACCGGATCGTCCCAGGCAATGCGGCAGCCGATGCGGTCCAGCGGCGGCACGATGGTGGTCAGCCAGGCGTTCAGTTCCGGCTCGGCCTGAGCCCGCGGCGAGGCGCCGTCCGCCGCCGTCAGCCTGCTGTGCAGGTGCACCGCCACCCGGCTGGTCAGGGCGATGCCGGTGCTGGGTGTCTGCACCACGTCCGGCACCGGCGGCAGCTCGCCTTTGGCGTAAGCGTCCAACGCGGCCGAGGCGCGGTCGAAATTACCCTGCACGGATTGATACACCGACTCTGCCATGATGAGATCGCTGACGGCGTCGCTGAGGTTCTCCAGCCGTTGCGCTTCCTCGCTGATGACCTTGATCTGCGTGGCCGAGGCGCCGGGCAAGGCCAGCCCGAACGGATAGTCGCGCTGGCCGGTGCGGCGCATGTGGGCCACCAGCCGCACGCCGTCCAGCACATTGCGGGTGGCCACCAGCCCTTCCTCGCCGGCCGCCGGCGCGGTCTCGCTGAGATTGCCCGCCACCAGCGGGAAGGCCTGGCGCAGGTCGAGGATGTAGGCGTCGGTTTCCGCTTCGGCGTAGCGCTCGTGCAGGCCGCGCTCCATGCGATAGCCGAGCAAGGCGTTCAGGCTCTGGCCGCTGCGCATGCCGTCGATCAGGGCCAGGGCGTTGCGCACCCGTTCGGACGACAGGTTAACGCCCAGCGCGCTGCGCTCGTCGTCGTTGTGCGCGGTCAGGTAGGCGCTGCGCAGGATGGCGCCGGTGACCGCCTGGTCCATCGACGGCGCGTGTATCAGGCCGCCATTGCTGGAGTCCGTCATCAGCGGCGGCAGCTGCTGTTCCGGATCGAGGCGCTTCTGGTCGGCGTCGTCGATGTCGGCCGGCTTGAGCACGGCGTGCTTGGGACGGATGTTTTCCAGCCAGCCGTAGGCGCCCAGATAAATGCCGGAACGTTCCATCCGCGCCAGCTGGGCGTTGGGGATGGACAGCAGCCACGCGTCCAGTCGGTGCGAACAGGTATCCAGATGGTGGCGCAAGGCGCGGTCGGCCTGCATGCGGCTCGATTGCGTGAGCAGCTTCAGCGCTCGCAGCTGCTCCGCCAGCGCGGCGGTTTCCTTGATCTTGCCGATATTGGCGGTCAGATAATCGGCCATGGTGATACTCTGTGCCGGCAACTGGCCGAACAGCAGGCCCCAGCGGCTTTCCTGAATCGGACCGGGCTTGACCTGAATGTGCGGCAGTCCCTCCTCGCGCTGCAAGGCGCGGGTCCAGACTTCTGGCTTGTCCTCTGGCGTCAGGGTCGCCAGCTTGCTGGCCACGGCAGCATCGCTGTAGGCAAGCAGCAGCGCGTGGCGCAGCAGGATGTAAAGCAGCGTATGCGGAATCTGCCCGCCCGGCGAGCCCTGCTGCAAGCGCAGCGCGCTGACCGATTTGTGGGCGGCCTCGATCAGCCAGCCGATGTAGGCCTGATGCTCGCTCTGGTAGCCGGCTTGCAGCGGCTCGGACGCCACCGTGCCGCCATCCAGCACGCCTTGCAGGTGATGCAGCAGCAGGCGCGCGATCTGCGGCACTTCGGCCGGCACCACGCCTAGACCGGCCAGGTAATCCATCACCTGTTTTTCCACCACCTTGGGTTCGGGCAGGTCGGCCCATTGGGTGCTCACCAGCCGGAACAGGTTGAGCAGGTGCTTGTCGCCCTGCGCGTAGCGGAAGTGAAATTCCGCCGATACCGGATTCAGGCCCAGCACGTCCAGCAACTGCGCCCCTGCGTCGCCATCGCCGCCGGCTTGCTTGACGCTGTTCGCGTAATCGCGCCAGCGCGCGCGCATGGTTTGCAGCAACGGCAGCAGTTTCGCCAGCAACGGTTCGCGCGCGCCCCAGCGCGAGCGTGGCTTGAGCCAGGCGATGCGGTCGAAGGCCGTCACCGGCAGGATGCCGTAAGGCTGGCGCCCGATGCGTATCGACGGCAACCGGCCGCCGCCACACACCTCGTCGATAAAGTGGCGCCGTGTGTTGGCAATCGTGGTGCGCGACAGCGCCGGCTCCAGCAGCGCCGACAGGAGATAGCCGATGGTGCCGGGCCACAGCGCGGTGCGCATGGCGTGGGCGATGGCCTGGTCCCTGCCGTCGGCATTGAACACGCGCGTCATCAGCGCCGGATCGATGCCAAGCGCCTCGGCCAGGCGCTGGCCGTCGCGCTTGTCGAGCGGATCGCTGGCCGGCTGGAACAGGCCGGGGCCCATCAGCGTATCGAATAGACGCTCCGGGTCGGGGCGGCCGGTGAAGCCGGCGCCCTCTTCCTCGGTGTTGTTGGTGGGCGTGCCCAGCGGCACCAGTTCAACGTCGGCGCGCGAGTGCAGGCGGTGGGTCAGGAAGTTTTCCAGCCGCGCCCGGCCACGCTTGGCTTCGGGCTCGATCACCACCCCCACCACGTACAGGCGGTCGAAGCCCTCTTCCTCGTCCGCCGCCAGCGGCACGCGGAAGCCCATGCCGAACTTGAGCGCCACCTCGAAATCGGCCAACCACAGGGTCTCGTCCGGGAACTTGAGGCTGGCGCCATCGGCGGCTGGCGGACTGCCGCCCAGCAGGCCGGACGGATCGAAGCTGACATACAGCGGCTGGCGCACCTCATTGCCCAGCACTTCGCGCCGCACCGCGCCGCGCGACAGCACCAGCACAAAGCGCCCTGGCATGGGATCGGCCACTGCCGAACCGCTCCACGAGGATGGCCGTGTTTCCGGATCGGGCGGCAGTTGCAGCCAGGCGATGCCGGCCAGCGTGCGCGTGCCGCCGGCGGAACCGCGTTCGGTGAAGCGCCATGGCACATAGGTGGCAATGGCCTGCGCCGCCTGGTCCTCGCCCAGCGCGGCCACCAGCTGGTCGTAGGCCGCCTGCACGCCGGCTGGCGCGCCATCGGCCAGCCACACGGCTGTCCAGTAGCCGGCCACTTCGTGCGCCTTGGGCGGCAAGGCCGCCACCGGAATGACCAGCACGATGGCATCGCCGGCCACCACCGGCTCGTCGGCCGGATTGAGCGGTTGCCAGGCTTGCAGGATGTGGCGCGCGCGGCCGGCGCCATGGCTGTTGACCAGTTCGCGCCACGCGGCCAGATGGGCGGTGCGCTGCCCGGCCGCGCACCAGCGTTCGGCCCAGTAGCGCTTGGCCGATGCCAGTTCGGCCTCGCTCAGGCGCTCGTCGTGGCTGTCGACCAGGCAGCTGTCCGGATACACGCGCACCAGCAGCTCCTTGCCTTGCCGCCCTTGGACGAAGCGGGTTTCCAGACGCAGCGGCAACAGCAGCAG
Organism: Rugamonas sp. FW305-51; assembly: GCF_058786935.1. Taxonomy (NCBI): domain Bacteria; kingdom Pseudomonadati; phylum Pseudomonadota; class Betaproteobacteria; order Burkholderiales; family Oxalobacteraceae; genus Rugamonas; species Rugamonas sp. FW305-51. The sequence continues at coordinate 122,095 of NZ_JBYSZG010000002.1, forward strand.
CGGATCGCGGTCCGGCAACAGGCGCACCGCTTCGCGTGGATCGGCATGGGGATCTGGCATGGCTTCTCCTTGTCAGGTTCGCTTGAGCAGTTCGGCCGCGTGGATGGCCACCATCATCGGCGCCTGGTACAACAGATAGGCCCAGCGTGCGGCCGATACCTGCGCGGTCAGCACGATCGCATCGTCGGCGCGTTGCAAGTCTTTTTCGTGGTCGGCCCCGCCCAAAGGCGCCAGTACCGGCGCCGGCACGGCGGGATCGATGAACTGGCGGGTCGAGCCGGACGGAATCAGATCGCTCCAGATGATGTCGTTGACGGTTTGCGGCCCGCCGCTGCGGCTGGTGTCGAAGCCGAAGCGCGGCTCGCCCGGCCGTTCCTTCAGCACGAAGAACCAGCCAGCGTTGTCGGCGGTCGGCGCCCCGGAGACGCGGCCTTTGGCCTCGGCTTCGTCGAGGTCGAAGCCGAAGAAATACACGTCGGGTTCGACCTTGGCTTCAAACAGCGGGAAGCGCAGCAGATCGTGCGGCGGGTGGTCCATCTGGGCTTCCGGAACCTCGACCAGTTCGCGTTCGAGCGTCACATCGGGCTGGCTGCTGCCGTTCAGCCCCCACTTGGCGCGTTGCGCGTAGAGCACCACGTTGGGACATTTTTTCAGCAGCTCGCCGCGGATCAGCAACACCACATTTTCCTTCTGCCCGCCCGGCGCTTCGCGGTTGTCGTGCTCGCCCAGCGTGGAGGCGCGCGGCCATTGATGGATCTTGGGAATGTCGCGCAGGCTGTCGCGGAACACGTCGGGATCGGCGCCGGGCGGCGCCACCTGCCCGCGCACGTCCCAGAACTGGCGGAACACCGAGCCGCGCTGGTCGGTCGGATATTCTCGCCACAGCAGCTCGCGCGCGAACTCGTGGTTCAGGCCGACCATATACGCTTCGATGAAGGCCTGGTTGGTGGTGACGGCGGTAATGCTGTCCGGCTCCACCAGATGCAGGCCCGGCATCAGAAACTCGGTCGATTCTTTTTGCAGCGGCTGGTACATCGGCGTATCGATCACCGGATGGGCCCAGATTTCGTCGAACTCTTCCGGCATGGCATCCAGCACCCGTTGCGGAATGTCCAGCCCGCGCAGGGTACGGTTGCGCAGCGCGATGCGCGGATCGAGGGCGCGGTGCAAGTCCTTGCCCATGCCTTCGATATCGATGGCTTGCAACTCGGTGCGCTCGGCGGCCGCGTAGCTGGCGCCGACCAGGTCGAACCAGGCGTTGGCGGCCAGTCCCAGGTCGTGGGTTTCCTTTTCCGGATTCTTGCCGCGTCCCGGATCGCGCTGGCCCGGTTCCATGATGCTGATCTGGTCCAGCTTGATCTTGCCGAAGGCCTGGGCCGAGGCCTTGCGGTCGGACAGCAGCCGCGCCATGGCAAGCGCGGCGTCCGCGCGCCCGGCCGGCACCTGCTGGCGCTCGATGGCGCGCGGCAGCGATTTCTCGACCAGCACCAGCGTGGTGTACAGCCCGCGCGGCGCCGCCTTGATGCTGGCGATGCGCAGGCTGCCGTCGTTGACGGCTTTGAGCAGCGCTTCGCGGTCCAGCCCTTGTTTGATCGACGCCAGCCGCAGCAGACGCCCTCCCGGCCGCAGCAGGCGGCTGGCCGTGTACGACAGCAGCGCCGGCCGCACGCGGCTGCGTTCCAGCTGGGCGCGCACGCTGGCGACGCCGCTGATCACGCGCCGGTGCACGGGCCGCGTCAGCCGCAGGTAGCGCTCGGGCCGTTTGGCGGCGCTGCCGAAGCGGCGTTCATGCCACACCGCTGAAATCTCAATCGCATAGCGCGCGTGCCGCAGCTTGCGGTTGGCCTTGAGCACGTCGCCGACCTGCTCCCAGGCCGCGTCCATATAGGTTTCCTGCCCTTTCTGGATGACGGTGGTGCCGGCGGCGGCCGCCGCGCGGTGGCGCGGGTCCAGGTTGAGGTGATGCACCCAGTTGTGCGGATGCGGCACGGTGCTGCCATCGGCCTGTGTCAGCAGGCGGTCGACGGCGGCGTGCCAGCGGCCGTACAGCGGCGGCAGCACCAGCGGATCGGGCGAAACTTCTTCCTCGGTGCCGTCCTCGGCGCGGGTGCCGAGTTCGGCGCCGCTGGCGGCGTGGGCTTCGGGCGCCGGCTTGAGCAGGTAGTCGTCGCCCAGATTGACCAGGCCGGCCAACGCGGCCTGGAAGGCATGCGGCGGCACATCCCATTCCTCGTATTTCTTGCGCAACGCCAGCTGGGCCGCGTTGAGTGCCGACTCGGGCGCGCGCAAGGCGCCGCCCAGCTTGAGGATGCCGCCCAGTTCCTCGCTGGCGATCCCCGGCAGCTGCAAGCCGGGCCGCTGCACATCAATATCGCGGTAGCCGACCTTGGCATCGACCACGCGCGCTTTCAGGCGCCGCACCAGGGTTTCGAAATCGCCCACCTCGGCGGTACGGAATTGCCAGCGGTAGTAATACGGCACCAGCAGCGGTTCCAGCCGGCCGGGATAGCTGTCCCAGGCGATGGCGCTGGCCGATGGCGCCGTCGTGGGCGGATGGCCCAGGCCGGCCAGGCGGCCCGTTTCGTAGGCCGGAATCAGCAGCGCGGTGTAGCCGGTGTTGGGCTCCAGCCGGCGCGGACAGACCAGCCGCGAATAGGCGGCGTCGGCATCCTTGGCCAGCAAGGCGTCCAGCCTGGGCAGCACTTGCGCCATGTCGGCCGAAACGAACTCCGCATCGGTGCCGGACAGCGAGGCGTTGACATGGACGTGGGCCCATGCCCACAGCTCGCTGCGTGGCGGGAAGGGATCGAAGCCGGCCACTTCCACAAACGGCAGCGGCCGCCCGCGCAAGTCGCGGCCATCCTTGCATTCGCCCTCGGCCAGCACCACCAGCGTCAGCCAGGGCGCCAGCCGCAAGCCGCCGTTGGTCGGTCCCTCCGGCGAGTAGCGCCATGGCAGGTCTTCATCGTAGAACTCGATGCTGGCCAGGTAATTCGGTTCGACATTGCTGATGCCCTTGCCGGGCTCGCAGCGGATGACGGCGTGCGGATCGATGCCGGTCACGTCGCCGGGACCATACAGCGACAGGGTTTGCGGCACTGCCATTTCCGGCACGGCGCCACCACCGGTTGGCTCGACGCCGACATTGACGATCACCTGCACCGTCGGACGCTGGGCGCCGGCGGGCGGTACACCGCTCACCAGGCCGCCGAGGCCGCGCCGGTACCAGGGCAGGAAGCTGTAGCAAGCATTGGTCATGGCTGGATATCCGTCATGCGGCGAGCTCGAACGATGGCAGCACCTGCAACTGGCCGTGCAGCGCAGGGTTGGCCTGCAAGAGGCCAGCCAGATGGGCGCGCGCTTCGGCCTCGCTGCCGAATTCAACGGCGCCGTAGCGGGTGTTGTTGGCGGCCGAGGCCACGGCATAGCCCTCGCCCTTGGCCACCACTTTTTCCTTGAACGGCGTCAGCGCGCGCTGCTGGTGGGCCGACAGCGTGGAGCGCGACACCGCCGCCCCCGACAACAGGCGCTGCGACAGCAGCAGATGCAGACCGCGCAGCTTGCGCAGCGGTTTGGGCCCGGTGCTGTCGATGGTCAGCAGCTCGTAGCGGTTGGAACGCTTGATGGCGGTCGACGAGAACGAGGTCTGGCCCACCGGCGTCAGCTCCACGCCGCCGTTCATCGGCTCGAAGGCCGGGGCGCCGAAGCGGTCGGCGTCCGACAGGTCGTTGAACTGGGCGGCGGCGAAGCGTTCCTTGACGTCGGCCGATTTGTGCAGGGCGCTGCCGGCGATCGAGAGCGTGAAGCGTTTGCCGTCGCGCACCTTGCTGCCGCCCAGCTTACTGACCGGGACGTCCAGCGGCACCAGTTTCTGCGCGATCTGCAAAGTGCCGCTTGGATGCAGGATCAGGCCCGCCTCTTCCGGCGGGATGCTGCGCATGGTGACCAGCCCGGCGCGCCCGGTGGGATTGAAGGCGCGCCAGTTGGCCAGCTTGCCGACCTCGGCCGCCAGCAGCGGCTGCACATCCACGTCGGGCAGCGGTTCGCCGCGCGGCTCGCCCCAGGTCACGTCGATCGAGACGTCGACATCGAAGAACAGCAGCGATATGCTGGCCTCGCCGCGCGCATGCCATGGCGTCGGCCCTTCCAGCCGCACGCGGATCGACAGGCCCCACACGCCGAGCCCGAAAACCTTGACCGAGAAGTTGGAATAAATCTCGACGTCGAAATACAGCGGCGAGAATTGCAGCAAGGCGTCGAAGCTGGTGGTGCTTTCCACGCTCAGCACTTCAAAGCCGAAGTAAATCTCCACCCGCGCACCGAACTGCGCCGTGTTGGAGGTGACCGCGAAATAACCCTCGGCCCGCACCCGCGCCCAGCTTTCGTTGAGGATGGTGATGCCCAGCCGCGCCGGCACCGGGAATGGCAAGGGCGGCGGTGTGTAGCGCGGATGGAAGCCGCCCACGCTGAGCACGAAATTGGCATCCTCGCCGTAGGCCGCCAGCAGGCCCATGTCGCCGTCGATGGTGATGAACAACACGCGCGAGTCGTACAGCGTGGCAAAGAAATAGATGCGCTGGCGGTCGAACTCCAGCGCGCCGATGAAGCTGACCTGGATCACCACCACCGGCGCGATTTCCGCCGGCAGCGCCAGCCGCAGCACGCCCAGGATGGCGATGTTGCCGGGAATTTCAATGATCACACCCAGCGAAAGCGACACCAGCGTCGGCGTGCCCCAGCCCAGCTTGGCCATCGGCCCGATCAGGAAGATGCCCAGTTCCGGCGGGAAGAAATCGCGCAGGTCGGAAATGATGCGCGGCGCGTTGGCGACGATATCGCGCGGGAACATGATGTTGTTGACGGCGCCGGTGCGCACGCCGGACACCAGCGCCTCCAGCTGCATGGTGCGGTTCAGCCCGACCAGCCCGCCGACACCCAGCAAGGTGAAACCATAGCCCAGCTGCATGCCGGTGGTGCCGAATTCGGCGCTGATAATCAGCAGCAGCGAGAAGCCGTCCGAGCCGTCCGGCATGCGGGTGGTGAGGATGCCGATCGCCTTCAGGCTGAGGAAGCCGGCAAACGTCAGCTCCAGCGCGCCGGCATACTCGCCGCGGTCGGCGTCGATGAACAGGTAGCCGCCGCCGCGCACCACGCCGACGTCGATGGACAGGCCGATGCCATTCGGCGGTTTGAAGGCCACCGCCAGGTCGAACGGACCGATGGCGCCGCGTCCGGCCGGCGCCGGCACCAGCGACAATTTGATGCCGATGTTCTCCACCATCGCCTGCAGCGGCCCCAGATGCAGCGCGCAGCCGGCGCCCAGCGACAGCTCGACGCCATTGTTGCCACCGCGCGCGCTGACGTACAGCGTGGCCAGCTTGAAGATGCTGAGGTCGATATTCAGCGGCAGCTGGAATTCCAGCCCGCCGCTGCCGGCGATACTGACGCCGGAACGCGACGAGCACAGCAAGTCCATGCCGAAATCGGCGCTAAAGCCGTCGCCCAGTACTTGCTTGATGAAGCCGTCCGCCTCGGTAAAGCCGACGAACAGCCGCAGCTTGCCCTGCTCCGCACCGGTATTGGCGCGGAAGAACAGCTCCGGATTGGCCAGCGTGCCGGCAAAGCCGCCCTCCACCAGAAAACCGTCCAGTTCCAGCCGGGTGCTGTCGCGCTTGCCGAACAGCAGGAACGGCTCGTCCGGCGCGCCGCGTACGCTGAGCTTGCCGGCCAGCTCCACCGCGCCCGCATCGGCCACCGCATGGACATCGTTGGGGAACAGGCGCAGCCGGATCGCATCGCCGGCGCCAAACGCGCCATCGATTTTCAGCGTGACAGCCTGGCCCACCGGCAGCGTCAGGCCGGCGGCGCCGTCCAGTACCGGTGCGAACAGCAAGCCGCCCGGCACACCGGCGCCGGCGCTGGGCGGCACCGGCAATACTGAGACGCCGACGCGCCAGCGCGACTGGGTGGCGCTGTCCACGCCATCGAGCAGCATCCAGTCCAGCTGCTGGACGTGCTGGCCGGCCGCCAATGCCAGATCGATCTGACCGTCGGCCAGGGTGCGGCGCGGCGGCAGCAAGGTGGCCTGGCCGCCCATCGCCAGGGCGATGCGTTCAAACGTGGCCAGCAGGCGCGCATGCTTGAGGCTGGGATCGCCCCAACCGTACAAATCGCGCAGCACGCCACCCGGATTGGTGAACAGCTTGCCTAGTTGGCCAAGATCCAGCACGCTGCGGGTCCACGGCATGCGGTTGGCGCCGGCGGGCGTCACGCGCTCGTAGCGCTGGATGCCGAAGGCGTGCAGGATGGAGAAGATCAACGGCTGGTGGCGCTCCAGATACACCGCCAGCAGATCGTCCAGCATGGCTTCGGCCAGTTCGGACCAGAAGCTTGGCTGGTTGAACGGCGCGCTGCCCACCGAAGCGCCTTGCAGCGAGGAGAAACGCGCGGCCGTGTCCTTGATCGATTGCAGCACGTCGACCAGCGCATGCAGGCGCTGCTGGTCGGTGCCGCTGATCAGCTGGTCGGTGCGCGAGGCCAGTTGCTGGATCAGCGGATCGAGCGCGAACGCGGCCGACAGCGGATTGAGCTGGTTGCCGCCCACCTCCACGTCCCAGCCGTAGCGCGCCAGCAAGGCCTCGATTTCGGCCGGAGCGGAAATGGCGGTGCGGAACGGCGCGACGATATTGAGGAATTCGCGCAGCACCGCGATCAGCAGGTCGTTCATAAGTCCTCCCCTTTGATGGGCGTGGCTGGCGTGGTGCCGCCCCAGACGTGGGTGCGGTCGTAGGTGCCGTCGGGAACCTGGTTGATCATGGTGCCGGCCGAGTTGTAGTAGCGGAAGCCGGGATAGATGTACTCCTCAAAGAAATCCGACATCTCGGCCTGGGTTGCAGGCGCCGACACCAGCAGCGGCCGGAACGCGGTGATGCCGGTCATGCCATCCACCGCCGCCGATTCGTTCTGCATCGCATAGCGATAGGCCCAGCCCATGCCATGCTCGCAGATCACCTGCTTCTGCCCTGCCGCCGGTTGCAGGATATCCGAGCAATACCAGATCACCTTGTTACGGGCCGGCAGCGCGGCCGGCGCGGCCGGATTGATGATGTGCTCGACACTGAAACGGGCCGCGCGCGGCGCGCAAATGGCCACGTGCAGCCGCTGGTTGGGTGGAATCAGCGGCGCCCCGGGCGTGGTGTGCGCGGCCGGCACCCCGCCCGCCGGATTGGACCAGCCGTTGTAGTACCAGGCGCGGTCGCCACCGCCGCGCCCGGCGATGCCGGACCAGCGCCAGTGCATGTGCACGCAGCTGTGGCCGCAGAACGGCGCATGGATCTGGATGTTGCCTTGCTTGTCGGGTCGTCCCATGTCAGCGTGCAGGTGGATATTGTCGTACTGACCCTGGCGGTCGACCTTGATGACCACGAAGGCGTTGTACTGCAACAGCACCGGTCCGGCCGGCCACACGTAATTGGCGCGGCGCAGCGTGGTGGCGCGGTAGAAATTGCCGTCGTTCGGCCCGTACACGCCAACCACCTCTTTTTCCGTGGTGAAGTTGGCCTTGATGTAGTCGAACACCATGCCCCACGATGCGGGCAAGCCCATCAGCCGGCCGCCGATGGTGGTCAGGCCGTAGACCGACGCCCGGCTGTTGAAGATGGCGTCGTCCAGCGAGAACATCTTGCCAAGGTTCATGAACGAGGCATTGCTGTCGGCGTACAGCCCGGCGATGTTGGCGGCCGGCGCGTGGCCGCCGCCGTGGCCGGTGTGCTCGCCGGCCATCACGTTGTCGACCGTGAGACGCACGCTGCCACGGAAGCGCTCGACCCGTTTGCTGGCGTTTTCGGCCGACCAGGTCCAGGCCAGCTGCGGGTAGCAGCCCATGGCCACCGGCACGCCGCCGGGATCGAAATCGTTGATCGCGCCACGGAATACCACCACCATTTCCAGCCGCACATCGCAGGTGCCGCTGCCGCTCAGCACATTGTCGAACAGGGTCAGGCACAGGCCGTATTGCATCAGGCGGTCATTCGGCGTGACGGTGTGGCGGGCGCCGTTGCGGCGGAACTGGAAACTGGAGCGGGTGTCCGTCAGCGCGCGGCCCACGTTGAAGGTGGCGGTGCTGTTGTCGGCAAAGGTGAGCACCAGGTCGGTGAAGTCGATGCGCTGGAACACCCGTTCCGTACTGAGCGTGCCGCTGGTCGAGTGCTGGGTGCCGCGCGCCACCGCATTGGTGATCACCAGCCCTTCGGTGCTGTCGATGCGGTAGGTGAACTCCCAGTACGGCGTGCGGCCATCGATGGCTTCTTCCGAGGTGGCCGGCAAGCCCATGCTCGCGCCGGGCGGCGCGCCGGCGACGCCGACGTCCGCATCGCGCACCCAGTCCGAGGCCGGGCCTTCCTCCCAGGTGATTTCCTCGAACATGGTGGTTTGCGTGGCCAGGGTTTTGCCGCCGGTATAAGCCATGGTTCACCTCAGCATGGAACGCAGATGGACCAGGCACACCGGGCAAAACGCCACAGCCTGATTGCGCGCCGGCAGGTAGCCGAGGCCGGGCGCGCGCCGCATCAGGCAATCCTCGGCGGAACGGTAACTCTTACGCCGGTAGCCGGCGCCGCCCTCCCAGAATTCGATCTTCCCTGCCACCGACGGCGCGGCCGGCGTGGCGGTGTTGGGCAGATCATTGGGTGGATGGGCGTGCACCACGGCCGGCGCCAGCCATTCCATGCCAGACATGACGTGGCGCCAGGCCGGCACATCCGAATTGAGGGTGGGCGGGGTGTCGCGGAAGATCACGTTGGGGGTGTTGAGGAATTCCTTGTTGCTGTCCGAGGCGCTGGCATAGGCGGCGTCGGGCCGCTCGAATTCATCGGCCAGGCCCAGCGCGGCAGCTATGCCGCGCAGCACCACTTGATGCCACAGGCCATTGGCGGTGGTGGCCACCAGATGGTAGGTGGTGTCGTCGATGGGCCGCACGTGGTCGTCCGCGCCTTGGGCCGGATTGGCCGTGGCCGGCGTGATGACGGCGATCACCGCTCCGGTTGGCCCTATCATGATGTCGCCGGGGCTGACCAGTTCGCTCAGCTTGCGGGGGCCGGCGCTGTCGGTCACGACCTGCACGTTCAGCAGCGCGTAAAGCAAGGCATGGTCGACCACCAGCCGGTTGGTGCTGCTGTCGACGAACGAGCCGAGCACGGTTGAATGGCCGCCGCCGGCGCCGATGCGCGGGCCGACGTTGGCACTGGGCGCAAATACCTTGAGCACGGTGAGCCAGCCCGGGTGCGCGCGCGTGACATTGAAGGGCGTGCTGGCAAGCAAGGCGTCCAGCAAGTCCTGGCACAGGGTGGCAAAATCAGCCTTCTGGGCCGCCGTGAAACCTTCTGCAACCAGGATCAGCTTGAAGCTGTTGTCCAGCGGGTTGCCTACGCCGAAGGGAAAGATTTTGCTCGCCATATGCACGCTCCACCGCGAAGAGTGTTGGCAATTTTAGTACATTCATTTGCACTATTGTCGGATTGCCCCGCAAATCCGCTAATCGGGCGCAACACTATCAAAATGAGGGTCGGCCGGGATGAGGTAGCCTGACATTTTCGGACACTTCCATTTGATAAACTTGTCAAAGGGAGTGCACACATGAAATCAATTACATACACGCCGGAGTTCCGGGCCGAGGCGGTCAAACTGGTACTGGCGCAGGAATTGACGCTAGAGGAAGCCGCGCAGCGGATCTCAATGCCCAAAGGGACCTTGGCGAACTGAGTGAGCAACAGCTAGAGAACAATAAAATTAAGAATATGCAGTCAAGGCTAGGACAAATTTGACGCAACACCTGCCTTATGTACCAAGACTACGAAATAGCGAAGTTACGTGACCATTGCGCATCTGCGACAATTTCCGTGCCCATGGCCGTCTTCTTGAAATCAAGCGTAAACGCCCGCCCTGGCATCGAACAAGCGTTCATACCAGGAACGGGCGTCATCATTGCGGATCCAGCCGGGGATCCAGCCGGTACTCTCAGCCCTGGTGGAATTTGCCCGCCACATTCGAGCGCGCAACGTGCAATTTCTTGTAGCTGTCGATCAGACGCTGGTGCCGTTCGAGCCCCTCCAGTTTCGTGCTGGTTGGCGTCAAGCCATAGAAGCGCACGCTGCCATCCACCGATCCCAGCACGGCGTCCATCCGCTCGTCGCCGAACATGCGGCGGAAATTGACCACGTAATCGTCCAGTTCCAGGTCGTCATCCAGCTGCACCTCCAGCACCACGTTCAAGGCCTGATAAAACAATCCGCGCTCGACCGTATTGTCGTTGTACTGCAGGAACGCGCCCACCAGCTCGTGTGCTTCCTCAAATTGCTGTAATGCCAGTTGAATCAGCAGCTTCAACTCCAGCACCGTCAGCTGCCCCCAGACCGTGTTTTCGTCGAATTCGACGCCAATCAAGGTGGCGATATCGGAGTATTCATCCAGTTCGCTGTTTTCCAGACGGTCAAGCAGCGCTTCCAGGCCGGCATCGTCCAGGCGATGCAAGTTCAGGACGTCGGCGCGGAACAACAGCGATTTATTGGTGTTATCCCAGATCAAATCTTCAATCGGATAGATTTCCGAATAACCGGGCACCAGTATCCTGCAGGCCGTGGCGCCAAAATGCTCATACACCGCCATGTACGCTTCCTTGCCCATCTCTTGCAGAATGCCGAACAAAGTCGCGGCTTCCTCTGCATTCGAGTTTTCGCCCTGGCCGGAGAAATCCCACTCAACGAATTCGTAATCGGCCTTGGCGCTGAAGAACCGCCAGGATACGATGCCGCTGGAATCGATGAAGTGTTCGACGAAGTTGTTTGGCTCGGTCACGGCGTTGCTGACAAAGGTGGGCCGCGGCAGATCGTTCAAGCCTTCAAAACTGCGGCCCTGCAGCAATTCCGTCAGACTGCGTTCCAGCGCCACTTCGAGGCTGGGGTGCGCGCCGAACGAGGCGAATACGCCGCCCGTGCGCGGGTTCATCAATGTGACGCACATGACCGGATAGGTGCCGCCCAGCGACGCATCCTTCACCAGCACCGGGAAGCCCTGCTCTTCCAATCCCTTGATGCCGGCCAGAATGCCGGGGTATTTCGCCAGTACTTCGTCCGGCACGTCGGGCAACGCGATTTCGCCTTCAATAATTTCGCGCTTGACCGCCCTTTCGAATATCTCCGACAGGCATTGCACCTGCGCTTCGGCCAGCGTATTGCCGGCACTCATGCCGTTGCTGCCGTAGAGGTTTTCGACCAGGTTGGACGGGAAATACACCACCTCGCCATCCGACTGGCGCACAAACGGCAGCGCGCAAATTCCGCGCTGCACATTGCCCGAGTTGGTGTCGTACAGATGCGAGCCGCATAATTCGCCGTCCGCGTTATAGATGTCCAGGCTGTACTCATCGAGAATTTCCGGCGGCAGTGCATCATCCGGGCCAGGTTTGAACCAGCGCTCGTTCGGATAATGGACGAATGGCGCGTCGGCGATGTCTTCGCCCCAGAACGAACCGGCGTAGAAGTGATTGCAATTCAGGCGCTCGAGATACTCGCCCAAGGCCGACGCCAAGGCACTTTCCTTGGTCGCGCCCTTGCCGTTGGTGAAGCACATCGGCGAATGTGCATCGCGGATATGCAGCGACCACACATTGGGGACGATATTGCGCCAGGATGCGATTTCGATCTTGATCCCCAGGCCAGCCAATATGCCGGACATATTGGCGATGGTCTGTTCCAGCGGCAAATCCTTGCCCGCAATATAGGTGCTCGCTTCCGCAGCCGGATTCAAGGTCAGCAACGCCTGGGCGTCGGCATCCAGATTTTCCACCTCTTCAATCACAAACTCCGGCCCGGCCTGTACCACTTTTTTAACGGTACAACGGTCGATGGAGCGCAAGATGCCCTGGCGGTCTTTTTCGGAGATATCCGCTGGCAACTCGACTTGAATCTTGAATATCTGCTGGTAACGGTTTTCCGGATCAACGATATTGTTCTGCGACAGGCGGATATTTTCGGTCGGAATATTGCGTGTAGTGCAATACAACTTCACGAAGTAAGCGGCGCACAGGGCCGAAGAAGCCAGAAAATAGTCGAATGGACCTGGCGCGGAACCATCGCCCTTGTAGCGGATAGGCTGGTCGGCTATGACGGTGAAGTCATCGAACTTGGCTTCAAGACGTAGCTTATCGAGAAAGTTGACCTTAATTTCCATGGGGAATATCCAATTTTTGCGCAAAATAATCCGCGATTATCCGCCCTTTTGGCCTTGCAGCAAAGGCCGTTGACCGGCGCCACGCCAGCTCTTCGCGGCCAGCCGGCGATGCGACCGCTCCGGCCTTGCACTTGTGCGCCGCCCTTACCCGCATAATTTTCCGATTCGCGGTAGCCTGCAGTGCGTACGCTCTCGTGAAGTAGGCGCACAATGACAAGCCTGTAGATAGGATGTCACGGCAAGGTTTCTGGCGCGTCGCTTAGCAACGGGAGAAGCAGATGGCATACATCACATCCGGAGGCATTTCAATCCACTACGACATCAAGGGCCAGGGTTCGCCCGTGCTGCTGCTGGCCGGGCTGGCGGGAGTTGGCGCTTCCTGGGGGCCGCAAATCGATCTGTTCGCCCGGCGCCACCGGGTGATCGTGCCAGACCATCGGGGCACGGGTGCTTCCGGGCACACCGTGCTCGGCATGACGATCGCCCAACATGCGCGGGATATGGCAAGGGTCGTCGAGGCGGCAGAATGCGGCCCGGTACATGTTGTTGGCTCGTCGACCGGCGGCGCCATCGCGCAGTTGCTGGCAATAGAACATCGCACCTTGCTGCGCAGCGCGACCATTATTTCCTCGATCGCAAAGGCCGACGCCTACTATCGCCGCCAGTTCGACATGCGACGGCGTATGCTGCGCGATTCCGGTTTGCGGGCGGCCACGGAAGCGAACGCCCTGTTCCTGTTCGATCCAAAATTCATGCGCGAGCATCCGGAGCGGGTGCAGGCGTGGGTCGATGCCGCAGCGACCGTACCGTTCGAAATGGAAATTGCATTGGCCCGTATCGACATGATCGCAGGGCACGATGCCTACGATGCCTTGCCCGCGATCACCACGCCGACGCTGCTGCTGGTAGGCGAGCGCGATTTTTGCGCCCCACCCTACTTCAGCCAGGAACTCGCGGAGCGGATTCCCGGTGCCGAATTTGCCACACTGAATGGCGGTCACCTGATCTTCCTGGAGCAGCCCGAATTGCTGCACGATACCGTCGAGGCCTTCATCGCCAGGCACGAATAGCGATAATACCTGGCGGAAACGGAAGGCAGATGCTGGCAAGGTCCGAACGGGGGCGCCAAAAGCGTCGGCATCCAAGGATAGCAACCGGCGCCGTAGCCGTCGCCGTCGGTATTGCCAGTGGACGCCCGCATGGTGCGTGTGCCGGTTACACAGCCGCCTTGGCGCGCCGTTTCGTCGTGCCCCGCTCGGCATTCAACGCCGCGGCCGCGCAAATCAAGGCCTTGAATGCCTGCGCGTCGAGCACCTCGCCCTCATGAATGTCGATGGCGCGCCGCGCGTTGCCTTCCAGGCTGGAGTTGAACAACCCTGCCGGATCGTCCAATGATGCGCCCTTCAGGAACGTCAGCTTCACCACGGACTTGTAGGTTTCGCCGGTGCACAGGATGCCGTTGTGGGACCAGACCGGCGTTCCCATCCACTTTACTTCTTCCACCACCTCCGGCACCGCCTCGTGTATCAGCGTGCGCATCCGGCTCAATGTGGCGCCGCGCCAGTCGTCCAGGCGGGCGATTTTCTGGTCGATCTGGGCCGACGCGGGCTGGCTGTCGTCCGAATCCGGTTTGTTCATGCAGTCCTCCTGGTGGGTAATTGTTGTGCGAGCCCCATTTCTATGTCCACGCTGCCGCCTTCACTGCCAGCGGGGATACACAGCGTATCGCAGGCATCCGATCCTGTCGCGGAACAAACGAACGCCCCATGTGGCCGCAAAAAGGAACTCCCAGGATGATAGGGGCCCAGCCCAAGCTGGACACCTGTCATCCCATCGCCGCTCAGGCTTCCGGCCGTTCCAATACCTGTTCCAGCGAGTTGAAGAACTTCTGCCAGCCATATTGGGCGCCCTGGTAAGCCTGCTCCTGGTCCGGCCGGAATCCCGACTGCTCCATGCGCAGCAGCGTACCCTTACCGGACGGCTCCAGCGTCCAGGTGACCACGCTTTCCAGCCCGTAGGCGGCCCAGGTATAGGCCAGCGTGCGTTGCGGTTCCACTTCCGTCACTTCGCAATCGACGGCGCCCCAGTCGGCGCTGAACTTGAAGTGGTGGCCCGCCTTGGGCAGGAAGTCGCTTTTCATCAGCCATGCCTCGATCAGGTGCGGCTGGGTCAGTGCACGCCAGAGCTTTTCGGGCGGATGCGCAAACTCCCGCTCGACAACGACGGTGCGCAATTGTTGTGCAGTTTGGTTCATTGGTCGATCCTTTGCAGTAAATTTTCGAGGTCGTCGAACCGGCTTTCCCAGAAGTGCGTCATCTGGGTGGTCCAGTCCAACAGCGGTGCCAGCGCGGCGGGCCGTGCGCTGTAGTGGGTCTGGCGCCCCTGGTGCCGGTCCTGTACGAGGCCGGCCTGCTTTAACACGGCGAGATGCTTGGAGACGGCCGGCTGTGAAACCTGGCCCTGCCCAGTCAGCACACCGACGGTCTGTTCGCCGCCGCTGCACAGCTTTTCAAAGATGGCCCGCCGCGTAGGATCGGCCAGGGCCCGGAAGAGCGCGTCATGAGAGGTGTCCATTTGAATCCATAGCTGCCAGGTTATGGATTTAACTATAGCCAAGCAGTTATGGATCGTCAAGGGAAATTTGCCCGGACTGGCGACGCGCCGGCGCCTCCGGGCGCCGGCCGCTAAGCCTGCGGCCGGTACAACTGCAGGATGCTGGAGAAGTCCAGCTGGCCGTGACCGCCCTGCTGGTGCAACTGGTACAACTGGCGCGCCAGGCCACCGAGCGGCGTGGCCGCCTGCGCATTCAGCGCGGCCTGCTGCGCCAGGCCCAGGTCCTTGAGCATCAGCGCCGAGCCGAAGCCGCCGCTATAGCCGCGCGACGCGGGCGCCGCCTCCATCACGCCCGGCCACGGGTTGTACAGCTCCAGCGCCCAGTTGCGGCCGGAACTCTTGGCCATGATGTCAGACAGCACCTTGGGGTCCAGGCCGTGCGCCACGCCCAGGTTCAGCGCTTCGGCCGTGCCGGCCATGAGTATCCCCAGCAGCATGTTGTTGCAGATCTTGGCCACCTGCCCCGCGCCCGCGCCGCCCGCGTGGAAGATGTTCTTGCCCATGGCGCCCAGCACGGCACGGGCGCGGTCCAGCGCCGCATCGTCACCGCCGACGATGAAGGTGAGCGTGCCGGCCGCGGCGCCCGCCGTGCCGCCCGACACCGGCGCATCGAGCATGGCGTAGCCGCGGGCCGCTGCGGCGTCCGATACTTCCTTCGCGACGTCGGCGGCGATGGTGCTGCAATCGATCAGCAGCGCCTGCGGCCGGGCGCATTCCAGCACGCGCCCGCTGCCCAGGTACAGCTCCCGCACGTGCTCGTTGGCCGGCAGCATGGAGATGACGATGTCCGCTTCCCGCACGGCGTCCGCCGCCGTTGGCGCGCTGCGGGCGCTGGCGGAGCAAAGCGCGTCCATGGCCGCCGCCGACAGGTCATGCACCGTCAGCGCATAGCCGGCGCGCAGCAGATTGCGCGCCATCGGCGCGCCCATGTTTCCCAGTCCGATAAATGCGATTGTTTGCATGCGATACTCCTTAGTCATTGGTCAGGTCGGCCAGCGGATGCCGCGGCCACGGCGGAACAAAGTGCAGTGCGGTGCTGTCGGCGCTCGCCGCCTGCCACTGCGGTGCGTTGTCCTTGTCGATCAACAGCGCGCGCACGCCTTCGGCAAAGTCGGGGTGGGCGCAGCAGCGCAACGCCACCACCAGCTCCAGGCGGAACACGTCGGCCAGGCCAAGATGCCGGGCCTTGTCCTGCATGGCCCACACCAGCGCAGCCGACGACGGCGCGCCGGCCGCCAGCGACTTCGCGGCCCGCTGCAACCACAAGGACTCGCCATCATAGCTCCGGATGGCGCGCAGCACTTCGTCCAGCGATCGCGCATCCGTCAGCTGCTGGATGGCGTCGAAATTGGCCCGTACTTCGGACGCAGGCAGCACCTCCGCCGGAGCACGGAAGCCACGCAGCACATGGTCCAGCGTCAAATCCGCACTGCCAGCCTGCCAGTCGGCTTCGCACAAGGCCGCGATCACGCGGTCGCGGTCCTGCTGCAGCACGAAATAGTCCGCCAGGCCGGTGAACAAGGCGTCGCCCGCGTTCAACGGTGCGCCGGTCAGGCCCAGGAACAGGCCGCTGCGGCCTGGCATGCGCGGCAGGAACCAGCTGCCGCCCACGTCCGGGAACAGGCCGATGGTGATTTCCGGCATGGCGATGCGGGTGGTATCCGTCACGACGCGGTGGCTGGCGCCCGCCATCAAACCCAGCCCGCCGCCCATGACGATGCCGCCGCCCCACACCAGCAAAGGCTTGCCGTAGGTGTGGATGCGATGGTCGAGCCGGTACTCCTCGCTGAAAAAGGCTAGCGCAGTGGGATTGGGCACCACTTCCGGCGCGGCCAGGATGGCGTCGCGCAGTCCGCGCACGTCGCCGCCGGCGCAAAATGCCTTGTCGGTACTCGATTGCAGCACCACACAGGCGATGGCGGGATCGGCTGCCCAGCGCTGCAGGGCCGCGTCCAGCAGTCGTATCATTTCCAGCGTCAGCGCATGCAGCGACTTGGGCGCATCCAGCGTGGCGACGGCTATCCGTTTGCCGCCCGCAGCGGCGCGCTCTTCCAGCCGCACCGGGGCGGCCAGGTGGTCGGGGCTGTTCATTTCACGCATTTCGCCAGCTCGCTTCACGTTTGCCCAGGAAGGCTTGCACACCCTCTTTCTGGTCTGCCGTATCGAACAGGCTGACAAAGCGTTCCCGCTCCAGCGGCAGCACGTGCTGCGTGGGCATGGTGCGGCCGGCCTGGATCAGGGTCTTGCAGGCGGCGACGCTGCTCGGGCTTTGGCGCGCCACCTTGGCAGCCAGGGCCATCGCCCGCGCCAGCCCCTCCCCACTCGGCACCACTTCCTCGACCAGGCCGATCGCCTGCGCCTGCGCCGCGTCGATCCGTTCGCCGCACAGTATCATGCGCTTGGCCCAGCCCTCGCCCACCAGGCGCGCCAGGTTCTGCGTGCCGCCGGCACACGGCAGCAAGCCCACGGACGCTTCCGGCAGCGCCATCTGTGCGTGCGCCTCGGCGATGCGGATGTCGCAGGCCAGCGCGCATTCCAGTCCGCCGCCCATGGCGTAGCCGTTGATGGCGGCGATGGTCACGCCGCGGAAGGCGGCCAGCGCCTCGAACGCTTCGCCGAAGCGCTGCGCCATGCGGCGCGCCGTGGCCTTGTCGCCGTCCGCAAAGACTTTCAGGTCGGCGCCGGCGGAAAAGAACTTCGGCCCGTCGCCGGTGATCACCAGCGCGTAGATCTGGCGGTCCTGCTGCACGTCGTTGACCAATTCGGTCAGCGCCGCCAGGCTGTCTTCGGTCCAGGTGTGCGCCGGCGGGTTGTGCAGCGTGACCTGCACCGTGTGCTGGTGCCGTTCGACAGACAGGTTGGTATAACTGTTTTTCATTTGATGATCTCCGTGGCGCCGTCGCGCAGGATGGCCCTGGCGATGATGAGGCGCATGATTTCGTTGCTACCTTCAAGGATTTGATGCACCCGCGTGTCGCGCACGTGGCGCTCCAGCGGATACTCGCGGATGTAGCCGTAGCCGCCGTGCAGTTGCAGGGCGTCGTTGGCCACGTTAAAGCCGGCGTCGGTGGCGAAGCGCTTGGCCATGGCGCAGTAGGCGCTGGCGTCGGGGCTCTCCGTGTCGAGCTTCCAGGCCGCCAGCCGCACCATCTGGCGTGCCGCGACCAGTTCGGTGAGCATGTCGGCCAGCTTGAACTGGAGCGCCTGGAACTGCGCCAGTTCGCGCCCGAACTGCACGCGCTCCTTCAGGTGGAGCTGGGCCCGGTTCAGCGCCGCCTGCGCCGTGCCGATGGAACAGGCGGCGATGTTGATGCGGCCGCCGTCCAGCCCTTTCATCGCCATCGCGAAGCCCTGGCCTTCCTCGCCGAGCCGGTGGTGCATCGGCACCCGCACCGCGTCGAAGTGGATGGCGCAGGTGGGCTGGCTGTTCCAGCCCATCTTTGCCTCCAGCTTGCCGAAGCTGATGCCGGGCGTATCGGCTGGCACGGCAAAGGCCGAGATGCCACCCGCGCCCGTGGCGCCGGTGCGCGCCATCACCACCAGCAGGTCGGTGCGGCTGCCGCCGGAGATGAAGGCTTTGCCGCCGTCGATGACGTAGTACTCGCCATGGCGCACGGCCTGCGTGCGCAGGGCCGCCGCGTCGGAACCGGCTTGCGGCTCGGTCAGGCAGTAGCTGGCCAGGCTGGCGCCGCTGGCCAGCCGCGGCACCCATTGCCGGCACAGCGCCTCGCCGCCCCAGCGCGACACCATCCAGGTCGCCATGTTGTGGATAGTCAGGTAGGCCGTGGTGGAGGTGCAGCCGGCCGCCAGTTCTTCGAACACGATGGCCGCATTCAGGCGCGACAGGCCCAGGCCGCCCCAGTGCTGCGGCGTGTACAGGCCGCAAAAGCCCATCTCGCCGGCCCTGGCGATGGTCTCGCGGCAGAAATAGCCGTCGGCATCCCAGCGGGCCGCGTGGGGAGCCAGTTCGCCCTGGGCGAAGTCGCGCGCGGCCTGCTGGAATGCGCGCTGTTCGTCGCTGAGATCGAATTCCATGGCGCTATTTCAGGCTGATGGTGGTGTTCACCTGGCCGACCGAGGCGGCATCGGCGAACCAGCGCTGGGTGATGGTCTGGGTCTGGGTGTAGAACAGCACCACCTGCTTGCCGAACGGGCCCAGGTCGCCCAGCTTGGAGCCACGCGAGCCGGTAAAGCTGAACAGCGGCACCGGTACGGGAATCGGCACGTTGATGCCGACCTGGCCCACGTCAATATCTTCCTGGAACTTGCGTGCCGCCGCGCCGCTTTGCGTGAACAGCGCCGTGCCGTTGCCGTTCGGGTTGGCATTGACCAGGGCGATGGCGTCGTCCAGCGTGTCGGCGGCCACCACCACCAGCACCGGGCCGAAGATTTCCTGGTCGTAGACGGCCATGCCGGGCTTGACGCCGGCCAGGATGGTGGGGCCGACGAAATTGCCGTCCGGGTAGCCCGGCACCTGGATGCCGCGTCCGTCCAACGCCAGGGTAGCGCCCTGCGCCAGCCCCTGCTCCACCAGTGCCAGCACGCGCTCACGGGCGGCGCACGAAATGAGCGGCCCAAGGTCCGGATTGTCCTTGCCCGCGCCCACCGTCAAGGCGCGAGCCTTCTGCACCAGCTCCGGCAGCCATGCCTGGGCTTCGCCCACCAGCACGGCCACCGAGGCGGCCATGCAGCGCTGGCCGGCGGCGCCGAAACCTGCGCCAAGCAGCTGGTTCAGGGTCTGTTCCTTGTTCGCGTCAGGCAGCACCACGGCATGGTTCTTGGCGCCCATCATGCATTGGGCCCGTTTGCCGGCCAGCGTGGCGCGCTGGTAGACATGGGTGCCGACCCGGGTCGAGCCGACAAAGGAGATGGCCTTGATGTCCGGATGGTCGCACAGGGCGTTGACCACTTCCTCGCCGCCATGCACCACGTTGAGCACACCGGGCGGCACGCCGGCCTGCAAGGCCAGGCGCACCAGCTTTTCCGTCACCAGCGGATCCTGCTCGGACGGCTTGAGCACAAAGGTATTGCCGCAGGCGATGGCCATCGGGAACATCCACAGCGGGATCATGGCGGGGAAGTTGAACGGCGTGATGCCGGCGCAAACGCCCAGCGGCTGCAGCACGCTGTAGGTATCGACGCCGCCGGCCACGTTCTGCGCATAGTCGCCCATCTGCAGGGTGCCGATATTGGCCGCGTGCTCCACCACTTCCAGGCCGCGGAAGACATCGCCCTCCGCATCGACCAGCGTCTTGCCCTGTTCGGCGGTGAGGGTCGCGGCCAGGTCGGCCATGTTCTCGCGGATCAACTGCTGGAGCTTGAGGAAGATGCGGGCGCGGGCGCCGATCGGGGTCTTGCGCCAGGTCTTGAAGGCACGCTGGGCCGACGACACGGCCTGCGCCACTTCCGCCTGGGTGGCAAACGGCACGCGGGCCAGCACTTCCTGCGTGGCCGGGTTGACGACGTCACGCCAGACGGTGGTGGTCGAGTGCACCCACTCGCCATTGATCAGCAGCGGTACAGTGGGGATGGCGGTATTCCTTGCGGTCATGTTCAGTCTCCTCGGGTTGGCGTACAAAGCAGGTTCAACTTGCATTTATTGCTATTTGTTTGCATTATTCGCTCAATCGAAATGCGCGTGAAGGAGTAAAAATGCGAGGAATTGCGAAGCTTTCTGCGGTGGATTGCGAAGATTGCGAAGATTGCCAAGAACGCAGCGGTGATCGGTCATGAGCAAGGTATTCATGGGCGTGCGGCTGCAGCGCCTGCGCGAACAGCGCAACCTGACCCAGGCGGCGCTGGCCAAGGCGCTGGCCATCTCGCCCAGCTACCTGAACCAGATCGAGCGTAACCAGCGCCCGCTGACTGTGCCCATCCTGCTGCGCATCGGCAGCGTGCTGGAGGTCGATCCCCAGATTTTTTCGGAACACGACAGCGCCAGCCTGGTGGCCGATGTGCGCGACGTCCTGAGCGACCTGCCCGGCGCCGAGCCGGCGTCGCTGGCCGAGCTCAAGATGTTGGTGGAGAACATGCCCGGCATGGCACGCGCCATCCTGCAGCTGCAGCGGCGCTACCGCATGATGGCGGAGCGGGCCGAATCGCTGGAGGTGCAGTTCGACAGCACGGACGCCCATCACCGGGCCTTGCAGCCCTCCGCCGACGAGGAAGTGCGCGATTACCTGAACCGGCGCCAGAACTACATCGGCGAACTGGACGAACTGGCCGAGCGCATAGGCGCCAACAGTGCGGAAGCGCTGCGCCAGCGGCTGCATCAGGCCCACGGCGTGACCGTGTTGACGGAACCGGGCGAAGGGATATTGCTGCGCAAGCGGCGCTACGACGCGCAGCAAGGCGTGCTGTGGCTGTCCGATGCG
This sequence comes from Rugamonas sp. FW305-51, assembly GCF_058786935.1. Lineage (NCBI taxonomy): Bacteria > Pseudomonadati > Pseudomonadota > Betaproteobacteria > Burkholderiales > Oxalobacteraceae > Rugamonas > Rugamonas sp. FW305-51. The sequence goes on from NZ_JBYSZG010000002.1 coordinate 143,307, forward strand.
ATGAACGCCGGCCAGCAGGCGTTCCAGATGGCGGCCCAACTGGGCTTGCTGGAACACGCCGGCTTGATCGATGCGATCGTCGACCAGGCAGGGCTATCGGGCGATGCGGCGCGCACCGGCGCCCGGCTGGCGCTGTCGAACTATTTTGCCGGGGCCGTGCTGATGCCATATGGCGCCTTCCTGCAGGCAGCCGAGGCGCATGCGTACGATATCGAATTGCTCGCCCACCGCTTCGGTGTCGGCTTCGAAGCTGTCTGCCACCGCCTCAGCACCATGCAGCGGCCCGGCAACAGCGGCTTGCCCATGTTCTTCATGCGGGTGGACCGGGCCGGCAACGTCTCCAAGCGCCAGTCGGCGACGGCATTCCATTTCTCGCGCGTCGGCGGCACCTGTCCGTTGTGGATCGTCTACGAAGCGTTCAGCCAGCCGGGCCGCGTGCTGCGCCAGATCGCGCGCATGCCCGACGGCGGCACCCACCTCTGGATCGCAAGGCAGGTCAGCAGCGGACCGACCGGCTTCAACGCGCCGAGCAAGTCGTTCGCCGTGGCCCTCGGTTGCGACATCTCGCAGGCCCATCGGCTGATCTATGCCAAGGGCCTGGACTTGCACGACCCCAGCGTGGCCACGCCCATCGGGACGGGCTGCAAGGTGTGCGAGCGCAGGGACTGTCCGCAGCGGGCCTTCCCGGCCATCCTGCGCGCCTAGCGAGGCAGGCGTGCAGCATGGCCGCGCCCTGGCTGCAACCCGGTTCAGCCGGATCAGTTCAGGTAAATGTCGCGCCGCAGCCGCTCCATCTGCTGCTGGTGACGCTCGGCCCAGCGGCGGGCGTCGTCCAGCTGGCGCTCCATGCGCTGCAGGTATTCGACCACCTCGCGCCGTTCCTGCTCGCTCCGGCGGTCCTGCTTCTGGGTCTCCTCGTTGACGGGACGGTCCTTGTTGTCCAGGTTGGCGCGGATGTCGCGTTCGATGCGGCCCAGGCGGCCACGCGCTTCGCGCACCCGGCCGGACAGCCCGTCCACGTCGCTGACGGCGCGGTTGTACTTGATGGACGCCACTTCGTAATCCTGGCCGCTGAGATAGGCGCGCTTCATCTGGTTGCGTACCTGATCGCGGCACACGTCGAAGGCCATGCCGGCGCCGCGCCGGCCCAGGTCGAAGGCGTTGTCGGGATTGCAGTAGCGGGCGTTCTGTTCATCCCAGGCGGCCGTGTACAGCTCGCGCGTGCGCGGGATGACGAACACGCCGTCGCGCGCGGCGTTGGCGATGCGGTCCTCCAGTTGGAACGGACGGCCGTAGCCGTCGTCCTGGCCGGCCTTGCGCCAGTATTCGGTCAGGCGGTTTTCCCAGCTCTGGCGATATTCGGTCTCGTAGATCTTCAGGCCCTTCTTGTGCGCCTCGGCGCGGCGCAGGTTGAAGTCCTTGCCCGACACGGCGTCCTGCGTGCCCAGGTTCTTCCAGTAATTGACAATCTCGCCGGTCCAGGCGGTGCGGTAAGCGTCTTCCTGCACCTGCACGCCGGCGCTGCGGGCGGCGGCGGCGCGCGACCTGAACTCCGTATCGGGCACGCCGTTGCGCGCGTCCGTGAAACCGGCGTCCTGCCAGTAGGTGCGGTTGCCCGTCTGCCAGCCACTGGCATAGCTGGCGTCGTCAAAGCGCATGCCCCGCTGGGCCGCGTCATTGCGGGCCGCGTCCTTGGCCGACGCGGGCTTGCCTTCGGTGCCGTCGCGCTTGCCCACGCCGTTCCAGTAGTCGGCGTTACCGATCGCCCAGCCGGCGTCGTAGGCGGCGCGGTTCAGCGGCGTGTGCTGCTTCTGCACTTCGGCGCTGGCCGCGTGACGGTCGAAATTGGATGGCGGCAGCGCCTGGCGGCCATCGCCCATGCCGCGCCCGGACCAGAAGTCCCAGTTGCCCTGCGCCCACCCGGCCAGATAGCCGGCCGCCGCATCGCCCTGCCCCTTGCCCGCGTCGTGACTGTCGCAGAAATCCTTGCGTTCGGCGAAATTCTGCACTTCGCCCGATACCCCGTCCTTGTGGCCGATGCTGTTCCAGTCGCCGGCCTTGCAGTCGGCGATACGTTCCATCGTGGCCTGGCAGCCGGCCAGCAGCAGCGGCAAAGTCAGGATCAGCGAGGTGCTCCAGCGGGGTAAACGGCTCATGGTGTCGGGGCTTCTGGTGAGGTGGTAGGTGCGGAACGATTATAGTGGAATTTGCTTATTCGCAACATCATCCGATGGCCGCTGTGGCATCGAACACCACCTGCACCCACAGGCCTGGGCCGTCTTCCCGGTTGCCCAGCGAAATACGGCCGCGGTTGCGGCTGGCGGCCCGCTCGGCGATGGCCAGGCCCAGGCCGCTGCCGGGCTGGTCCTGGTCCGGCAGCCGGTAGAAGCGCTCGAATACCTTGCGCTGCAGCGCGGGCGCTATCCCCGGTCCCTCGTCGCGCACGGACAGTGTGATCAGGCCCCCATCGGCGGCCACCCGCACGGTGACCTGCCCGCCGTCGGGCGAATATTTGACCGCATTGCCGACCAGGTTATCGACCAGCGCCGCCATGCTTTCCCGGTGCAGGCACATGGCGCACAGCTCCGGCGCCTGCAATTCGATCTCGATGCCGCGCGCGGCGGCCAGCTGGCCGGCCAGGGCCAGGCGGTCACACACCAGCTGGACCAGGTCCAGCGGCTGCAGCGGCGCGGCGTCGCTGTCGGGGCCGGACCTGGCCAGGGCCAGCAGCTGGTGCACGGTGTGCGTGGCCCGCTGCACGCCTTGCCGCAGCCCGGCGCCCGCCTCCTGCACGCGCTGGGGCGTGTGGGCATGGGCCAGCGATTCGGCGTTGATCTGGATGATGGACAGCGGCGTCTTCAACTCGTGGGCCGCGTCGGCCAGGAATTCCTGTTCCCGTTCCAGCCGTTCGGCCAGCCGTTTCATGAGACGGTTGACGGAACCGACCAGCGGCGACAGTTCCCGGAACGGCGACGGCGCCAGCGGCGTCAGGTCGGTGGCCGGGCGTTCCTCGATCTCGGCCACGATGGTGCGCAGCGGCCGCAGGCCGATCCGGACGATGTACCAGGCCGGCAGCAACAGGAACGGCAGGCTGAACAGCAAGGGCGCCAGGTAGTAGCCGATGCTCGACGTTTGCAGCAGCCATTCGCCGATCACTTCCGTCGCCATGCGCACGGTGACGCCCGTGGCGGGATCCGTTTCGACGGCCGCCACCCAGCCGTCGCGCAGCGGCTGGCGCTGGGGCGCCACGTCCGGCAGCGTGGGCGGCAGGCCGGCATCGCCGGAGGCGTACATCAGCTGGCCGCGCCGCCACACCTGCGTCTGCAGCGCGGGAATGTACCAGCCCAGTTCCCGGTACAGCGCGTAGTGCAGTCCTTCCATCTGGCGCACCAGCGGCCGAACTTCGGCGGGCGGACGGGCATCCATGGTCTGCATCAGCACCAGGATGCGCAAGGCGCTGGCGCGCAGCTCGCGTTGCATGTCGCGCTGCTTGGTGGTGCGCGTTTCGTAGACGTCCCAGCCCAGGTTGGCCAGCCAGATGGCCAGCACCACGGCCGAAAAGCCCAGCAGCAGGCGCCGCAACAGCGAGCGTTCGGGCAGGCCCTTCATTTGTCAATGACGTAGCCCACGCCGCGCACGGTGCGGATGTAGCCGTCGCCTATCTTCTGCCGCAGGTGCGACATGTGCACGTCCAGCGTCTGGCCCTCGCCTTGCGGCAGTGCGCGCGTTTCCAGCTCGCGCCGGGTCAGCACCCGCTCCGGATAGCGCATCAGGGCCAGCAGCAGGGCGAATTCGGTCTTGGACAGGTCCACGGCGGCGCCGGCCCGCGTGAGCACACGGCGGCGCTCGTCCAGTGCCAGGTCCTTGATCTTCCAGACCGGTTCGCCCGATTCGCTCCAGCCGGTCGCGCGGCGCACCACGGCGCGCAGCCGGGCCAGCAGCTCGGAGACGGCGAACGGCTTGACCAGATAATCGTCGGCGCCCCGGTCCAGGCCATGGAGCCGGTCTTCCAGGCTGTCGCGCGCCGTGATGACGAGGATGGGCAGGGTCTTGCCGTCGGCCCGCAACTGGCGCAGCAGGTCGATCCCGTTGCCATCGGGCAGACCGAGGTCGAGCAGCACCGCGTCGAAGGAATCGCTGGCGATCCGCTGGCGGGCGTCGGCGGATCGCCGCAGCCACATGACGTCCTGGCCCTCGTCCTGGAGCGACGATTGCAGGGCCTTGCCGAGTTCAAGGTCGTCTTCGACCAGGCATATTTTCATCTGTGTATTCCACTTGCGCGTGAAGGCGGCTATGTACGCATCCTGGCGGCCGCCTGTCAACCGTTGCCGGCACCTGAAACTATAGGAAATCTTAAGGTTGCGTTTCGCAGGCGTTAAGGAAGAGTAGGGATAATACCCGGGCAGGTCAACCATGCGCGGCGCCGCCCGCATGCGGCTCGTATTGAAAAGGGAGTATCCATGCCGTCCGCCAGCCAGCCATGCCATCCCTGCCGGCCCGCGTTCGCCATGGCCGCCGACCTGCCCCGGCAGCGGGTGCTGGCGCTCGATGCCTTTCGCGGCCTGACCATCGTGCTCATGATCTTCGTGAACGCGCTGGCCGGCGTGCGTGGCGTTCCCGCCTGGCTGGACCACGCGCCCGCGGGCGTGGATGGCATGACGCTGGCCGACGTGGTGTTCCCGGCCTTCCTGTTCATCGTCGGCATGTCGATTCCGTTCGCGAGCGCGCGGCGCCTGGCGGCGGGCGATACGGCCGGACAGCTGGGCCGCCACGTGCTGGCCCGCACACTGGGCCTGCTGGTGCTGGGCGTGTTCATGGTCAATGCAGAAAGCGGCTACAACGAACAAGCGATGGGCATGTCCATCCATCTGTGGTCGCTGCTGTTCTACGGCGCGGCGATCCTGGTCTGGAACGGCCGGACGTTCGAACGCCGGCAGCTGGGCGCCGCGCTGCGCGTGGCCGGTATCGCGACGCTGGTGGGGCTGGGACTGCTGTATCGCGGCGGAGCGGATGGCCTGGCGCGGCTGGCGCCGCAATGGTGGGGCATCCTGGGCCTGATCGGCTGGGCCTATCTGTTTGCCAGCGCGCTCTTTCTGTGGGGCCGGGGCCGGATTGCACCGCTGGCCGGCGCGCTGGCCGCCTGCATCGGCTTCTATTGCGCCGCGCAATCGGGCCTGGCGCAGCACGCGCCCGCCTTGGCCCTGCTGGCCGGACAGGTGGGCAATGCGGTCCATACGGCCATCGCCCTGTGCGGCGCGCTCACGGCGCTCATCTTCTTCGATGCGGGACAGCGGCCCGGCATGGCCGGCCGCTACCGGGGTGCCGTGCTGTTCGCCTCGATACTGCTCGCTTGCGGGAGCGCGTTGCGGCCGTATTTTCACGTTTCAAAAATCGCGGCGACGCCTGCCTGGGCCTTGTACAGCGCCGCCATCTGCGTGGCCGTGTTCGGCTGGCTGTACTGGCTGGTCGATCTGCAAAAGGTGCAGCGCTGGACCGCCTTGCTCCGCCCCGCCGCGGCCCATCCGCTGCTGGCCTATATCGTGCCGTACGTCGTGTATGCGGTAATGCAGATTTTCCACGTAGCGTTGCCGGACGCTCTCAACGCCGGCTGGCCCGGCATGCTGGCGGCGCTCGGTTACGCCTGCGCCGTCGTCGCGCTGATCCCGGCCCTCAACCGCCTGCATATCAGCTTGCAGCTGTAATTCCACCTCCACTTTCCGATTGTCCTGCCCATGCCACCTACTTCCCGCATTTCTTCCATCGACGCCCTGCGTGGCCTGACCGTCGCCGCCATGCTGCTGGTGAACGACGCCGGCGACTGGTCCCACGTCTATCCATGGCTGGAACACGCGGAATGGCACGGCGCCACGCCGGCCGATTTCATTTTCCCGTTCTTCATGCTCATCGTCGGTATCTCGCTCCAGCTTGCGCTGGGCGGCAAGGTCGAAGCGCGCGCGCCGGCCGCCCCCATGGCGCGGGCCGTGCTGGTGCGGGGCGTGCGCATCGTCCTGCTGGGCCTGGCCCTGCACGCGGCCGCCGCGCTGCTGCTGCACGGCAGGGAGTTCCGTTTGCTGGGCGTACTGCAAAGAATAGGCGTCTGTTTTGCGGTGGCCGGCCTGCTGGCCATCTACGTGCCCCGCGCGCGGACGCAATGGGCCATCCTGGCCGGCATCCTGCTCGGCTACTGTGCCCTGCTCACGGCCGGCGGCTCGCTGGCGCCGGAACTGAACCTGGCCGACCGCATCGACACGGCGCTGCTGGGCCGCCTGGCCTACCAGTTCAATCCCGTCACCGGCCAGGCCCACGATCCGGAGGGTGTGCTCAGCACCTTGCCGTCGCTGGCCACCGTCATCCTCGGCATGCGCGCGGGCGCTTGGCTGCGGGCGCGGGACTTGCGCGCGCTGTTGCTGGGCGGCGTGACGGCGACGGCGCTGGGCGCCCTGTGGTCGCTCTGGCTGCCGCTGAACAAGCAGTTGTGGACTTCGTCGTTCGTGCTGTGGATGGGCGGCCTGGGCATGCTGGCCGTGGGCCTCGCGCATAGCCTGATCGACCGCCACGGCTGGCCGGACCTGGGACGCTGCCTGGGCATCAACGCCATCGCCGCCTACGCGGGCGCATGGCTGGCCACCTGCCTGCTCGAGGGCAGCGGCGCCATGCAGCCGCTGTACGACGCCGTGTTCCGCCTGCCGCTCACGCCGCTGGCCGGGCCGTTCCTGCCGTCGCTGCTGTTCGCTGCCGCATTTACGGGCCTGTTCTGGCTGGCCATGCACGGCCTTGAACGGCGCGGCTGGCGCATCACCATCTGAAGCGCAACGGCGAGGGAGGCTAGCCCAGCCCCTCGCCGTCCGCCTTGCGCCCGCTAGTTCTTGCGGGATGCTTCGTACAGCGGCGTCACTTTCGGCATCAGCGCGCCCAGATCGGCAATGCGGGTGTCGTTGGAGGGGTGGGTGGACAGGAATTCGGCCGGCTGCTTGCCGTTGCTGGCCGCGCTCATTTTCTTCCAGACGGAGATGGCGGCATTCGGGTTGTAGCCGGCCCGCGCGGCCAGTTCCAGCCCCATGCCGTCGGCCTCCGACTCGTTCTGGCGCGAATTGGGCAGCTCGTACAGATAGTGCGCCACCTGGTTGGCGGCCTCGATCTGGGCGGCGCTGCCCGGTGCGGCGGTCAGCGCAACCTGGGTCAGCGCATTCTGGGCGTAGGCCTTCGATACCTGCTCGCGCCCGTGCTCGCGCAGCGCGTGGGCGATTTCGTGGCCCATGATGACGGCGATTTCGTCGTCATTGAGCTTGAGCTGGCGCACCAGCCCCGTGTAGAAGGTGATCTTGCCACCGGGGCCGCAGGACGCGTTGAGGATGGGCGCGTCGATCAGCGTGACCTGCCAGTTCCACTGCGCGGCGTCGTCACGGAATACGCTGACCTGCTTCTCGAGTCGGCCGGCGACGCGCTTGATGCGCTCCAGCTCAGCACCGTTGGCCACCAGCCGGCCCGCCGCCTTGGCCCGCTGGTTTTGTTGCGTGTAGTTGACCAGCGCCATGCGCTCGACCGTGTCGGCCGACACGAGCAGCAGTTGCTGGCGCTGTACGCCAACCACGCCCGGTTTGGTGGTGCTGGCACAGCCGCTGAGGAGTATGGCGGCTGCCACGGCGGCAAGCTGGAAATGGCGGCGCAGACGGGTAGGTTTCATGGTGGTGTCTCCGAATGAAGGAATACCCATTTTCCATGCGGCAATCAAAGCCGGTCTAAGCCAGATCAAAGTCTGCGCGCGGCAACGGCTGCGAGGTGTGATCTTTCGCCAATTGGCTATAATCAGCACGCCCCCGCGACAGCGATTTGAACGAAAGTGAAACGATGACCCCTACCCCCGGCCTGCGTGCCTGCCGCCATGCCTGCGCCATCCTGCTGCTGGCAGGCACCCTGCCCGTCCATGCGGATGACCTGTTCAGCACCATAGCCAACCAGCCGCTCAAGGAAGTGTGGCTCAACCCCGGCTTCTATTCCTACCACTTCCAGCGCGACAAGGGCCTGAACGACAGCAATCCCGGCCTGGGCGCGGAATACCGTTTTTCGACCGTGGCGTCGGTGACGGCTGGCCGCTTCTACAACAGCGACCGGTTCTATTCCAATTACGCGGGCGTGTACTACCAGCCGTTCGCGATCGGGCCCGTGCGGCTGGGCGCCGTGGCCGGCGGCTTCAGTGGTTACCCCAAGATGCGCAACGGCGGCTGGTTCCTGGCCGCCATTCCCACCCTGAGCGCCGAATACAAGAGCGTGGGCGTGAACGTGGCGATCGTACCGACCTACAAGGACCGGCTGTACGGGGCCATTTCGGTCCAGCTCAAATTGAAGGTGTTCGAGTAGCCGCACAAAAAAGCCGGCACGGTGCGCGCAGCACCGTGCCGGCTTGTTGTCCGCCTGATTGTCAGTGCCGCGAACGCGACGACACGGCCACCTGGTCCAGGATGTGCGGCGGCACGGCTGCGTAGTGCTGGAACTCCATGGTGTAGGTGGCCCGCCCCTGCGACAGGGAACGCAAGGTGGTGGAGTAGCCGAACATCTCGGCCAGCGGCACCAGCGCGCGGATGATCTTGCCGCCGCCGCCGGGAATCTCGTCCATGCCCTGCACCATGCCGCGCCGCGCCGTCAGGTCGCCCATGGCGTTGCCCATGAATTCCTCCGGCGTTTCCACCTCCACGTGCATCATCGGCTCCAGCAGGATGGGGTCGGCCCGCTTCATGCCGTCCTTGAACGCCATCGAACCGGCCATGCGGAAGGCATTCTCGTTCGAGTCCACGTCGTGGTAGGAGCCGAAGGTGAGCGTGACCTTCACGTCCACCACCGGGTAGCCGGCCAGCACGCCGTTCTGCAGCGTCTCCTGCACGCCCTTGTCGACGGCCGGAATGAACTCGCGCGGCACCACGCCACCCTTGATGGCATCGACGAATTCATAGCCCTTGCCGGCCGGGAGCGGCTCGAGCGACAGCACCACGTGGCCGTACTGGCCCCGCCCGCCGGACTGCTTGATGAACTTGCCCTCGATATCCTGCACCGCCTTGCGGATGGTCTCGCGGTAGGCCACCTGAGGCTTGCCGACCGTCGCTTCCACGCCGAACTCGCGCCGCATGCGGTCCACCAGGATTTCCAGGTGCAGCTCGCCCATGCCCGACATGATGGTCTGGCCCGATTCCTCGTCCGTGCGCACGCGGAACGACGGGTCTTCCTGCGCCAGGCGGCTGAGGGCGATGCCCATCTTTTCCTGGTCGGCCTTGGTCTTGGGCTCGACGGCCTGGGAAATCACGGGCTCGGGGAAGGACATCTTCTCCAGCACGATGATGTGATCGGGCGAGCACAGGGTGTCGCCCGTCGTCACCGCCTTCAGGCCCACGGCCGCCGCGATGTCGCCCGCGTACACTTCCTTGATTTCCTTGCGCTCGTTGGCGTGCATCTGCAGGATGCGGCCCAGCCGCTCGCGCTGCTCCTTGGTCGGGTTGTACACCGTGTCGCCGGAATTGACGACGCCGGAGTAGACGCGGAAGAAGGTCAGCTGGCCCACGAAGGGGTCGGTCATGATCTTGAAGGCGAGCGCCGAGAACGGGTCGGCGTCGTCGGGATGGCGCTCGATCACGTTGTCGTGCACATCGTGGCCGGTGATGGCGGGCACGTCCAGCGGCGACGGCAGGTATTCGACCACCGCGTCCAGCATGGCCTGCACGCCGCGGTTCTTGAAGGCGCTGCCGGCCAGCATGGGCACGATCTCGTTGCGGATGGTGCGCTGGCGCAGGCCGGACTTGATTTCCTCCTCCGTCAGCGCTTCGCCGTTCAGGTACTTTTCGAGCAGCTCGGGCGAGCCTTCGGCGGCCGCCTCCACCATCTTCTCGTGCCATTCCGCGGCCAGCGCCTGCAGGTGGGCGGGGATGTCCTCGTAAGTGAACTTGACGCCCAGGCTGGCGTCATCCCAGTTAATGGCGCGCATCTTGACCAGGTCGACCACGCCGTGGAAGTTGTCCTCCGCCCCCAGCGGGATCTGGATCGGCACGGCCACACCCTTGAGGCGGTCGGCGATCTGCTGGCGCACGCGGAAGAAGTCGGCGCCCACCCGGTCCATCTTGTTGACGAAGGCGATGCGGGGCACGGCATATTTGTTCGCCTGGCGCCACACGGTTTCCGACTGCGGCTGCACGCCGCCCACGGCGTCGTACACCATGACGGCGCCGTCGAGCACGCGCATGGAGCGTTCGACTTCAATCGTGAAATCCACGTGACCGGGCGTGTCGATGATGTTGATGCGATGCTCGGCGAAATTGCCCGCCATGCCCTTCCAGAAGGCGGTGGTGGCGGCCGAGGTGATGGTGATGCCCCGCTCCTGCTCCTGCTCCATCCAGTCCATCGTCGCGGCGCCATTATGCACTTCGCCGATTTTGTGGTTGACGCCTGTATAGAACAGGATGCGTTCGGTCGTAGTGGTCTTGCCAGCGTCGATGTGGGCGCTGATGCCGATGTTGCGGTAACGCTCGATGGGGGTCTTGCGGGTCATCACATTCTCCTTGAACGACGACTGCCGACGACGGCGAGGTCGTGCTGAAATTCTAACAGCAATGGAGAACTCAGGTATGGCGCTCGCCCATAAATTCAAGGCCCGGCACTACCCCTCAAGCTTTCAAGATGCGGGCCGGCAGCATGACGATGGCGCGCAACAGTTCGAACACGGCTTCCACGCCGATGCCCACCAGCCGGAACGGCAGCATCAGCAGCCACACGAACGGATACAGTACCAGGGCCAGCAAGGCCAGCGGCCAGCACAGGACCAGCAACACCAACCACAAGATAAAACTCAGCATGACGACGCTCCCAGTGCAATGGATCAAACGACAGCGCTACTGTAGGCCAGCGCACAAGCGCGGGCAATCGCCATGCGACCGGCTGCGGCGGGATGCGACAAAGGGTGGAAAACGCGAGATAAGCGGAGGGATAAGCAGGGGAAGGCCGCACGCCCCGCCGGGACGTACAGCCTGGCGCCGGGCAGCTTACTGGCCGACGCAAATGATCTTGGTGACGTATTCGCGCGCGTTCGGTTTCTTCCTGGTCGCCCAGTCGATGGCCTGGTTGGCTTCGGCGATCGTCATCACGCTCGCCTTTTCCTTCGATTTGATGAAGGAGACGCCTTCAAACACACCGGTCTTGCTGCGCATGACCTTGGCAAACACGGGCGGCTTGCTTTCGCCGTCGCTGATCTTATTCTGCTGCACGAGGTAGCGCTGGTCGTTATTTTCCTGCTGTTCCATATCTGTTCGTCTTGCTGGCTGAGTGTAAAAGACGAAATATACGCCCCCGGGCGCCATCCGGGGGACTTTTCTGCCCCGTCGGGCCCGGATCAGGCGTAGGCCGGGATGCGCTGCGCCGGCTGCTGGGCCGCTTCGTACATAATTTCCGCCGTCAGCGACGCCTGCAGGGATGGAATGGAGCCGCCCGCACGGTACTGGAAGCTCACCTGCAGCACGTCGCCCTCGCAGGCGCGCACGGGAACGGCCAGCGGCAGCGTCATGTAATGGTTGAGCCAGTCGATGGTGGTCGAGCGCTCGCTCACCACGGCCAGGATGTTCTTGGTCACAAAGCGCATGGCGTTGATCTGGCCATTGCGCTCGACGACGAACTTGCCCTGCCAGCTGTACATCAGCTCGTTGGGCTGGTTGAAGTCGATGATGCTGTAGACGGCCGGCTGGGCCATTTCCACCGTACCGGGATAGATGGCCGTCGTCTCCTGGAACTGGACGATGGGCGCGTAGAAGCCTTCGAAATCGTATTCCTGCTGCAGCGGCTGCACGGCCATGATCACCGCTTCCGGCAGGAACACGGGCAGCGGACCGCCAAAGCGCGCGGCATAGCGGCGCTTGAAGGACTCGATGACTTCGACCTGCTTCTCGCGCAGCATGCCGACGTGGATCATCTCGCAGATCACCACATCGACCGGTTCGGGCGGCAGGTATTCGAAGGCATCGGCATGGATCACCTCGACCTTTTGGCCGTTGGGATTGAGCGCCAGCATCTTGCGCGCTTCCTTGACCATGTCCGGATTGAATTCCACGCAATAGACCTTGTCCGCCTTGGCTGCCGCGAACCAGGACAGTACGCCCGTGCCGCCGCCCAGCTCCAGTACCTTGGCGCCGGGCTGTACCGCATAGTCGATGGCCGACTTGAAACCATGCATGCGGTTTTGATCCATCAACATGTTGTGATGGTAGTGGACTGGAATGAACTGCCCCAGGTAGCAGCTTTCGATCTCGCGTTCGTTCAGCATAGTTGTCCTTGGTTATTGCGCATGGCGTCTGGCGGCAATGCACTTGCGCAATTATCGTCAAGATTCGAACCAAGCCAAGGCGAGAACTGACCCCGAAATGTCACTCAATTCAAGAGTTGTCAAATTAACTAGCAAATATGATCGCGACAATTTAGAATAATATTTTTTAACCAATATTTCCAGGGGTTACAGATGAAGACAAACCAATTTCACCGGCTGCTAGTGGCCTGCGCCGTTACGGCTCTGACGGGCTTGAGCGCTCACGCGGAAGTCATCGACTTCAATGGGCTGGCCGGTACCAACATGCCCGGTTCGCAATCCTCTTTCCCTGAGCTGTACACGTATTTTTCCGGCCCTTCCACCGTTGGCAGCTACAGCTTCGATGACCAGAATTACGGGCATTGGTATACGGGCTACTGGAATACCGTGACCTTTTGCGGCGGGCTGGCCAGCAATTGCGCGTACAACGGTACGGACGGCCTGATCACAGGCTCCCATCTGTCGATCAAACGCACGGATGGCCAGGCCTTCAATTTGAACGGGCTCGATCTCGACAATTCGCATGACGACGGCATCACCTCGCCCGCCCAGACTTCCTTCGTGATCAAGGCGACGCTGGGCGGCGGCGGCACGATCAGCCAGACCGTCACGCTCGACAACCTGCCCAACTACGCCACCTATGGCACCAGCGCTGCATATAATCACTTCGATTTTTCGACCTTCAACAACATCACGGGCATCGAAATCGACCAGCAAGGGGGCAACGGCTGGAGCGGAATCGCGCTCGACAATTTGAATGTGTCCAACAATCCGGCGCCGGTGCCCGAACCTGCGACGTGGGGCATGTTCGTGCTGGGTCTGGCGGGCCTGCTCGTCTACGGCAAACGCCGCGCGGCATAAGTCATCGCTTGCCGGCCTCGAATTGCTTGATGGTGCTGGCAATCCAGGGTTTATCCGCCTTGGTGGCGAATTCGGCCGCCGTCTGGTGGTAGGCGCCATCTTTCAGGGTGGCATCCGCGCCCCGCTCCAGCAGCAGGGCGACGGCCGCTTCCTGGCCTTCGCGGGCGGCCAGCATCAACGGCGTCAGGCCGCTTGGCGACGGCGCATTGATGGCGGCGTGGTGCTCGAGCAGCACGTTGATGATGTCGGTGCTGTTGGCCGCTGCGGCGTAATGGAGTGCCGTCCAGCCGGGCTGATTGACGGCCGCCCCCTTGCCCAGCAGCGTCAGTACGGCAGGCTTGTTCTGGCGGAAGGCGGCCATCATCAGCGCCGTGTTGCCGTTGGGGGCGCGGGCCTCGATCTGGATGCCGGGCTGGGCCAGCAGGATAGCTAGCGTTTTCATGGCGTCGTAGCGCATGGCCACGATCAGGCCCGTCTCGCCCCGCTCCGGTTCGCGCACGTTGGGGTCCAGGCCCTGGGACAGTGTGCGTTTGACGACGCTGACGTTATCGAGCTGGACGGCGCGGAAAAAGTCGACCGCCCGGTCATCCTCCGCAGCGAAAGTGGTGGATACGGCCAGCGGCAACATGGCCGCGGCCAGCAGAAAACGGCGCTTGGATAGGAACATGAGGAAACCTGATGGTGAGAATACGGATGGCGATTGTAGAAACTTGCCGATCTTACCACCAGGCGCGGCCGTTCAGTTATCGAGATGGAACTTGACCGGCGCCAGGGCATAGGCCCATGGGGCGCGGACGATCATGGTGCGACGTTGAACAGCTTGAAGAAGTTGTCCGTCGTCTGTTGCGCCACCTGCTCGACCGGCACGCCTTTCAGCTTGGCGATGAATTCCCCCACGTGGGCCACGAAGCCCGGTTCGTTCATCTTGCCGCGATGGGGCACAGGGGCCAGGTAAGGCGAGTCCGTCTCGATCAGGATGCGTTCCAGCGGCACTTCCAGCGCCACGGCCTGCAACTCCTTGGCGCTCTTGAAGGTCACGATGCCGGAGAAGGAAATGTAGAAGCCCATGGCGATGGCGGCCCGCGCCACTTCCAGCGACTCCGTGAAGCAGTGCATGACGCCGGCCACGCCGCCCGCTTCCGTGCCGGCGCCCTCTTCCCGCATGATGCGGATGGTGTCCTCGCTGGCCGAGCGGGTGTGGATAATCAAGGGCTTACGAGTGATTCTTGAAGCCTTGATGTGGGTGCGGAAGCGCTCGCGCTGCCACTCCAGGTCGCCCGTGAGGCGGAAATAGTCGAGCCCCGTTTCGCCGATGGCGATGATTTTCGGGTGGTCGGCCAGCTTCACCAGGTCTTCGACGGATGGCTCCGGCGTGTCCTCATAGTCAGGATGAACGCCGACCGAAGCGTAGATGTGGGGATACTGTTCGGCCAACGCCAGCACTTGCGGAAAATCGGGCAGGTCGACCGACACGCACAGCGCATGGCTGACCTTGTTTTCCGCCATCTTGGCGAGGATCTCGGGCATGCGAGCGGCCAGCTCGGGGAAATTGATATGGCAATGGGAATCGATATACATAGCGTGATTGTACCGCGTCACGCCGGCCCCGGTCAGCCCCGCCCGCCCTCGTCCACCGCGCGGATTCAGTCCACCCGCTTGCCGAGGATGATGAGGTCGCGTTCCACGCCGTCCAGGTTGGCCACGCGGGGCAAGTTGGCCCAGGTATCGAAGCCGTATTTGCGGAACAGCCCCAGGCTGGGCGCATTGTGGCCGAAAATGAAGCCCAGCAAGGTATGCACCTTGATCCGCGGCGCAAAGGCGATGGCCTGCTCCAGGCCGTAACGGCCCACGCCCTTGCCGCGCCACGCTTCATCGATGTAGATCGACACTTCCGCCGTACCCGAGTATGCGGGGCGGCCGTAGAAGTTGGAATACGAGATCCAGCCCAGCATGGCAGGACTGGCGCCGTTGTCATCGGCCGCCTCGATCACCCACAGGGGACGGCGTTGCGGCTCGTGTTCCTCGAACCACTGCAGGCGCGACTCGACCGAGACCGGTTCCGTATCGGCCGTCACTTCGCGTGAGGCGACGGTGCTGTTGTAGATGGCCACAATGGCGGGCAAGTCGGCCAGTGTGGCCAGGCGGTGACGGAAAGCAGGCATGGGTGAAAAATCAGGCAATCAGAGCGTATGGGTGGCGCGCGACGAGCGCAGGGCGGCGCCCAGGATTTCCTCAATGCGCAGGCGGGCCCGTTGGCCGCTCTCATCGTCGGGGAAATGCACGCCTATGCCCTGCGCCTTGTTGTTGTGGGCGCCGGCCGGCGTGATCCAGGCCACCTTGCCGGCGATCGGGTATTTGTTGGGGTCATCCATCAACGCCAGGATCAGGTAGATCTCGTCGCCGATCTTGTGCGGCTTCTGGCTGGGCACGAATACGCCGCCATTCTTCAGGAACGGCATGTAGGCAGCGTACAGGGCCGCTTTTTCCTTGATCGCGAGCGACAATACCGTAGGCCGTGCGATGGGCACGGCGCTCGGGTCAACAGGGCTGCCGGTCATTCATATCCTTTCAGGCACAGCAAGCTGCATAATCGAGCAGCATGTCTTCAATGAACAGCTTGGGCGACAGGGGATGGTCGGCCGTCGCCCGGCGCTCGTTGGCCGCCTTCAGCGCGGCCAGCAGGCGGCTGACGTGGATCTTGTCGGCCAGGCCCGCCAGTTCCTTGCGGTAGCGCGGATAGTAGCGGATATTCCCCGCCAGTTTGTAGGAAAACATGTCATAAAGCCAGCGCTGCATCCAAGAAACCTGGGCCGCCAGCGGGACTTTCTGCAATTTGTCGGCTGTTTTCAACGCCCCTTCCACGCTGGGGCGGGCCAGCAGCTGCAGCAGCGTTTCCATGTCGTCGCGGTTGCCCGTTTCGGCCTGGGCCAGCGCGGCCAGTGGCGAACCGCCCTGCTCGCGCAGCCAGCTGTCGGCGTCGGCCACGCCCTGGGCCTTGAGCCAGGCCAGCGCCTGCTCGTGGGACGGCATGGGCAAGGCGAACTTGCGGCAGCGCGACAGGATGGTGGGCAGCAACCGGTCCAGGCTGTTCGAGGCGAGCAGGAACACGGTGCCGGGCGGCGGTTCTTCCAGTGTCTTGAGCAGCGCGTTCGAGGCCGGCATGTTGAGCGCCTCGGCCGGGTACAGCACCACCACCCGCAATCCCTGGCGGTGAGTGGAAATGTTCATGAAATCGGCCAGGTTGCGGATCTGCTCGATCTTGATTTCCTTGGATGGCGCCTTGGACGACTTGGCCGTCTTCTTGCTGTCGGCGTCGCCGCCCTCCTCGCCCTCGGCCACCGGTTCGTCTTCCAGCGCCTCGGGACGCACGCGGCGGTAGTCGGGATGGTTTTGCTGCGAGAACCAGCCGCAGGAAACGCACTGGCCGCAGGCATGGCCGTCCGGCAGCACCGCCTCGCACAACAAGCCCTGGGCGAAGCGTTCGATGAAGTCGGACTTGCCGATGCCGGCCGCGCCATGGAACAGGATGGCGTGCGGCATGCGCTGGCGCAGCAGCTGAAGCTGGCGCCAGGCGTCTTCCTGCCATGGGTAAATGGAATTGCTCATTAGTAGTATTTTGTTTTAAAACAAACGCTTATGCAATGCTTTTAAAGTTAAAGTAATGCATCAAGCAGCGCCGCCAGCTGCTGCTGGATGGCGGCGATGGTCTGGGTCGAGTCGATCACGCGGAAGCGGCCCGGGAACTGGGCGGCCCGGCGCAGGTATTCGCTGCGGGCGGCGGCGAAGAAGTCGGCCTTTTCCTGCTCGAACTTGTCGAGCGCGCGGGTGGCGTCGAGCCGGGCGCGGGCCACTTCCAGCGGCACGTCGAACAGCAGGGTCAGGTCGGGCTGCAAATGGGGATGGACCCATTGCTCGAGCGCGTCGAGCTTGTCGCGCGCGAGGCCGCGGCCGCCGCCCTGGTAGGCGAAACTGGCATCCGTAAAGCGGTCGGAAATGACCCAGGCGCCGCGCGCCAGGGTCGGCTCGATCACCTGGGCCATGTGCTCGCGGCGGCTGGCGAACATCAGCAAGGCTTCCGTTTCCAGGTGCATTTTTTCGTGCAGCACCAGTTCGCGCAGCTTTTCGCCCAGTGGCGTGCCGCCCGGCTCGCGCGTGCTGACCAGTTCCATCCCCCGCGCGCGCAGGTAGTCCGACGCAAAGCCGATGTGGGTGGATTTGCCGGCGCCGTCTATGCCTTCGAAACTGATGAATTTGCCGCGTTGTTGAGTCATGTAGCGATACTGCCTATCGTTGATATTGGTTGACCGCCCGGTTGTGGTCGGTCAGGTTGTCGGAAAACTGGCTGGTGCCGTTGCCGCGCGAGACGAAATACAGGGCCGGGCTCTTGGCCGGCGCCAGCGCCGCCGTCAGCGACTGCACGCCCGGCAAGGCGATCGGCGTAGGCGGCAGGCCGGCGCGGGTGTAGGTATTGTAGGGGGTGTCCGTTTCCAGGTCCTTCTTGCGGATCTTGCCGTCGTACTTCTCGCCCATGCCGTAGATGACGGTGGGGTCGGTCTGCAGCAGCATGCCCAGTTTGAGACGGTTTACGAACACGGCGGCGATCATGTTGCGCTCGGATTTCTGGCCCGTTTCCTTTTCAACAATGGAGGCCATGGTCAGGGCCTCGTACGGCGTCTTGTAGGGCAGCGCCGGGTCGCGCTTGTTCCACGCGTCGGCGAGCCGGGTCAACATGGCCGCATGGGCCTGCTTGAACACCAGCAGGTCGCTGGAACCCTTGGGGAACAGATAGGTATCGGGGAAGAACAAGCCTTCGGGGCGCTTGAAATCGGCATCGATCTGCGCCATCAACTCCTTGTCGGTCAGGGTAGCCGTATCGTGCTTCAAGCCCTTGCTGGCTGCCATGGCCTGGCGCATCTGGCGGAAGGTCCAGCCTTCGATGATGGTCAGCGCTTCCTGGGCGAATTCGCCCTTGACCAGCTGTTCCATCAGGCGCAGCGGCGTGGTGCCGGGCTTGAGCTCGTAAGCGCCCGCCTTCAGCCTGGCGCTGGACGAGGTGGCCCGCGCCAGCAAGTTGAACAGCAAGGGTTCCATCGGCACGCCGGCGTCGGCCATCTGCAGGCCGGCCGCATGGGCACCGCTGCCGGGCGCGATGGTGAATTCCACGGGCGGACTGTCGTCCGGCGTGATGGGGCTTTGGGACCACCAGGCAAAATAGCCGCCTGCCGCAATCGCAGCAATCACGCTGAGGCTAATGAGTTTTTTAATGAACGCCATCTTCTATATGTCACAGGTTATATCCGCATAGTGGACCAGAATCGCCCGGCTTGCCAGCCTCGGGGAACGAGAAATTTGCGCCTGCTCCGGCGCGAATTTCGCGAGATCACTATAATGAGCCCGTAATGATAATGCTTTCATCGTCAAACTTCTGGAAATTATGAATACTTGGAATCAACTTCTCACCCAGCAGGGTGCGCGCGGCACGGAAGCGGCCCCGCAGCAGTTCCGCGATTTCGGCCGCGAGTTGACGGCCGCCGAGCTGGCGAACGGCTTTGCCGCGCCGCTCACGGACCTTGGCCTGATCGCGCTGAACGGCGAGGAATCGGCCTCCTTCCTGCACAATCAGTTGACCAACGATGTGGAACACCTGGTTCCGGACATGGCCCGCCTGGCCGGCTACTGCACCCCCAAGGGCCGGCTGCTGGCCACCTTCCTGATGTGGCGCAATGCGGAAACGATCTTCCTGCAACTGCCGCGCGCCATCCAGCCGGCCCTGCAAAAGCGCCTGCAGATGTTTGTGCTGCGCGCCAAGACCAAACTGAGCGACGCGACCGAACAGCCGGCCAATGCCGTCGTGCTGGGCGTAGGCGGCGCGCAGGCCGATGCCGTGCTGTCGACCTGGTTCGACGCCCTGCCCGCGCAGCCGTATGGCAAACTCGACCATGCCATGGGCACCCTGATCCGCATGGCCGACGCCTTTGGCGCCCCGCGCTACCAGTGGCTGACCAGCGCCGAGACGGCCGCTGCCGTGTGGCCCGTGCTGGCCGCCAAACTGGCCGTGGGCGGCAACGATGCATGGCAGCTGTCCAGCATCCACGCCGGCGTGCCGCTGGTGACGGCCGCCACCCAGGAACAGTTCGTGCCGCAGATGGTCAACTTCGAACTGCTGGGCGGCGTCAACTTCAAGAAAGGCTGCTACCCGGGCCAGGAAATCGTGGCCCGCAGCCAGTATCTGGGCAAGCTCAAGCGGCGTGCCACGCTGGTGCGCATCGCCGATGCGCAGGCAGTGGCCGGCATGGAAGTGTTTGCCGTGGCCGATCCCGGCCAGCCTTGCGGCATGATCGTCAACGCCGCGCCCAACGGCCTGGGCGGCGTGGATGCGCTGGTGGAGATGAAGCTGGACGCCATTGAACAGGCTGCCGTGTGTCTCGGTTCGGCCGATGGCGTGGCACTGCAATTCCTGCCCATGCCCTACCTGCTGGACGCGCTCGACCTCTGACATGCGCGATCTGTACATTTATTACCAGGTGCGGGAAGCGGACGCACCGGCCTTGCTGCAACGCGTGTCGGCCATGCAGGCGGCGCTGGCGCGGCAGCATGGCATCGGCGGCCAGCTCAAGCGCAGGCCGGAAGCCAAGCAAGGCTTGCAGACGTGGATGGAAGTCTACCCATCCACCGGCGATGAATTTGCCGCGGCGTTGGCCGCGGCGGTGGAACAGGCAGGCGTGCCGGCCCTTACCAGCGGCCCGCGCCATGTTGAAGTCTTTATGGATGTGATCCCATGTGCCTGATCGTCTTTGCCTGGCGGGTGGTGCCGGGCGTGCCGCTGATCGCGGCCGCCAACCGCGATGAATTCTACGAACGTGCCACGGCGCCGGCCGGTGTGTGGCCCGAGCATCCGCAAATCTACGCGGGCCGCGACCTGAAGGCCGGCGGCAGCTGGATGGGCATCACGCAGTCCGGCCAGGATGGCGCTGCGCCCCGCTTCGCCGCCATCACCAACATCCGCTGCCCGTCCGAGCACCGCGAGGATGCACCGTCGCGCGGCCATCTGGTATCCGACTACCTGGCCGGGAGCATGTCGCCGCAGGACTACGTGGACGCCATCCGCGGCGACTCCCAGGCCTACAATGGGTTCAACCTGGTGCTGGGCGACCGCGACACCCTGATCTGGTTCTCCAACAAGGGCCAGGACGACCCGCGCAACGGCCAGCCGCTGGAACCGGGCATCTACGGCCTGTCGAACGCGCTGCTGGACGCGCCCTGGCCCAAGGTGCTGAAGACGAAGGCGCAATTCGCCAGCCTGCTGTGCCTGGGGGCGCCGGATGAAGCGTTCTTTGAAATGCTGGCCGATACCACGCCGGCCCCCGACATGCGCCTGCCGGAAACGGGCGTGCCGCTGGACCTGGAACGGGTGCTGTCGGCCGTGCGGATCGAAACCCCGGGCTATGGCACCCGCACCTCGACCGTCGTCAAGCTGTACGCGGACGCGCCGGCCGTGTTGCACGAAATGCTGATCCAGTAAGCGCCGTTACAGCGCCTTCATGTAAGCTACCATCTGGTCGAGGGCCAGGCCCCAGCCATGCTCGAAGCCCATGTCGACGTGGCGCAGCATGTCTTCGCTGTTCTTGTGGCGGGCACGGGCATGGTAGCGGGTGCCGCTGCCATCGGGCTCGAGCGTGATGTAGGCCGTAATGAAGGGGGTGGCCGCGGGCCCGTAGCCGGGCGCCAGCGCGTCCGTCCACACCAGGCGGCGGTTTTCCGTCACCTCCAGGAAGCAGCCCACGTGCGGGTGCTGCTCGCCATCGGGCGAACACATGACGGTGCGGAAGATGCCGCCCGGACGCAGCTCTATGTCGCAAGATAGTGTTTTCCATGGCGCCGGGGTGAACCAGTGCACCACGTGCTCCGGCTGAGTCCAGGCGGCCCAGATCTGTTCGGGGCGCAGCTCCACCGTGCGTTCGAACACGAGATCCAGGTCCGGATCGTAGTCATCTGCAATTTGAGTCATGACAAACTCCCTTCCATTCGTCAGGCAAAGTTCGGTCAGGCAAAGGTCAGCTGCATATCGATGTGGGCGATGCCCGCTTCGTAAAACTCGTCACCGGCGATGCTGAAGCCGTGACGCTCGTAAAACGGTGCGGCATGGGTCTGCGCGCTCAGCACCACGCGCCGGTCGCCGCGTGCGCGGGCCTGCGCCATGAGCGCCTGCAACAAGGCGCCACCGACGCCGCTGCCGCGCGCCGCCTTGCGCACGGCCATGCGGCCGATGTGGCCGTCCGGCAGCAGCCGGCCGGTGCCGATGGGAACGCCATCGGCACCGTAGGCTACTGCGTGCAGGCAGACGGCGTCCATATCGTCGAGCTCGATTTCGGCGGGAACGTTCTGTTCCGCCACAAACACTTCAAAGCGGATCGCCTTGGCGTCGTTGCTCAGCGCATCCCAGGAACCGAAGCGTATCGTGTGGCTAGTCATGTTATTCATTTTTTGAATGATAGTTGAACCAGCCACGATTGTCACATGCAGCCTCTACTTGGGGGTAGCACCTGCCAGCATTTTGGCGCGCAAGGCGTCGCGCACCTGGGGTGCGGCCTTGTAGGGATCGCCCGGATTGCGCTGCTGTAGCACGTCTTCCATCCGCTCCTGCACGCCGGCCAGTGCGCCAGGATGGGAATAGATGTAGAACTGGCCGTCCGCGATGGCCTTGAACGTGGTTTCCGCCACCTCGGCCGCCGACACCTTGCCCGACGTGACGGCCTTGTCCGTCATCGCTTGCGAAGCGAGCTGGCTGGCCGTTGGCCCCTGCGTCATGCGCACGTCAGCCGGCCGGTTGCGGTGCGACTGGCTGATGTCGGTCGGCACAAAGTACGGGCACAGCACGGACGCGCCTATGGGGGCCTGCACCAGCTGCAGATCCTGGTACAGCGTTTCCGACAGCGCCACGACAGCGTGCTTGGAGACGTTGTACACGCCCATCGCCGGGGCGTTGACCAGCCCCGCCATCGACGCCGTGTTGACGATGTGGCCTTCGAACCGGGGATCGCGGGCGGCCGCCTCCAGCATCAGTTTGGTGAAGATACGCACGCCATGGATCACGCCCCATACGTTGACGCCCAGCACCCACTCCCAGTCGGCCTCCGTGTTTTCCCAGATCAGGCCGCCGGAACCGACACCCGCGTTGTTGAACACGAGGTGCACGGCGCCATACGCCGCGATGGCCGCGTCGGCCAGGGCCTGGACTTGCTCGCCCTTGCGCACGTCGCATACCTGGGCCAGCACCAGCACGCCCTGGGCCGCCAGCTCGTCGCGGGCCCGGTCGAGGGCGTCGCGCTGCACGTCGGCCAGCACCAGCTTCATGCCCAGCCGGGCCGCCACGTTGGCAAACTCACGGCCCAACCCGCTGGCACCGCCTGTAATGACCGCTACTTTTCCGTCGAAATTTTTCATTTAGATCAGTTTCACCAGTTGTTTGCCGAAGTTATGGCCTTGCAGCAGGCCCTTGAACGCTTGCGGTGCGCTGGCCAAGCCTTGCGCCACCGTTTCCCTGTACTTGAGCTTGCCTTGCGCCACCAGCATGGCCAGTTCGGTCAAGCCTTGCGGCCAGAATTCCATGTGCTCGGTGACGATGAAGCCGCGCAGCGTTATGCGGTTGAGCAGCAGCAGGCGCGAATTACGGATCGGCAATTCCTGGCCGTTGTAGCCGGCGATCACGCCGCACAGGGCGACCCGGGCAAAGGCATTGGTACGGGCCAGGGCCGCGTCGAACACGGCGCCGCCCACGTTCTCGAAGATGGCGTCGATGCCGTTGGGGGTGGCGGCGGCCAGGTCGGCGTCCAGCTTGCCGGCCTTGTAGTCCACGCAGGCGTCAAAGCCCAGTTCGTTGACCACATAGTCGCACTTGTCCTTGCCGCCGGCCACGCCGACAGCGCGGCAGCCGCGCAGCTTGGCCAGTTGACCCACCACGCTGCCCACGGCGCCGCTGGCCGCCGATACGCACACCGTTTCGCCGGCCTTGGCCTGCAGGATCTGGTTCATGCCGTACCAGGCCGCCATCCCCGGCATGCCCGCCACGCCCAGGTAGGCCGACAGCGGGATTTGGGTCGTATCGAGCTTGCGCAACTGGCCGCCTTCGGCCACGCCCATTTCGGCCCAGCCCAGCATGCCTGCCACGAAATCGCCGGGCGCGTAGCGGGGATGGCGCGAAGCGACCACCTCGCCGGCCGTGCCGCCTATCATGGTTTCATCGAGCGCCTGCGAGGCGGCGTAGCTCTTGGACGCGCTCATCCGGCCGCGCATGTACGGGTCCAGCGACAGGTAGTGGTTGCGCACCAGTACTTCGCCATCCTGCAATGCCGGCACGGCGACCGTCTCCAGGCGGAAATCGGACTCCTGGACTTCGCCCCGCGGCCGGGCGGCCAGGACGATGCGTTGATAGTTCGTCATGGCCGTCTCTCAGACTGCCGACACGCCACCATCGACGGCCAGGGTCTGGCCGGTGATGTGCTTGCCCGCGTCGGAAGCAAACAGGACGGCCGTGCCTTTCAGGTCTTCCTCGTCGCCGATACGCTGCAGCGGCGCGCCCTTGGCCAGCTTTTCCGCGCCCAGCTTGTCCAGGATGCCCTTGGTCATCTTGGATGGGAAGAAGCCCGGCGCGATGGCGTTGACGGTGATGCCATGCATGCCCCACTCGCCCGCCAGCGTGCGCGTGAAGTTGATGACGGCGGCCTTGGAGGTGTTGTAGGCGATGGTCTGCATGGAACCGGGCGGGTTGCCGCTCAGGCCGGCGATCGAGGCGATGTTGATGATGCGGCCGTACTTGCGCGGGATCATGGAACGCTTGCCCACCTGTTGCGACACGAGGAAGATGCTGCGGATGTTGAGGTTCATCACCTTGTCCCACGCTTCAACGGGGTGGTCTTCGGCCGGCGCGCCCCAGCTGGCGCCCGCGTTGTTGATCAGGATGTCGATATGGCCCAGCTGCGCCAGCGCGGCCGTCACCAGCGCCTCGGCCGCCGCGTCCTGCGACAGGTCGGCGGCGATGGCGTGGGCGCTCACGCCATGCTGCGCCAGGAAGGCCAGCGCTTCGTCCAGGTCGGCCTGCTTGCGCGAGGAAATCACCACTTTCGCGCCCTGCTCGCCCAGCGCCAGCGCCATTTGCAGGCCCAGGCCGCGCGAGCCGCCCGTCACCAGTGCCGTCTTGCCGGCCAGGGAAAACAATTCTTGAGTTGTACGCATGAGTTTATCGTCCTATCGTTGTTTGAGGCGTTAAATTTCGTAGTCCATGCACTGGCGCGCTTCGCGCACAGCGCCGAAAAAGGGTTTGAGTGCCTGATGGCCTGGATGGTTCTGGTAAGCGTCCAGCGCGGCCTTGTCCGTGAATTCCGAGTACAGGATCACGTCGTAGGTCGCTTCCAGCCCCGGCTGGGCCACCACGGCCTCGAAGGCCAGGATGCCCGGCGTCAGGTCGGCGCAGCCGTCCAGCATGGATTTCATGCGGGCCGCGTTGGCGGCGCGGTCGGCGCCTTCTGCGTGCTCTTTCAGCTTCCACATCACGATGTGCTTGATCATATGTTTTTCGTATCGAATTAGTTAAAACCACCTGTCCTGCATATCAAGGGTGGTGGTGTCCAGGCTTTCCAGCAAGACCAGCTGGGCTTCCACCTTGGGCAGTTCCCAGTGGAAGAAGTAGCGGCAGGCTTGCAACTTGCCCCTGTAGAAATCGGCGTCGTCCCCGCTGGCGCCGGGCAGGCGGCTGGCCGCCAGCAAGGCTTGCTGCAGCCAGATCCAGGCCACGACCACGTGGCCGACCGCTTCCAGGTAGGCGCTGGCGTTGGCCAGGGTCTTGTTCATGTCGCCCGCAGCATACAGGGTCTGGGTCACTTGTTCCACCCGCGCCCAGGCCGCTTCCAGGGCGGCCGCGTGGGCCGTCAGGTCCGCCGCCAGCCGTTCCGCCTGCGCTACCGTGAGGTTGGCGCGGTCTTCCCTGGGCACGGCCACGTTGCCGCGTACCTTGCGTACCGTCTTGCGCAGTTCGCCGGCGAAGGACTTGAACAGGGCGCCGTCCTGCAGCGTGACCTTGCGGCCCAGCAGGTCCAGGCCGTGGATGCCGTGCGTGCCTTCGTGAATGGCGTTGAGCCGGTTGTCGCGGTAGAACTGCTCGACATTGTATTCGCGCGTGTAGCCGTAGCCGCCGTGCACCTGGATGGCCAGGCTGTTCGCTTCCACGCACCACTGGGAGGGCCAGCTCTTGGTGATCGGGGTCAGGAAATCGAGCAGACGGCCCGCGTGCTCGCGCGCTCCCGGCGTGTCGGCCGTGCGCTGCTCGTCGACCAGGCGGGCGCTGTACAGCACCAGGCCCAGGCCGCCTTCCACGTACGCCTTTTGCGCCAGCAGCATGCGCCGCACATCCGTGTGCTCGATGATGGGCAGCTGGGGCTGGGACGGATCTTTCTGCGCCGGATGGCGGCCCTGGGGCCGATTGCGGGCGTAGTCCAGCGCGTGCAGGTAGCCGGTGTAGCCGAGCACGGCCGCACCAAGGCCGACGGCGATGCGGGCTTCGTTCATCATATGGAACATGCAGGCCAGGCCCTGGCCCGGCTGTCCCACCAGGTAGCCGATGGCGCCGCCCTTGCCTTCCGGCTTGAACTTCCCTTCGCCGAAATTGAGCAGGCAGTTGCTGGTGCCCCGGTTGCCCATCTTGTGGTTGAGACCGGCCAGCACCACGTCGTTGCGCTCGCCCAGGCTGCCGTCGTCATTGACAAGGAACTTGGGCACGACGAACAGGGAGATGCCTTTGACGCCGGGCACCAGCTTGCCGTCCGGGCCGGGAATCTTGGCCAGCACCAGGTGGACGATGTTGCCGGCCAGGTCGTGCTCGCCGGCCGATATCCACATCTTGTTGCCCGTCAGGCGGTATTGGCGCTCGCCTTCGTCACCGGCCACGGGGTCCGGCTCGGCGCGGGTGGTGATGTCGGACAGGCTGGAGCCGGCTTGCGGTTCGGATAAACACATGGTGCCGAAGAACTTGCCGGCAAACATGGGCTCGACGAAACGCCGCACCTGGCGCGCCGTGCCGTGCTTGAGCAAGGTGTTGGCGTTGCTGATGGTGAGGAAGATATAGGCGGCCGTGCTGACGTTGGCGCCCGTGAAATAGGCGGACAGCACCTTTTCCACCACGGCCGGCAGTTGCATGCCGTCCCGTTCGAAGTCCTGGCCGGCCGCCATCAGGCCGGCGGCGGAAAAGGCGTCGAGTGCGGTCTTCACTTCCGGAATGATCTGCACCCGCAGGCAACCGTCGCCAGCAATGGCGTGCGGTTCCTGCTGGTCGCTCTTCTTGTTGTGGGGCGCGAACAGGTCGGTGGCGATCTGTTCGGCCGTGTCGATGGCCGCGTCGAACGTTTCGCGGTTATGGTCCTGGAAACGGGCGCGTTGACCCAGCGCCTGCGCATCGAGCCATTCGTACAGCATGAACTCGATGTCGCGGCGCGACAAAATCGTGGATTGCATGGCGCAGTGCCTTTATCGGTGAACGGATAACGAAGCTGGATAGCAAATGCGGCAAATACGGCGGATGTGGCCGATAACGCCGATACGAAACGGGCGCCCCGCAAGGCGCCCGTCGAGCCGGATCAGACCACTTCGAACAGGCCGGCAGCACCCTGGCCGCCGCCGATGCACATGGTCACGACCACGTACTTGACGCCGCGGCGCTTGCCTTCGATCAGGGCATGGCCCGTCAGGCGGGCGCCCGACACGCCGTACGGGTGGCCGACGGCAATGGCGCCGCCGTTCACGTTGAGGCGATCCATGGGGATGCCCAGCTTGTCGGCGCAGTACAGCACCTGCACGGCGAATGCTTCGTTCAATTCCCACAGGCCGATGTCGGCCACGGACAGGCCCGCCTGCTTGAGCAGCTTGGGAATGGCGAACACGGGACCGATGCCCATTTCATCGGGCTCGCAGCCGGCCACGGCGAAGCCGCGGAAGATGCCCAGCGGCTGCAAGCCCTTGGCGGCGGCCGTCCTGGCGTTCATCACGACGGCCATTGAAGCGCCGTCCGAGAACTGGCTGGCATTGCCGGCGCTGACCACGCCGCCGGGCACGGCGCTGCGGATCTTGGACACGGCTTCATAGGTGGTGTCGGCGCGGATGCCTTCGTCGGCCGAGATGGTCACTTCACGGCTCAGCAGCATGCCGCTGGCCTTGTCGGCCACGCCCATCACGGTGGTCATCGGCACGATTTCCGCGTTGAACAGGCCGGCGGCCTGGGCGGCGGCGGCGCGCTGCTGGCTTTGCACGCCGTATTCGTCCTGGCGCTCGCGGCTGATGTTGTAGCGCTTGGCCACCGTTTCCGCCGTCTGCAGCATGGGCCAGTAGATTTCCGGCTTGTGCTCGGACAGCCACACTTCCTTGTACATATGCAGGTTCATTTCCTGCTGCACGCAGGAGATCGATTCGACGCCGCCGGCCGCGTAGATGTCGCCTTCGCCGGCGATGATGCGCTGGGCCGCCAGGGCGATGGTCTGCAGGCCCGACGAGCAGAACCGGTTGACCGTCATGCCGCCCGTGGTGACGGGGCAGCCGGCGCGGATGGCGATCTGGCGCGCGATGTTGCCGCCGGTGGCGCCTTCAGGATTGGCGCAGCCCACCAGCACGTCTTCCACTTCACCCGCTTCGATGTTGGCGCGGGCGATGGCCGCCTGCAGCGCGTGGCCGCCCAGGGTGGCGCCGTGCGTCATGTTGAACGCGCCCTTCCACGATTTGGCCAGGGCGGTGCGGGCGGTCGATACGATGACGGCATCTGTCATGTGAGTCTCCTGATGGGTAGTGTTTTTGATCCGCATGCCAACCCCATGGCGGCCGCGGTGTGTACAGCGATAAAAATGAGAATAGCATATTTTAGTACGACCGTTCGCAAATTTTTCCAGCGGGGTGCGCCCGTACTTTTGCGGGGCCACTCATTAACGAATTTCAAGCGCCTCGCCGGTCTTGGAAATATACAAATTGACAACATTATCGTGTCCATGTAATGTCAATCCGCCGTCCCACAGCCCCACCGGAGATTTGTCGTGCCGCTGCGACGAATCACACAGCGTCACCAACCGCGAACCCAGGAGCAAACTCATGCAACTTTCCAATTATCTGTTTTTTACGACGACATGCGAACAGGCGCTGGACTTCTATACCCGCTGCGGACTAGGCCAGGTGACCGATATCCTGCGCTACGGCATGAACGGCATGCCGGTCCATAACGAAGCGATGCGCGGCCGTATCATGCATGCCAGGTTCGAAGGACCCGGGGTGTTGTTCTTTGCCTCGGATAACGATGACGCCGAACCGATGCGCGGCTCCGCCCATATCCTGCAGATGACCGACCGCGCTCTAACGGAGCAGCTCTTCGCCCGCCTGGCACAGGATGGCAACGTCACCACGCCACTGGCCATACAGCCCTGGGGCGACTACTTCGGCAAGTTGACGGACCAGTTTGGCGTGCAGTGGATGCTGAATTGCCCGGTCTAAGTCAGATGTCTCGGTGCCCATAATCTGCCGTCCTGGACATTTCTTTTTTTGTGACAACAATGTCAGATTCGTGTAAGTTTGGTGCAAGTTTGACGTAAGGTTAAGCGTTCAGACTCAGGACAAGCTGACAATGTTGTATCTGGTCGGCTGTAGCACACCACAATAAAACCAGGAGACAAATCATGGCAGTATCAACCGGCACGACCGCCGATCTGCGCAACCAGCCTCCTAAGGCCGGCGCGATCACACCGGAGGAGCGCAAGGTCATCTTTGCATCCTCGCTGGGCACCATTTTCGAATGGTACGACTTTTACCTGTACGGCTCGCTCGCTTCCATCATCGCCAAGCAATTTTTCATCGGCGACCCGACCACCACCTTCATTTTCGCCCTGCTGGCGTTCGCCGCCGGCTTCATCGTGCGCCCGTTCGGCGCACTCGTGTTCGGCCGTCTCGGCGACATGATAGGCCGTAAATACACCTTCCTGATCACTATCCTGATCATGGGTGGCTCCACCTTCATTGTCGGCCTGTTGCCCGGGTATGGCGCAATCGGCATCGCCGCGCCCATCATCCTGGTCTCGCTGCGCATCCTGCAGGGCCTGGCCCTGGGCGGCGAATACGGCGGCGCCGCCACCTACGTGGCCGAACATGCGCCCAACGGCAAGCGCGGCGCCTTCACGTCGTGGATACAGACCACGGCCACGCTGGGCTTCTTCCTGTCGCTGCTGGTGATCCTCGGCACCCGCAAGGCCATCGGCGAAGATGCCTTCAATGCCTGGGGCTGGCGCGTGCCTTTCCTGGTCTCGGTGCTGCTGCTCGGTATCTCCGTGTGGATCCGCCTGTCGATGAATGAATCGCCGGCCTTCGCCAAGATGAAAGCGGAAGGCAAGACCTCGAAAGCACCGCTGAGCGAAGCGTTCGGGCAGTGGCGTAATCTGAAGATCGTGGTGCTGGCCCTGATCGGCCTGACCATGGGCCAGGCTGTCGTGTGGTACACGGGCCAGTTCTACGCCCTGTTCTTCATGCAGCAGACGCTCAAGATCGACATCGTCAACGCCACCCTGATGATCGCCGTGGCGCTGGCGCTGGCCACCCCGTTCTTCATCTTCTTCGGCAGCCTGTCGGACCGCGTGGGCCGCAAGTACATCATCCTGGGCGGCTGCCTGCTGGCCTCGGCCACTTACTTCCCCCTGTTCGGCGCGCTGACCCACTACGGCAATCCGGCGCTGGAAACGGCACTGAAGAACTCGCCCGTGACGGTGGTGGCCGATCCCGCCTCCTGCCACTTCCAGTTCAACCTGACGGGCCAGAAGAAGTTCCCGTCCTCGTGCGACATCGCCACCGGCCTGCTGTCGAACAGCTCGGTCGCCTACACCAAGGTCGATGCGCCGGCCGGCAGCGTTGCCATCATCAAGGTGGGCGACAAGGAAATCGCGTCGTTTAACGCCGTCATGACGCCGGACGGCCTGAACTTCGACGCCGACAGCAAGAAGGCCGAAGCGGCCCTGAAAAAAGATGCGGCCGCCGCCGTCAAGGCCGCCGGCTATCCCGCCAAGGCCGACGAAGACCAGATCAACCGTCCGATGATGGTGCTGATCCTGTTCATCCTGGTGCTGTACGTGACCATGGTCTACGGCCCCATCGCCGCCATGCTGGTGGAAATGTTCCCCACCCGCATACGCTACACGTCGATGTCGCTGCCCTACCACATCGGCAACGGCTGGTTCGGCGGCCTGCTGCCGACCACGGCGTTCGCGCTGGTGGCGTTCAAAGGCGACATCTACTACGGCCTGTGGTATCCGATCGTCATCTCGCTGGTCACTGTCGTAATCGGTACCCTGTTCGTCAAGGAAACCCGCGACAACGACATCTACGCGGGCGACTGAGCTTCTACCTCGTCATCAAGCAAATAGCCGCCAGCGATGGCGGCTATTTTTTTCGTCCCATCGCTCAGGCGACGGCCGGCGCGTCCGCGCCGTATTCCAGCTGCTGCTGGCGGAACGCCTCCGCGATGCAGCGGCGCAGCGGCTCGTCTTCCCACGGCTTGGTGAAGAAGCGGTAGATGGCGCCACGGTTGATGGCGTCGATCACCGATTCGAGGTCGGCATAGCCGGACAGGATCATCCGTATCGTCTCCGGGTACAGATCCTTGACCTTGGCCAGGAACTCCGTGCCGCTCATTTCCGGCATGCGCTGGTCCGACAGCACCACCTGCACCTCGTTGACGGCCAGCAGGGCCAGCGCTTCGGCCGCCGACGTGGCCAGCAGCAGCTTGTAGCCTTCGGCCCGCAGCGAGCGCGCCAGCGAGCGCACGATGTTCGGTTCATCGTCCAGTATCAGCAAGGTGCGCTGGCTGCGGTCGGCCGGCAGCAGCAGGCGCTTGCCGTCCGTCAGCAACTGGGCGAAGGCATCGCCCGAGAGGGCCTTGCTGAAGTGGCTGCCCTGCATCTGGTCGCACTGGCGCCGCCGCAGGTAGTTCATCTGCCCTTCCGTCTCCACGCCTTCCGCAATCACGGTGATGTGCAGGCTGTGCGCCAGGCTGATCACGGCGTTGCAGATGGCCGCGTCGTCGGGCGAGGTGGTGACGTCGCGCACGAAGGAGCGGTCTATCTTCAGATGGCTGATGGGGAAGCGCTTAAGGTAGGACAAGGAGGAATAGCCGGTGCCGAAGTCGTCCAGCGTGACCCCGACGCCCATCTGCTCCAGCTGGCGCAGGATGGCGACGGCCGCTTCCACGTCGTGCATGACGGCGCTTTCCGTCATTTCCAGTTCCAGCATGCGCGCCGTCAGGCCGTTGGCCGTCAGGGCCTTGCGCACCACCTCCACCAGTCCCGGCTGGTGGAACTGGCGCGCCGACAGGTTGATGGCCACGGTGGGCACGGCCAGCCCCGCCGTGCGCCAGCGGGCCAGCTGCGCGCAGACATGGCCGATGGCCCACTCGCCCAGCGGCAGCACCAGCCCCGTTTCCTCGGCCAGGCGGATGAATTCGTTGGGCGCCACCATGCCGCGGGTGGGATGGCGCCAGCGCAGCAACGCTTCCGCGCCCGTGATGGCGCCGTTCACCAGGCTCACCTGGGGCTGGTAATGCATCAGCAACTCACCCTTTTCCAGCGCCTGGCGCAGGTCGGCCTCCATGGCGAAGCGGGCCGCCATGCGCGCATTCATGGCCGGCGCGTAGTAGCGGAAAGTATTGCCGCCCTGGCCCTTGGCGTCCTGCATGGCCAGGTCGGCCAGGCGCAACAGGGCGCTGGCATCGGCGCCGTCGTCCGGGAACACGCTGATGCCGATCGAGGCCAGCGGCCTGACCTGGGCCGGTCCGCTCGGCAGCGGTTCGCCCAGCCGGGCCACGATGGCGGCGGCGACGGCGGCGGCATCGGCGCCCGCATCCAGGTCCTGCAGCAGGACGACAAACTCGTCGTTGCCGGGACGGGCCACCAGGTTGCCCTCGCCCGCCGCGCGCTCGAGCAGCTGCGCCACTTCGGCCAGCATGGTGTCGCCCACCTTGTACCCCAGGTTGTCGTTCACTTCCTTGAAGCGGTCCAGGTCCACGTACAGGGCCGCCAGCCGCTTGCCGCTGGCCTGGGCGCCGGCGGCCATCTGCGCCAGCTTTTCCTCCAGCGTGGCGCGGTTGGGCAAGCCGGTCAGCTCGTCGTAGTTGGCGCGCCGTTCCAGTAACTGCTCGGCACGCTGGCGGGCGGCCAGCTCGCGATAACGCTCCAGGCCGGTGGCCAGCGCGTGACTGATTTCCTGCAGCAGGGCCACTTCCTCGTCGTTGCAGGGGCTGGCGTCGCCGGCGTAGACGGTCAGCACGCCCAGCACTTCGCCGCCGCTCAACAGCGGTACGGCGATGCAGCTGACCAGGTTGCGCATCAGCAGCGCGCCGCGCCAGGTGGCGAAGGCGGGCGTATCGGCCATGTCGCGCACCACCTGCGGCTTTTTCAGGAGGATGGCGCCGCCGCAGGCCGCATGGCGGCGCAAGTCCTGGCCCCAGCTCAGGTCCAGGCTCTCGATGAAGTCGCGGTCGCTGCCGGCGTGGGCGGCCAGTTCGATGCTGTGGCCGGCATCCTGGCGGGCGTAGCCTATCCAGGCCGCTTTGTAGCCGCCCGCGTCGACCAGGCCGCCGCAGAAGGCGGCCAGCATGGCCTGCTCGCTGGCGCTGCCGGCCAGCGCCTGGTTGCAGGCCGCGTGCAGCACGGCGGAGCGCTCCAGCAAGGCGATGCGCACTTCCTGTTCGTGCCGGACTTGTGAATTGTGGCGGGCGTCCAACATCAGGTCGTTGACGGCGACCACCAGCACGTCGAATTCATTCTTGCTGTCCGGGACCAGGCGCGACGGCATCTTGCCTTCCGCGATGTCGCGCGCGAAGGCGATACAGTCGGCCAGCGTGCGGTACATGCCGCGGGCGATGCTGTAGGCCAGCACCATGCCCAGCGTCAGGGCCAGTGCCGGCGCCAGCACCAGCACCACCTTGGACAGGGCGCGCAGCTGGCGCAGGCTCGCTTCCGTACCGGCGCTGGCGTCGCTGGCGTGCTGGGTCAGCGTGGCCAGGCGGGCGGCCAGCTTGTCCGGCGGGCCGCTGTCGTAGGTGAGCAAGCCGATATCGATCGCTTCCTGCTTGAGCGCATCGGTGGCCAGGGAGGCGGCGCTGCGCATGTTGTTGCGCACCTCTTCCTGGGCGGACTTCAGGCCCGCCGGCGTGGCGCCGGCGCCGGCCAGCGCGGCGCTGCTGCGCAAGGCCAGCTCGACGATGCGGGCGTCCTGGTCCAGATAGACACCCATGGTCGCCGCCATGCGCTCGTGCACCAGCAGCGACGCCAGGGCCGCCAGCAAGGCCGGCAGCACCAGCGCGGAAAAACAGAGGAGTAACCGGGCCCGCAGGCTGAGCCGGTTGATGTCGTTGCGGGGGTTAGCGGCGGCGGCCATGGTGCCAGACTCTCATGCGGACTTGTCCTCAAGGGTAGGTGGAAGCGGTGCGTCTGTGGCCAGTCTTACATGGTTTTCAAGGTGGGACAATGGGACGTGGGCCGTCTCTGCCGTTTTTTTCCGGTTGTTTTAACATGGCAACACTTTTGATATGGTAGCTGCGCCGCGGCGGCTCGAATGGGCCAGTGCGCAACCGCAGCCCGACGCCGGGATGATGGCTGGCAGTGATGCCTGGCATAGTGGCCAGGACGAAGCAAGGTCCCCGGGGCGGGAACCGGCCGGAACGGCACAGGTAGCCGTTCCGGAGCGGGCCGCCCTTGGCGGCGGCCCGTATTTCAAGTTCAGCCGTTGAAGGTCTTGCCTTCCGCGGCCAAGCGCTGCAGCAGCGGCGCCGGTTTCCACGCTTCGCCGTGGTGACCACGGGCATACTTTTCGATGGCCGCCAGCACGTTGGGCAAACCCACCGTGTCGGCATAGAACATGGGGCCGCCGCGGAACAGGGGGAAGCCGTAGCCGGTCAGGTAGACCATATCGATGTCGGAGGCGCGCATGGCGATGCCCTCTTCCAGGATCAGGGCCGCTTCATTGACCATCGCAAACACCAGGCGCTCGACGATTTCCTGGTCGCTGATCTTGCGGCGCGCCACGCCGATATCGGCCGAGTGCTTGACGATCATGTCGTTGACCACGTCCGAAGGGTAAGCCTTGCGATCGCCCGCCTTGTAGTCATACCAGCCGGCGCCTGTCTTCTGGCCGAACCGGCCCAGCTCGCACAACAGGTCGGCGGTCTTCGAGTAGCTGATCTCGGGCGATTCCACGTAGCGGCGCTTGCGGATGTACCAGCCAATGTCGTTGCCGGCCAGGTCGCCCATGCGGAACGGGCCCATGGCGAAGCCGAACTTCTCGACTGCCTTGTCGACCTGCTCCGGCAAACAGCCCTCTTCCAGCAGGAAGCCGGCCTGGCGGCTGTATTGTTCGATCATGCGGTTGCCGATGAAGCCATCGCACACGCCGGACACGACGCCCGTCTTCTTCAATTTTTTCGACAGGGCCAGCCCCGTGGCCAGCACGTCCTTGCCGGTCTTGGCGCCGCGCACGATCTCGAGCAGCTTCATCACGTTGGCCGGGCTGAAGAAGTGCAGGCCGATCACGTCCTGCGGACGCTGGGTGAAGCCGGCGATCTTATCCACGTCCAGCGTCGAGGTGTTGCTGGCCAGGATGGCGCCCTGCTTCATCACCTCATCGAGCTTGCGGAACACGGTTTCCTTCACGCCCATGTCCTCGAACACGGCTTCGACCACGATGTCGGCCTGGCCGATGTCCGCATACGACAGGGTGCCGCTCAGCAGGGCCATGCGCTGGTCGAACTTCTCCTGCGTCAGCTTGCCCTTCTTCATGGTGTTTTCGTAATTCTTGCGGATGGTGGCCATGCCCTTGTCCAGCGCTTCCTGCTTCGTTTCCAGCAGCGTGACGGGAATGCCGGCGTTGAGGAAGTTCATCGCAATGCCGCCACCCATGGTGCCGGCGCCGATCACGGCCGCCGCCTTGATGGCGCGTACCGGCGTGTCGGCTGGCACGTCCGGCACCTTGCTGCACTGGCGCTCGCCGATGAAGGCGTGGCGCAGCGACTTCGATTCCGTGGTCTGGATCAGGTGCAGGAAGCGCTCGCGCTCGAATTTCAAGCCATCCTCGAACTTCCTGTCGACGGCAGCGCCCACCGTTTCCACGCACTCGAGCGGCGCCGGGAACGGGCCGGACATGGCCTTCACCGTGTTGCGCGAGAACTGCAGGAAGGCTTCGTGGTTCGGGTAGTCGACCTTGCGGTCGCGCACTTTGGGCAGCGGACGCACGTCGGCCACCTTGCCGGCGAAGGCCACGGCCGCGCCCAGCAGGTCGGCATCGG
Organism: Rugamonas sp. FW305-51; assembly: GCF_058786935.1. Taxonomy (NCBI): domain Bacteria; kingdom Pseudomonadati; phylum Pseudomonadota; class Betaproteobacteria; order Burkholderiales; family Oxalobacteraceae; genus Rugamonas; species Rugamonas sp. FW305-51. The sequence continues at coordinate 178,841 of NZ_JBYSZG010000002.1, forward strand.
CCGCCAGCACCTCATCGAACAGGGCCGTCTTGGCCAGCTTGTCGGACAGGACGGGGGTGCCGGATACGATCATGTTCAGCGCCATTTCCAGGCCCAGCACGCGCGGCAGGCGCTGCGTGCCGCCGGCGCCGGGCAGCAGGCCCAGCTTCACTTCCGGCAGGGCGATCTGCGCACCCGGCATGGCCACGCGGTAGTGGCAACCGAGGGCCAGCTCCAGCCCGCCCCCCATGCAGACGGTGTGGATGGCGGCCACCACCGGCTTGGTGGCGTTTTCGATCGTAGCGATCAGCGTATGCAGGCTCGGTTCGGCCAGCGCCTTGGGCGAATTGAATTCCTTGATGTCGGCGCCGCCGGAGAAGGCCTTGCCGGCGCCCGTGATGACGATGGCCTTGACGGCGTCGTCGGCCAGCGCCTGCTTGATGCCGGCGACGGCGGCCGTGCGCGTGGCCAGGCCCAGGCCGTTGACCGGCGGATTGTTCAGGGTAATGACGGCAACGGAACCGTTGACTTGATATTCGGCGGTCATGTCTCTTCCTAGTTGTAGTGGTAAGGGGCTTGCTGCGGAAAATCTAACTATACCGCAGAAAAGAACGGTCGTATTATTTTTTTGTAGCGGGCGCAAGGCAATGGCGGAATTGTAAAGCCGGTGCGGTCTGAACGTATAATCAACATTGCCTTATTGGCGCTGGCAACACTGTGCCCGCGCCACCACAATCACACTCGACAAGGGACAACGATGGCCATTTTAATACTGGGACTGGTGCTGTTTTTGGGCGTGCACTCCGTGCGCATCGTGGCCGACGACTGGCGCAGCGCCATGCGCGCCAGGCTGGGAGAAGCCAGGTGGAAGGTGTTCTACAGCCTGCTGTCGCTGGCGGGGCTGATCCTGATCGTGTGGGGTTTCGGCATGGCGCGCCAGCAGCCGGTGGTGCTGTGGACGCCGCCGCTGGCCATGCGCCACGTGGCCGGCCTGCTGACGGCCGTGGCGTTTATCCTGCTGACGGCCAAGGACATCCCGCGCAACGCCATCAAGGCCCGCGTCCACCATCCCATGCTATTGGGCGTGAAAGTTTGGGCCCTGGCCCATTTGCTGGCCAACGGCAAGTTGCATGACGTGGTGCTGTTCGGCAGTTTCCTGGTGTGGGCCATTCTCTGCTTCCGGGCCGCGCGCCGGCGCGACGATGCCGAAGGGACGGTGTATCTGGCCGGCACGACGGCAGCGACCGTGACGACGGTGGTGGCCGGCCTGGCCGGCTGGGCAGCCTTCGCCTTCCTGCTGCACGGCTGGCTGATCGGCGTGCGGCCGTATTGATGCCGCATTGATGCCGTATTGAATCGCGGTCCACCCCGGCCTTCCGTGCCTGGCCGGGGTGTGGTTACCGCGCCGCAGGCCTTACACCGTGGGCAACTTGTGGTCTTTGTAGTGTTCGCGCAACTTGTTCTTTTGCACCTTGCCGGTCGCGCCCAGCGGCAGCGTATCGGCGAATACGACGTCGTCGGGCGTCCACCACTTGGCAATCTTGCCTTCATAAAACGCCAGCAATTCCTCGCGGCTGACATCCTGGCCCGGGCGGCGCACCACGATCAATAGCGGTCGCTCGTCCCATTTGGGATGGTAGACGCCGATGCAGGCTGCCTGCATGACGGCCGGATGGGCCATGGCGATGTTTTCCAGGTCTATCGTGCCTATCCATTCACCGCCGGACTTGATCACGTCCTTGCTGCGGTCCGTGATCTGCATGTAGCCGTCGGGGTCGATGGTGGCCACGTCGCCGGTGGGGAACCAGCCATCCTGCAGCACATTGCCGCCCTCACCCTTGAAATAGCTGCTGATGATCCACGGCCCCTTGACCAGCAAGTGGCCGTAACCGACGCCATCCCACGGCAACTCCTTGCCATCGTCGTCGACGATCTTCATGTCGACGCCGAAGATGGCATGCCCCTGTTTCTGCAAGATCTTGCGCTGCTCCTCCTTGGGCAAGTCCTTGTGCTTGCTCGACAGCACGCAAGCCGTACCCAGCGGCGACATCTCCGTCATGCCCCAGGCATGCACCACTTCGACCCCGAATTCGTCGATCAGGGTGTTCATCATGGCCGGCGGGCAGGCCGAGCCGCCGATCACGGTGCGGCGGAAAGTGGAAAACTTCAGTTTGTTCTGCAAGGCATGATTGATCAGGCCCAGCCAGACGGTGGGTACGCCGGCCGACATGGTCACGCCCTCGCTCTCGAACAACTCGTACAGCGACTTGCCATCCAGCGCCGGGCCGGGGAACACCATCTTGGCCCCCGTCAGCGGCACCGAATACGGCAAGCCCCAGGCATTGACGTGGAACATGGGCACCACCGGCAGCACCGTGTCGTGCGAAGTGACGTTGAGCGCGTTCGGCAAGGCCGACGCGTAGGCATGCAGCACGGTGGAGCGGTGCGAATAGAGCGCGCCCTTGGGATTGCCCGTGGTACCGGACGTGTAGCACAGCGTGGCGGCCGAATTTTCATCGAACTGCGGCCAAGTGTAGTCATCCGAATGGGAATTGATCAGATCTTCATAGCACATCAGGTTGGGCACCTTGCTGTCGGCCGGCATGTGGGCGCGGTCGGACATCAGGATATAGCCCTTGATCATCTTGCAATGGGCGGCCATGGCCTCGATGGCGGGCAGGAAGGTCAGGTCGAACAGCAGGTACTGGTCTTCCGCGTGATTGACGATGTACGCCACCTGCTCCGGGTGCAAGCGCGGATTGATGGTGTGCAGGACGGCGCCGGAACCGGACACGGCATAATAGGCTTCCAGATGGCGGTAGCCGTTCCAGGCCAGGGTAGCCACCCGTTCACCCATTTTCACGCCCAGGCCCTGCAGCGCATTGGCCAGGCGGCGCGCGCGCTGGTGGCATTCGCGGAAGGTGTAGCGGTGCAGGTCGCCCTCCACCCGGCGCGACACGATCTCGCTGCCGCCATTGTGGCGTGAGGCAAATTCGACAATACTGGAAATCAGCAGGGGCTGGTTCATCATTTGCCCCATGACGGGGCTTTGCGGATAGGACATCGACACTCCTGGAGCGGTTGGCGTTGCGGTCAAGTTTGGAACGCCCGTGCGAAATCCGTCAACATTTTTCAATGTTGCATTGCAATAAACAACGGAGCAGCTTGCCTGTTATCCGTTACCGAGTGTAACCGCCATGTCTTTTGCCTGTTTGCCCCAATAGAATCGGCGCAGTGGGGTAAAATCCGACAGCCTGCGTCCGAGCAGGCATACTTATCCTGACCAACGACTGGAACGACCATTACTGCCGCCAAACTGCCGCTGGACAACTCATTTGCGTCCTTGCCACCCGCCTTCTACACGCGGCTGATGCCTACCCCGCTGCCCGCCCCTTACCTGGTCGGCGTGAGCGAAGCGGCCGCCGCGCTGGTCGGACTTGACCCTGCGCAGCTGGCCCGGCCCGACTACGTCGAACTGTTGACGGGCAATCTGGTGCCGGAACAGGCCCAGCCGCTGGCGGCCGTCTATTCCGGCCACCAGTTCGGCGTCTGGGCCGGCCAGCTCGGCGACGGCCGCGCCATCTTGCTGGGCAACATGGACAGTGCCGCCGGTCCCATGGAGCTGCAATGGAAAGGCGCCGGCTTGACGCCCTATTCCCGCATGGGCGACGGCCGTGCCGTACTGCGCTCCTCGATCCGCGAATTCCTTTGTTCGGAAGCGATGCATGCGCTGGGCATTCCCACTTCGCGCGCCTTGTCGGTGACCGGATCGGACCAGGGCGTGATGCGCGAAACCCCGGAAACGGCTGCCGTCGTGGTGCGTATGGCGCCTACTTTCGTTCGCTTTGGCTCGTTCGAACACTGGTTCTACCAGAACAAGCCGGACCAGCTGAAACAATTGGCCGACTATGTGATCGACCGTTTTTATTCTCAGTTGCGCGAGGCTGCCAACCCTTACCAGGCTTTGCTGGAAGAAGTAACGCGCCGCACGGCGCACATGATCGCCCAATGGCAGGCTGTCGGCTTCATGCATGGGGTGATGAACACCGACAATATGTCCATCCTGGGCCAGACCCTGGACTATGGCCCGTTCGGCTTCATGGAAGCGTTCGACGCCCAGCACATCTGCAACCACACCGACCAGCAAGGGCGCTATTCCTACGCCATGCAGCCGCAGATCGGCCACTGGAACTGCTATGCGCTGGGCCAGGCCCTGCTGCCGCTGATCGGCGAAGTGGAGGCGGCCCAGGCGGCGCTGGATGTCTACCAGCCCGCGTTTGCCGCCAGCATCGGCGCCCTGCTGCGCGCCAAGCTTGGCCTGCGCGCCGAGCACGACAGCGACCAGGCCCTGTTTGACGCCATGTTCACGCTAATGCAAGAGAACAGCGTCGATTTCACCCAGTTCTTCCGTACCCTGGGCCAGCTCAAGGTGGACGACCCGGGCGCCGACGCGCCGCTGCGCGACCTGTTCCTGGAGCGCCCCGCCTTTGACGCCTGGGCCGCCCGCTACCGCGCGCGCCTGCGCACGGAAGCGAGCCTGGATGCCGCGCGCAAGGTGGCCATGGACGCTGTCAACCCCAAGTACGTTTTGCGCAACTATCTTGCGCAGCTAGCCATTGAAAAGGCGCAAAATAAGGACTTTACTGAAGTGGCACGCTTGATGAAAGTTTTGCAGCGCCCGTTCGACGAACAGCCTGAGCATGAACAATATGCCGCCTTGCCGCCCGATTGGGCAAGCCATCTTGAAGTGAGCTGTTCTTCCTGAGGAATATCATGACCGATAAAGTACACAAGAGCGAGGCCGAATGGCGCGCCCAGCTGGATCCGATGCAGTTCGAAGTGACGCGCCACGCGGCCACCGAGCGCGCCTTCAGCGGCCAGTTCTGGGACCATCACGAAGCCGGCATCTATACCTGCGTGTGCTGCAACACGCCGCTGTTCCGCTCCGACGCCAAGTTCGATTCCGGCTGCGGCTGGCCCAGTTACTTCGAGGCGCTGGACCCGGCGAACGTGACGGAGAAAGTGGACCGCTCCCATGGTATGCTGCGCACCGAAATTCTTTGCGCCGTCTGCGATGCGCACCTGGGCCATGTTTTCCCCGATGGCCCGCCGCCCACCGGACTGCGCTACTGCATCAATTCCGCCTCGCTGCGGTTTGACCCCGAAGCTTGATCCACCGACCACGACCCTAAGACCATGAAATTCCTGTTCGACTTCCTGCCGCTGCTGATGTTCTTTGCCGCCTACAAACTGGCCGGCAACAACGCCGATGCGGCGCAAACCTTCATCAACACCCACCTGAGCGCCCTGGTCTCCGGCGGCGTGGTCACGGCGGCACAGTCCCCCATTATTATCGCCACCCTGATCGGCATCCTGGCCACCATGGGCCAGATTGCCTATATCAAACTGCGCGGGCGTAAAGTCGACTTCGTGCTGTGGTTGTCCTTATTCATGTTTATTTTCTTCGGCGGCCTGACCATCTACTTCCACGACGATAACTTCATCAAATGGAAGCTGACCATCGTTTATTGGTGCTTCGCCATTGGCCTGATGGTTTCCCAGCTGGCATTCAAGAAGAACCTGATGCGCAAATCGATGGAACACATCATTCATTTGCCGGACATCATCTGGAACCGGATTAACCTGGCGTGGATCTGTTTCTTTGTGGCCATGGGCTTTTTGAATCTGTTTGTCGCCTTTGTGCTGTTCAAGGGCGATACCGGCGCATGGGTCAGCTTCAAGGCCTTCGGTTCCACCTCCATCATGTTCGTCTTTATCGTTGGCCAGACGCTGTATCTGTCCAAACACATGAAGGATGAAGCATGAGCGATCCGCGCCTCGATAAGATCCGTACCCTGCTGCAGGCGGCGCTGGCGCCGGTGGAAATCGACGTCGGCGACGAGTCGGCCCTGCATGCCGGGCATGCCGGCGCCGCCTCCGGTGGCGGCCATTACACGGTGCGTATAGTGTCGCCCCGTTTCGAAGGTGTCAAACTCGTCATGCGACATCGACTCGTGTATGATTCCGTGCACGATATGATGCATAAAGAAATTCATGCATTGGCCATTACCGCATTGGCACCGTCCGAAGTATGATGTAGCGCAAGGTATAGGGAAGACATAGAATAGTCGTGAAACAAAATGACACAATGACGGTCTGACCTAAACCAACTACTTTTAGCTTAAACTTTCCCTTTACAGGAATTAATAATGACTTTCAAGCCAGCCCGTTTGCTGATTGCACTTCTCGCCGTTGCTGCCGTACCTGCTTTTGCTCAAAACATCGCTGTCGTCAATGGCAAGGCTATTCCCACCTCCCGCGTCGACGCCGTCGTCAAGCAAGTGGTAGCGCAAGGCCAGCAGCAAGATTCCCCGCAGCTGCGTGAACTGATCAAGAAAGACCTGATCGGTCGCGAAGTCATGATGCAGGAAGCGGAAAAGCAAGGTTTTGCCAAGGATGCGAACGTCAAGCAGCAATTGGAAAACGCCCGCCAGGCCATCATCATCAACGCCCTGGTCGGCGACTTCGTGAAGAAGAACCCCGTGTCGGACGCCGATATCAAGGCCGAATACGACCGCTTCACCAAACAAGCCGGCGACAAGGAATACCACGTGCGTCACATCCTGCTGGGCACGGAAGCTGAAGCGAACGACGTGATCGCCAAGCTGAAAGCCGGCGGCAAGTTCGAAGACCTGGCCAAGAATTCGAAAGACACCGGCTCCGCCGGCAGCGGCGGCGACCTGGACTGGGCTACCCCATCGTCCTTCCCGCCTGCCTTCTCGGACGCCTTCGTGGGTCTGCAGAAAGGTCAGTTCACCGACAAGCCGGTGCAGACCCCGAACGGTTTCCACGTGATCAAGGTGGACGACATCCGTCCAGCCAAGCTGCCTACCCTGGAAGAAGTGAAGCCGCAGATCGCCGAAGCGCTGACCCAGAAGAAACTGCAAGCTTACCAACAAGAAATGGTCAAGAAAGCAAAGATTCAGTAATATAGCTGTGACCGGCGCCCACTGGGCGCCGGTTTTAGTTCTGCGTTCAACAATGCGCACTGCCCGCCAGGCGCGATCTCTTGTTTTTTTATAGGATGTGATAATGATTTTGAAGCCAGCTCGCCTGTTGTTAGCCCTGATCGCTGTTGTAGCAGCTCCGGCATTCGCGCAGAACGCCGCCACCGTCAACGGCAAGGCCATTCCCGCCGCGCGCGTTGAACAGATCGTCAAGCAAGTGGTGGCCCAGGGTCAGCAGACCGATTCGCCACAGCTGCGCGAAGCCATCAAGAAAGACCTGATCGGCCGCGAAGTGCTGATCCAGGAAGCGGACAAGCAAGGCTTCGGCACCCACGCCGACGTCAAGGCCGCCATCGAAAACGCGCGCCAGAGCATCATCATCAATGCCATGCTGGCCGACTACGTGAAGAAGAACCCCGTCAAGGATGCCGACATCAAGGCCGAATACGACAAGTACAAGGCTGCCATGGGCGAGAAGGAATACCATTCCCGCCACATCCTGGTCGGCACGGAAGCGGAAGCCAAGGACATCATCGCCAAGCTGAAGGCCGGCGGCAAGTTCGAAGAACTGGCCAAGGTGTCGAAAGACGGTTCGGCCAACAACGGCGGCGACCTGGGCTGGATGACTCCTGCCAAGCTGGTCAAGCCATTCGCCGATGCCATGGTGGCGCTGAAGAACGGCCAGACCACCGACACCCCCGTCAAGACGGAATTCGGCTACCACGTGATCAAGCTGGAAGAATCGCGTCCTGTGAAGCTGCCGGCGCTGGAAGAAGTCAAAGGCCAGGTCGCCGAGTCGCTGCAGCAGCGTAAGATCGCCGCCTACCGCGACGAGCTGATGAAGAAAGCCAAGATCCAGTAAGACTGGCTGCAACACCCCGGCAATAAAAGAAAGCGCTTCTCATTAAAGCGCTTTTTTCATGGCCGGTCGCTATTTGAAGTCCTCGGCCACCAGATTGTATTTCTGCATCTTGTGATACAGGGTCTGCTTGGGCAGGCCCAGCGTCAGGCACGCTTCGGCTACGTTGCCGGCGTAGTTGCGCAGTTCCTGCTCGATCAGGGCCCGCTCGAAACGGCTCACCTGTTCCGGCAAGGCCAGCGGCACGGCAGGTGGCGCCGCCAGCAAGCCGTCGGCGCCGCTGGACAGGCCCAGCACGAAGCGGTCGGCGATGTTGCGCAGCTCGCGTACATTGCCGGGCCAGGTGTGCGCCATCAAGCGCTGCATCAGGACGCCGGGCATGACAGGCACTTCGCGCTTGTAGCGGGCCGCGGCGCCCAGCACGAAATGCTCGAACAGCAAGGGAATGTCTTCGCGCCGCTCGCGCAGGGGCGGCAGATGCAGCACAATCAGGTTGAGGCGGTAATACAGGTCGCTGCGGAATTTTTGCTGGTCCGACAGTTCCTTCAGGTCGACCTTGGTGGCCGCAATGATGCGCACGTCGACCGGCACCGGCTGATTCGAGCCCAGCCGCTCCACATAGCGCTCCTGCAATACCCGCAGCAGCTTGACCTGCATGGCCAGCGGCAGGCTTTCCACCTCGTCCAGGAACAGGGAGCCGCGGTCGGCGTGTTCGATCTTGCCGATCTGGCGTTTGGCCGCGCCCGTGAAAGCGCCCGGTTCGTGCCCGAACACCTCGCTTTCGAAGATATTTTCCGGTATCGCCCCGCAATTGATGGCGACAAAATGGTGCTTGTGGCGGATGCTGTGCTGATGCAGGCTGCGCGCCACCATTTCCTTGCCGGTACCCGTCTCGCCAAAGACCAGCACATCGGCCGGCTCGTCGGCCAGGTCCAGGATCAGGCGCCGCAGCTCGCGCATGGCGGGCGAATCGCCCAGCAAGGTCGCCTCGATGCCCGCGCTTTGCTCCAGCCTGCGGCGCAGGCTGTGCACTTCCAGCATCAAGCTGCGGGTGGCCAACGCGCGTTGCACTACCTCCACCAGTTGTTCGGACGAATACGGCTTGGCGATGAAATCGTAGGCGCCATCGCGCATGGCCTGCACGGCCATCGTGATGTCGCCGTGGCCGGTGACGAGGATCACCGGCAATTCCGGATCGACGGCCTTGGCGGCCGTCAGCAACTCGAGTCCGCTCATGCCGGGCAGTTTGACGTCGGTCACGACGATGCCGGGAAAGTGCGGCGCCAACGCCTTCAGGGCCGGCTCGGCGGAGGCAAAGCCTTGCACGTCCAGCCCGGCCAACTGCAAGGCTTGCACACTACCGGCGCGCACCGTGGCGTCATCTTCCACCAACAACACACGCAAACTATCTGTCATTCCCCGCTCCTTGCTCTGAAACCGGCAGCTCAACGGTAAATTCCGCGCCGCCACCGGGCGCCGGACCGGCTCTCAATATACCACCGAACTCCACCACAATCCGCTCGGAGATGGCCAGGCCCAGCCCCAGTCCGGCCCCCTGCTCCTTGGTGGTGAAGAACGGCTCAAACAAGTGCTCGCGCACGTCATCCGGTATGCCCGGCCCCGTATCGGCGACGACGACCAGCACCCGGGCGCCTTGGCGGTCTATGGTGACCGTCAGCTGGCGGTCAGGCATGCCACCCATGGCATCGAGCGCATTGTTGAACAGGTTGACCAGCACCTGTTCCAGGCGGTTGCCTTCGCACAAGGCATAGGCATCGGCATAACGCACTTGCAGACGGAAATCGACGCGCTCCTGTTCCAGCCGGCGTTCGACCAGGAACAGGGCGTTGGCGACTGCCGCCTGGAGCGCAACGGGCGCCGGGCTGCCCGCTGACTTGCGCGAAAATGCCTTCAGTTGCCCCGTAATCGTCCCCATTTGCCCGACAATCTGGGAAATAATGCCGAGGTTGGCCTTGGCATCGTCGATCCGGCCGCGGTCCAGCAGCACGGCAGCGTTGTCGGACATGGTGCGCAAGGCCGTCAGCGGCTGGTTCAGCTCATGGGTAATGCCGGCCGACATTTGCCCCAGGACGGCCATCTTGCCGGCCTGGACCAGTTCGTTCTGGGTCACCCGCAACTGGTCCTCGGCCCACTGGCGCACAGCAATTTCCTCGCTCAGGCTGCGCGTCATCTGTTTCAGGTTGTAGGTGCGTTCGGCCACCATCAATTCCAGGTTGGCGTAGGCATGCTGCAAGTCTTCCTTGGCCTTGAGCTTGAGCCTGAGGCTGCGCCGGCGCTGGCGTACATATAAATACAGCACGACCAGGAAGCCTTGCAGCAGGCAAGCCAGCAAAAACGCAGTCTGGGCGTTCGACCGGGCCGGACTCAAGTCCGACAGGTAGATAAATTCCCAGTGTCGGGGAGTCAGGGCCAGACTCTGGCTCAACATACGGCGCGCCGTACCCGGCCTGCCATTGGAGGCGGCCGCGTGGACGGTCGCAAATTGCAGTCCATCCCGGCCTACCGGCGTGTAGCGGATGTCGAGTGGCGTCAGTGCATGGGAATAGTACTGCCGGGTAGCCGCCAGCTCGCGCTGCACGGCGGCCGACAAGGGCGCGAGCGTCGTGTATTTCCAGGCCGGTACGGAGGTCAGGAAGATCACCCCATTCTCGTCGCATAGCAACACTTTGTCCGCGCCCTGGCTCCACGCCTTTTCCAGTTTTTCGATATTGACCTTGACGGTCGCCACGCCCAGCATGCGGCCATTGTGAAATATGCCATGGGCGAAAAAGTAGCCCGGCTCGCGCAAGCTGGTGCCGACACCATAGAATCCGGCCGGCTTGCCGCGCAAGGCATCGCGAACATAGGGGCGAAAAGCGACGTTATCACCGACAAAGGTGCCGGGTTCCCGCCAATTGCTGGCGGCCAGGGTGATTCCCCGTAAATTGCTGACGTAAATGGTGGTCGACCCCGCCTGGATATTCAAGCGTTCCAGATGCTGATTGACGGCCAACTGCAGGTCCGCATTGTCGGGCTTCTGCAACAAATCGATCACATCATCGCTCAACTCCAGCGTGCTCGGAAGAAAGTCGTACTTGCCGAGCAGGTTGTCCAGGCTGCTGGCGTACACATCCAGCCGTTGCGCGCCGTTGACGCGCAAGCGCTCGATGGTGATACGTTCGGCCCACAGGTAGGCCAGCCAGGCCAGCACCAGGCCCACGGCGACGACTGCGCCCCACCAGACGATGGTGCGGCCGGTCCAGCGCCGCCGGGCGGAGCGCTCCGGGCCGGGCGATTCAGTTGTTACCGCTTCGGGCATAGTGCTTTCTTCAAGATTCAGGGCGGAGCACATTACGTTCGTCACGCAACTGCGCCGCCAGTGCCGCCACAGGCGGCACACCTGGCATCAGAAGACGTGTCGCATGCCCAGATTGACGCCGGTGGGACCCGAGCCGGAACCGGTAGCATTACCGATCTTGAAGCTCGCGCCGTTGCGGTTGTTGACGTGACCGTAGGCAGTATACAGGTCAGTACGGGCAGAGAGGGAATAAAGGTAGGCCACGGCATACTGGCGCGCGTCGCGGCCGGCGCCGGAATCATCCTGATGGTACACCATCGAAGCGACCACTTTATTGGCCGCAAAGCGCACGGTGCCGCCCACCAGCGTGTCCTTGCTGCCCACGCCAGCCAGATCGCGGTTACGGGCATGGGCCACGTGTCCCGTGAAGCCGTTGGCGAACATGTAACGGGCCGTCAGGACCGTGTTGCGGCTATGGGCGGTGGCCGTACCGTTCTCACGCTGATGGTGGGCCAGGACCACCGTCAGCGGGCCCTCGCCGTAGGTCGCGCTGGCGCCCAGCGTGCGGTTGGCTGCCGTGTCGCCGGCCACCTCGCCGGCGCCATAGGCCAGTTCACCGGACCAGCCTTGCAGCTTGGGCGAGGCATAGCTCACCATGTTGTCGACACGGGTGTTGGCGGCGAAGATGTTGGTGGCCGTGCCTGCCAGACCGTCGCAGAACGGATCAGCAACATCGCGCATCGTCTTGTAAAACGGCGAGTACTGACGACCCAGCGCCACGGCGCCGAAGCTGCCGGACAGGCCGGCCCAGGCTTGGCGGCCAAACAGCAGGCCACCCTGCCCGGCCGCGCCGGTATCGATGCTGTAGCCATTTTCAACGACAAAATTGGCGGCCAGACCGTTGCCCAGGTCTTCCTTGCCCTTGAATCCCAGGCGCGAACCGGAGGCGACACCGCTGCTGACGTTGTTGACGCTGCCGGCAGGGCCGCCGCGTTCCAGTACCAGGCCGGCATCGGCCACGCCGTAAATCGTGACGTTCGATTGCGCCATGGCCAGGCCCGATACCATGCTCAGGGCCGCTGCGGTGAAGGTTGCCGATTTGATTGCTGCTTTCATTTGTAATCTCCGATTAGTCTTATGTAGTTGTTATGCGCTGCGAATTTGTGCTGCTGCCACGTTCAGGTCGCTGGCTTGCTGCGGGTCGTGCAATGCCCCTTCCCACTTGGCCACAACGGCAGTGGCGACGGCATTGCCGACGGCGTTGGTGGCCGAACGGCCCATGTCGAGGAACTGGTCGATGCCCATTAACAGCAGCAAGCCCGCTTCCGGGATGTGGAACTGGTTGAGGGTGGCGGCGATCACCACCAGCGATGCGCGCGGCACGCCGGCCATGCCCTTGGAGGTCAGCATGAGCAGCAACAGCATCGTGATCTGGGTGCCGATGGACAGATCGATGCCATACGCCTGGGAAATGAACAGCACGGCGAACGTGCAGTACATCATCGAGCCATCCAGATTGAAGGAGTAGCCCATGGGCAAGACGAAGCTGGAAATCTTGCGTTGCACGCCGAATTTATCGAGCGCATCGAGCAGCTTGGGGTAAGCCGCTTCCGAGCTGGCCGTGGAGAAGGCCAGCAGGAACGGTTCTTTGATCAGGCCGATCAGCGTGAACACGCGGCGGCCGATGAAGGCGAAACCACCGGCGATCAGCAGTACCCACAGGCAGAACAGGCCCAGATAGAAACCGCCCATGAACTTGGCGAACGTGCCCAGGATGGCCAGGCCGTTGGTGGTAACGACGGATGCCATGGCGGCAAACACTGCCAGAGGCGCCAGTTTCATGATGCTGCCGGTGATGCGCAGCATGACTTGCGCCAGCTGGTCGATCACGGCCGTCAGCTTGCGGCCGGCGTCGCCCATGGCGCCCAGGGCGCTGCCGAAGAAGATGGCAAATACCAGGACCTGCAGGATTTCATTGTTGGCCATTGCCTCGATCGGCGACTTGGGCACCATATGGGCGACGAAGTCTTTCAAGGTGAATGCCGCCGTCTTCAAACCGGTCGACGCATCGACTGCCGGCAATGGCAGGCCCAGATGCGCGCCCAATTGGAAGAAATTCGACAGCACCATGCCCAGCGTCAGCGACACCAGCGAGGCAATAATGAACCAGCTCATGGCTTTGGCGCCGATACGGCCTGCGGCCTTGCCGTCGCCCATATGGGCAATACCGATCGTCAGCGTGGAAAAGACCAGCAACGAGATAATCATTTTAATCAGGCGCAGAAATACGTCCGTCGCAATCGAAATATGCGCGGCGATGTCTGTAGTGACTTTTTGATCGAGGAAAGTTTCGTGGCATGCATAACCCACCAGAATACCTAGCACCATCGCAATCAGAATATAGATGGTTAACGGGCGTTTTTGTTTCATGTTGTTCCTCCAGCCTATGAATTGAAGTGGGCGTCTTGGGCCTGCTCCGTTGTTATCGAGGGCGACTAATGACTCAGTCTGGTGGGGGTAATAGCAATCGCCGTGCCTGCTGCAAAAATAAATCGCCGCAGCGCTAAGTCATTGTTTTGCTGGGATTAAATTCTTGTCATACCGTGCCAGCGGCGGCGGCGCGTATGAATAGTTGGAAAGCAGCCGGTGGGTCTGTATGAGAAGTTGGAAACGCCCTGCTCCGCGCTCCGGCGGCTTGCCACGGGCATAGCCAAGCACGCCAGAATTTGGCGCAAAAAGACCAGAAACGAGCATGAGAGGCGCGGCGAACGGTTGCCGGCAAGCGGCCAACCGGGCCGGGCCAGCTTGCCGACAGCGTCCCGGGCGCTTCCGAGGGGGGCGCGGCCGCTTCCTGAGTGGCCACTACACAAGTCGCTTATACTTCACTCCCGCGCCCGGACATTCCGTTCCCGGCCGACATCTGTGCGGAGTGCCATGAGCCAGACCATGCTGGATAGAATCAAGGAAACACTGACCGCCATCGCGGAACCCGGGCGTGCGGAACCGATGCGTGCATATATGCGCAATCAGTTCCCATTCATCGGGATTCCCACCCCGTTACGACGCAAGGCCTTGCGTCCATTATTCAAGGAATTGAAAGGCGGCGATGCCGGCCAGTTAATGGCGCTGGCCCGGCAATTATGGGCATTGCCGGAACGGGAATATCAATATGCGGCACTGGACCTGCTGGCTTCGCGGCATAAGGATTTGGATATTCAGGATATTCCCGCATTACTGTCATTGGCGCAGGAAAAATCCTGGTGGGACAGCGTGGATGGACTGGCCTCGATAATCGGCGATATACTCGCCGGCCGGCATGATGGCATGGACGCCGCATTAATCAGCCCCAATATGTGGCTGCGCAGGATCGCCATGCTGCATCAATTGGGCTGGCGCGACAACACCGACACTGCCCGGCTGTTTGCCTATGCGCGTACGCTGGCGCCGGAACAGGAATTCTTTATCCAAAAAGCGATCGGCTGGGCTTTACGGGATTATGCGCACCATAATCCGCAAGCCGTCCGCGATTTTCTGCGAGCGGAAAAAGACCGGCTGGCGCCGCTCAGCTATCGCGAAGCGAACAAGCACATCCGGGCTGGATGACCGCACCCTGCCGTCATCCGGCACGGGGTGGGACGGCTATTTGCCCTGACTGGCCGACAGACGCCAGCGGCGCGGCGTCATGCCGGACCAGTGCAGGAAGGCGCGATTGAACGCACTCTGTTCCGAATACCCCAACAACAAGGCCACCTCGGGCAAGGACAGGCGCGTGTCGCGCAGATAATGTTCGGCCAGGCGGCGCCGCGTGTCTTCCAACAAGGCGCGGAAGCTCCAGCCGCGGGCCTGCAACCAGCGCCGCAGCGTACGGCCCGAGACGTGCAGCTCCTGCGCCACCTGCTCGAGCATCGCTTCGCCGCCCATGAGGTGGCTGGAAATGCGGCGCCGTATGGCCTGCAGCACGTGATCCGGGCCGGGCATGGCGTCCAGGCTGGCCTGCACCTGCTGCTCGAGCAAGGCAACCAGGGCCGGATCGGCACGCCGCAGCGGCAGGTCCAATAGCTCCACCGGAAAGCAGACCCGGGTGGCCGCCTGCCCGAACAGGACCGGGCAGCGAAACAGTTCGGCATAGGGCGCAACGTCGGCCGGCGCCGGCTCGACGAAGTGGATGGCCGCCGGATCGACCTCGCGTCCGGCGATGTCACGGGCAAACTGCACCAGCGCAGCCAGGCCGCACTGGTTGGCCAGCAGGCCCATGTGGCGCGATTCCTCGCTCCATTCCAGGATCAGCCGGCCATCCGCGACAAAATGCCGGACCGGGCTGACATCATGGACCAGGCGCTGGCAGCGCAAATAACATTGCATCGCCGCCAGCACGGACGGCGACGCCAGCAGTACATAACCCAGCGGCCCCAGGTGGGCCGGCGTGATGGCGGCGCCCACCCGCAGGCCCAGGGCCGGATCGCCAAGACGGCGCGCGGCAAGTGCCAGCATGCCGGCCCAGCGCGCTGCGGGATAGGACTGGGATGCCGGCGCGGGCGGCGGCGCCTCGCCCAGAATAGCCTCGGCGTCGGCGCCATGTTGGGCAAGATAGTCGAACAACAGCCGGACGTAGGCGCCGGGCACGCTGCCGGCCGGCGCGCCGGCAAGGGAAGGTAGAACGCGGGTGTGGTCGGGCATGGCCTGAAATGTCAAAAATTATGACCTGCGCGGTCAAGCCTGCGCACGGTGCGGTATCTACAATCTGCGTTTTACATACAAGGGAGACAACACAGATGATCGCAGATTCCGCCGCCCAGGCACAAGCGCTGGTACGTAATGCGTCGCATTTCCAGTGGTATGTGATTCCCCTGCTGCTGCTGGTGATCCAGGCCTATGGCGAACAGGCCGCCGCCCGGCGCTGGAACGTGGTGCTGGCCGGCCTGGCGTTCTGGCTGATGGACTGGGTCAACGAGATCTGGAACGGCCTGCTGTTCCATTTTTCCGGCTTCGCGCCCGCCTGGGGCACGCCGGGCAGTTCCGCCTACGTGATACTGATCGGTCTCAATGTCGAAATCACGTTCATGTTCGCCATCATGGGCCTGTACGCCGCCCGCATGCTGCCGGCCGACGCCAAGGCGAAGATCCTGGGCATCAATAACCGCTGGGTGATCGCCGCCGTGAACTCCGTCCTGTGCGTGGGCGTCGAATACTGGCTCAACCACATCGGTGCCCTGACCTGGGAATGGCGCGGCTGGAACGTGGGCACGCCGCTGCTGATCTGGCTGGTGGGCTACATGCCCTTCTTCGTCGTCGCCTACCTGGTGCACGACATGCGTTCGCGCCGGCGCCAGGTCGCCGTCGTATCCGGCCTGGGCGTCACCGTGGCCGGCGCCATGGGGCTGTTCGCGGGCGTACTGCACTGGATCTGACGATCTGACAATCTGACGACCTGACGGTCACAGTAAAAAAGCCCGGCCCCGTTTCATCGCTGAAACGGGGCCGGGCTTTTTGCCGGAGGCTATCGGCTTAGCCGACGAACTTGCGCGCGTTGCGGAACATGCGCATCCATGGCGAATCCTCGCCCCACGCTTCCGGGTGCCACGACTGCTGCACGGTGCGGAACACGCGCTCGGCGTGCGGCATCATCACGGTGAAGCGGCCGTCCGCCGTCGTGACCGACGTCAAGCCCTGCGGCGAACCGTTAGGATTGTACGGATAGGCTTCCGTGGCGGCGCCGCGGTTGTCGACAAAGCGCATGGCGGCCACGGCTTCGTTGATGTTGCCGGTCTGGGTGAAGTCCGCATAACCTTCGCCGTGGGCGATGGCGATGGCAGTCTGGGTGCCGGCCATGCCGTTGAAGAAGATGGATGGCGAATCGAGCACTTCCACCATCGCGAAGCGCGCCTCGAATTTCTCCGATTTGTTGGTGGTGAACTTGGGCCAGGCGTGGGCGCCGGGGATGATGGACTTCAGGTTGCTCATCATCTGGCAGCCGTTGCACACACCCAGGCCGAAGCTGTCGGTGCGGGCGAAGAAGCGCGCAAACTGTTCCGCCAGCGCGGCGTTGAACAGGATGGTCTTGGCCCAGCCTTCGCCGGCGCCCAGCACGTCGCCGTACGAGAAGCCGCCGACGGCGATGATGCCCTGGAAGTCGTCGAGCTTGACGCGGCCGGCGATCAGGTCGCTCATGTGCACGTCGACGGCCGTAAAGCCTGCCTGGTGCATCACGTACGCCGTCTCAATGTGCGAGTTCACGCCCTGCTCGCGCAGGATGGCGACGCGCGGACGCACGCCCGTGGCCAGGAACGGCGCGGCCACGTTGTCGGCCAGGTCGAAGGTGACCTTGGGCGAGATGCCGGGATCGGTTTCGTCCAGGATGCGGTCGTATTCGGCGTCGGCGCAGGCCGGGTTGTCGCGCAGGCGGGCAATGCGCCAGCTCGTTTCGCTCCACAGGCGGTGCAGCGCGGCGCGCGGCTGGCTGTAGATGGTCTTGGCGTCGCGCGTGAATTCGATCACGCCACGGTCGTTCGGCTTGCCGATGATGTGGCTGCAGGCGCCCAGGTTAAAGGCACGCAGCACATCCATCACCAGCGACTTTTCGTCGGCGCGGACCTGGATCACGGCGCCCAGCTCTTCCGAGAACAGGGCGCGGATGGTTTGCTCGTTGCGGCGCTCGGCGATCTGGCCGGCCCAGTTCTTGGCGTCGCCCTGGTCGGCGCCGTGGCCCTGCTCCAGCGTCAGGATGTCGAGGTTGATCGACAGGCCGGCGCGGCCGGCGAAGGCCATCTCGGCCAGCGTGGCGTACAGGCCGCCGTCGGAACGGTCGTGGTAGGCCAGCAGCTTGCCGTCGTTGTTCAGTTGCTGGATGGCGGCGAAGAAGCCTTTCAGGTCTTCCGCGCTGTCCACGTCCGGCGTCTCGTTGCCCAGCTGGCCCATGACCAGCGACAGCGCCGATGCACCCAGGCGGTTCTTGCCGCGGCCCAGGTCGATCAGGATGATGGAAGTGTCGCCGGCATCGGTCTTGATCTGCGGCGTGAGCGACTTGCGCACGTCATGCACGGGCGCAAACGCCGACACGATCAGCGAGACAGGGCTGGTGACGGCCTTCGATTCTTCCGCTTCGTCGCGCCAGGTGGTGCGCATGGACAGCGAGTCCTTGCCGACCGGGATGCTGATGCCCAGTGCCGGGCACAGCTCCATGCCGACCGCTTTCACGGTGTCGTACAGGGCCGCGTCCTGGCCGGGCTGGCCGCAGGCGGCCATCCAGTTGGCCGACAGCTTGATGTCGGAGATGTCGCCGATGGCGGCGGCGGCGATGTTGGTGATCGCCTCGCCCACGGCCATGCGGCCCGATGCCGGCGCGTCGATCACGGCCAGCGGGGTGCGCTCGCCCATGGACATCGCTTCGCCCAGGTAGCCTTCAAAGCTCATGGCGGTGACGGCGCAATCGGCCACCGGCACCTGCCACGGACCGACCATCTGGTCGCGCACGCTCATGCCGCCCACGCTGCGGTCGCCGATGGTGATCAGGAAGGACTTGTCGCCCACGGTAGGCAGCAGCAGCACGCGCTTGGCCGCTTCTTCCAGGTCCATGCCGGTCAGGTCGATGGCGGGGAATTCGTTCTGCACGTGGTGCACGTCGCGCTGCATCTTGGGCGGCTTGCCCAGCAGGACGTCCATCGGCATGTCGACCGGGTTGTTGCCCAGTTCAGGATCGACCAGCTTGAGCTGGCGCTCTTCCGTGGCCACGCCGACCACGGCGAACAGGCAGCGCTCACGCTCGCACAGGGCCTGGAACACGGGCAGGCTGTCGGGCGCGATGGCCAGCACGTAGCGTTCCTGCGATTCGTTGGACCAGATCTCCTTGGGCGCCATGCCGCTTTCTTCCAGCGGCACCTTGCGCAGGTCGAAGATGGCGCCGCGCTTGGCGTCGTTGGTGATTTCCGGGAACGCGTTCGACAGGCCGCCCGCGCCCACGTCGTGGATCGAGATGATGGGGTTGGCCGTGCCCAGCTGCCAGCAGCCGTTGATCACTTCCTGGGCGCGGCGTTCCATTTCCGGATTGCCGCGCTGGACCGAGTCGAAGTCCAGGTCGGCCGTGTTGGTGCCGGTGGCCATCGACGAGGCGGCCGAGCCGCCCATGCCGATGCGCATGCCGGGGCCGCCCAACTGGATCAGCAGGCTGCCGACGGGAATGTCGTCCTTGTGGGTGTGCTGGGCCGAGATGTTGCCGATGCCGCCGGCGATCATGATGGGCTTGTGGTAGCCGTACACGGTGTCGCTGGCGCCGGCGAACTGGCGCCCGATGTTCTGTTCGTAGGTGCGGAAGTAACCGCCCAGCACGGGACGGCCGAATTCATTGCTGAACGCGGCGCCGCCCAGCGGGCCTTCGATCATGATCTGCAGCGGCGAGGCGATGCGGTCAGGCTTGCCGTATACCTTGGCGCTGTCGCGGTGGCCGGCGGCGGCCGTCACACTGGCCGCGTTTTCCCAGGCCTGCACGGCGCCCGGCAGCATCAGGTTGGAGACGGTAAAGCCGGTCAGGCCGGCCTTGGGCTTGGCGCCGCGGCCGGTCGCGCCTTCGTCGCGGATCTCGCCGCCCGCGCCCGTGGAGGCGCCGGGGAATGGCGAGATGGCGGTCGGGTGGTTGTGGGTCTCCACCTTCATCAGCGTGTGGGTCAGCTCGGTCGAGGCGGCGTATTCGTGGTTCTCGCCACGGGGGAAGAAGCGCGCCACTTCCGCGCCTTCCATGATGGACGAGTTGTCGCTGTAGGCCACGATGGTGCCCTTGGGCTGCAGCTGGTGGGTGTTCTTGATCATCTGGAACAGGGACTTGTCCTGCGCCACGCCGTCGATGGTCCAGTCGGCGTTGAAGATCTTGTGGCGGCAATGCTCGCTGTTCGCCTGTGCGAACATCATCAGTTCCACGTCCGTCGGATTGCGGCCGGCCTTGGTGAAGGCGGCGTCCAGGTACTCGATCTCGTCGTCCGACATGGCCAGGCCCAGGTCCGTGTTGGCCTTTTCCAGCGCCTGCTTGCCGGCGCCCAGCACGTCCACCGTCTCCAGCGGACGCGCGTCCAGGGTGCGGAACAGGGCCGCCGCTTCGTCCGGGTGGCGCAGCACCGATTCGGTCATGCGGTCGTGCAGCAGGGCCGCCACGGCCTGGGTTTCGGCTTCCGTCAGCTTCTTGACGGCGCCGATGCCGGTGCCCAGGAAACCCGCCTTCAGGTTGATACGGAAGGCCACGCCCCGCTCCACGCGCTTGATGTGCGCCATGCCGCAGTTATGGACGATGTCGGTGGCTTTGGAAGCCCACGGCGAAATGGTGCCGAAACGGGGAATGACGAAGAACTCTTCGACGGCGCCTTCGGCGTGTTCGGCCTGGGCCGGTTCGCCGTAGGTCAGCAGCGCGCCCAGGCGGCTGGTCTCGTCGGCCGACAGGGGTGCGGCGGCGTCGATGAAGTGGACATATCGGGCCTGCACTGCGGCCACGGCGGGCAGCACCGTTTGCAGTTGGGTTAACAGGCGTTGGCTACGGAATGCGGACAGGGCGTTGGAGCCCGGCAGAATCAACATGGTTGGGAGATGGTTGATGCAGCGAGGCTGCGGATTAAAGGTAGAAATGGCACGAGTGGGCACGAAACTGGTCGGAAGCGGTTTTGCAAGATTTCCTTTGCGCGCATTATACCGCTTTCGCCCCTGTCCCCACAGCCCTAATTCGGCGCAAAAAGTGCCGTCAGAGCAACATTTTTTGCCCAATCCGAGGCAAAAACGCCCCTGCCGCGGGGGAAACAGCTGCTTCCACTGCAATTTTGCCTATGCTTGGAGTATGCTTGTTTCAAATTTTGCTGACGCCTGCCGATAAGGACTTACCGCCTCCTGCGGCCCGGCCCACGAAAGTCCACCATGCCAGACTATAGCAACCTGTCGGTCCTGATCGTCGATCCCAGCCAGGGCATGCGCGCCAGTCTGCACAACATGCTGACCCAGGTGAACATCACCAAGGTCGACCATGCCGTCAGTTCGGCCACCGCCATTCGCCAGCTCAGCACCAAGAGCTACGACGTGATCCTGTGCGAGTACGACCTGGGCGGCAGCGCCGAGAACGCGGGCCAGGACGGCCAGCAGCTGCTGGAGGACTTGCGGCACCACCGTGTCATCAGCCAGTGGGCCATCTTCATCATGCTTACGGCCGAAGGCGTGTACAGCAAGGTGGTGAGCGCGGCCGAGCTGCTGCCCACCGATTACATCCTCAAGCCATTCACGGTGGACGTGCTGTCCCAGCGTATCGGCCGCGCCCTCGAGCGGCGCGCCAACTTCCTGCCCGTCTACCAGATGATAGGCCAGGGCAAGGCGTGCGACGCCATCGCCGCCTGCCTGGCGGCCGAAGCGAGCCAGCCCCGCTATGCCACCGACTATGCCCGGCTGCGGGCCGAGCTGCTCGTCAGCCTGGACCGCCAGGCCGAGGCCGAACAAGCCTATGCGGCCATCGTCCAGGCCAAGCCGCTGGGCTGGGCCCAGCTGGGCCAGGCCCGCTGCGTCCACCAGTTGCGCCGCTACGGCGAAGCGCAGGCCATGCTGGAGGCGCTGGTGGCCGACAATCCCAAGTTCATGGCCGCCTACGACCTGCTGGCCCAGACCCTGCGCGCCCAGGGCAAGGACGAGGAAGCCAAGGTGGTGCTGCAGGACGCCGTCGCCATCTCGCCTCACATGGTGCGGCGGCTGCGCCACCTGGGCGACGTGGCGCTGGCCGTGGGCGACGTGGCCGGCGCCGAGCAAGCCTACAAGCAGGTGGTGGCCAAGGCCAGGCATTCCGAATTTCGCGATCCGGCCGACCATGTGAACCTGGTGCGCACGCTTGTCAAGAAGGGCGACGCCACCGCCGCCAGTGCCGTCGTGCGCGACCTGGAGCGCTCGCTGCGCAGCACGGCCGGTACCGAGGTGTGCCGCGCCTACGCCTCCGCCATGGTGCTGGAGCTCAAGGGCGACGCCAGCGGCGCGGCGGTGGAACTGGCCAAGGCCATGGACAAGCTGTCGGAGGCGACCGGCATGTCGAGCAACGTCAAGCTGGGACTGGCCCACAGCTGCCTGGTCAACCGCCTGGACGAGCAGGCCCATACCCTGTTCGCCGAACTGACGGCCGATCCCGCCAGCGGCGTGAGCGAGTCGCAGGTGCTGTCCCTGTACGAACAGGCAGACCGGCCGGAACTGGTCAAGCAGCATCACGCGCGGGTCGATTCGGCGGTCGATGCCATGGTGCGCAAGGCGGCGGAAAAGAGCCGCCAGGGCGACCTGCGCGGCGCCGTCGAGGTGTTGCTCGACGCCTTGCAGCGCAATCCCGACCACACCGGCCTGTGGACGGCCGCCGCCACCGCCGTGCTGCGCCGCCTGGCCGACGGGGGCTGGGACGCGGCCCTGTTTGGCCAATGCACCGCCCTGCTGCGCCGCATCCGGGAGCACAATGCGGCCCATCCGTTGCTGCCTGGCCTGCTGGCCCAGTATGTGGCTGTGCGGAAGCAGCATGGCGCCCATATCGCCGCGGTGGCTGCGCCGGCGCCGGCCCATCCTTCACCTTCACCTTCACCTTCACCTTCGGCCGCAGCGGCCACGCTTGGAAGCACATAAATGCAAGATTACGCCGAACTTTCTGTCCTGCTGGTAGACCCCAATCCCGGCATGCGCGCCACGCTGCGCAACATGCTGAACCAGTCCGGCATCACCCGCGTTGACGAGGCGGTGAGCTCGGGCACGGCCATTGGCCAGTTGAACAAGAAGAGCTACGACATCATCCTGTGCGAGTACGACCTCGGCAACGGCAGCGGCGACAGCGGCCAGGATGGCCAGCAGCTGCTGGAAGACCTGCGCCACCACAAGCTGATCGCCCAGTGGACCATTTTCATCATGCTCACGTCCGAGGGCGTGTACAGCAAAGTGATCAGCGCGGCCGAACTGACGCCCAACGACTACGTGCTCAAGCCGTTCACGGTCGACGTGCTGCAGCAGCGCATCGCCCGCGCCGTCGAGCGGCGTTCCTATTTCCTGCCCGTGTACCAGCTGATCGGCATGGGCAATATCCGCAAGGCCATCACCACCTGCCTGGAATGCGAAGCCCAGCATGCGCGCCACGCGATCGAATTCGCGCGCCTGCGCGCCGAACTGCACCTGCGCCTGGACGAGCTGGAAGAGGCGGAACTGATCTACCAGACCATCCTGCTCACCCGTCCCATCGGCTGGGCCCACCTGGGCCTGGCCCGCTGCCAGTTCGGGCTGCAGAAATATCCGGAAGCGCAGCAAACGCTGGATAACCTGGTGGCCCACAATCCGAAATTCATGGCCGCCTACGACTTGCTGGCGCAGACCCACGAAGCCATGGGCCAGAACGTGCTGGCCAAGCGCATCCTGGAAGACGCCGTCGCCATTTCCCCGCACATGGTTCGGCGCCTGCGCCACCTGGGCGAAGTCGCTTTCGAGACGGGCGACGTGACCGTGGCGGAGAAGGCATTCAAGCAAGTGGTGCAAAAGGCGAAATACTCGGAGTTCCGCGACCCGGAAGACCACGTCAACCTGGTCAAGACGCTGGTCAGGAAAGGCGATGCCACCCAGGCCAGCGGCGTGATCCGCGACCTCGAACGTTCCCTGCGCGGCAACGCCAACACGGAAGTGTGCCGCTCCGTGGCGGCCGGCCTGCTGGCCGAACTGATGGACAATCCGATCGCGGCCGCCGCGGAACTGCGCAACGCGGTACGGGCCATGAGCATGACGCGCGGCCTGTCCACCAGCCTCAAGGTGGGCCTGGCCCACAGCTGCCTGAAAAACAAGCTCGATCATGAAGCCACGTCGCTGATGGTGGAGCTGACCAACGACACGGAAAGCGGCATCTCGATGGACGATGCGGTGGCCGTGTTCGAAAAGGCCGGCCGCCACGACCTGGCGCAAGGCGTGGGCGAGACGATCTCGCGCCAGCTCGACGACCTGCTGCTCGATGCGGCCGAAAAGCGCGCCCATGGCGACCTGCGGGCCGCCATCGACACGCTCAACGGCGCGCTGCGCAAGGCGCCGTCCAACATGGCCCTGCTGCCGGCGGCCGCTTCGGCCATGCTCAAGCAGCTCGACGACCTGGGCTGGGAAGCGCCGGTGGCCGAACAGTGCAGCCATCTGCTGGAACGCATCCGCAGGCTGGACCCCGGCCACCCTGCCCTGCCCATCCTGCTCAACCAGTACACGGCCACGCAGCGCAAGTACGGTATTTCCACCACGGCCTGACCAGCCTGCGCGGCTACTCAGGCTGGCCGTAGCCGCCGCCGCCCGGCGTTTCCACCACAAACAGGTCGCCGGGGCCCATCTCCGTCTTGCCGATATGGCCCAGTTGTTCGACGCTGCCGTCGGCCCGCACCACGCTGTTGCGTCCGAGCGCGCCCGGCGCCCCGCCGGCCATGCCGAACGGCGCGTGGATGCGGTTGTTGGACAGGATGGCCGCCGTCATCGGCTCCAGGAAGCGCACCTTGCGCACGCCGCCGTCGCCGCCCCGCCAGCGCCCCGCGCCGCCCGAGCCGGCGCGGATGGCGTAACTTTCCAGCCGCACCGGGAAGCGGAACTCGAGGATTTCCGGGTCCGTCAGTCGCGAATTGGTCATGTTGGTCTGGACCACGCTGGTGCCGTCGAAGCCCGGCCCCGCCCCCGAGCCGCCGCTGATGGTTTCGTAATACTGGTATTTGGCGTTACCGAACGTGAAATTGTTCATCGTGCCCTGCGCCGCCGCCATCACGCCCAGCGCGCCATACAGGGCGTTGGTGATGCAGGTCGACGTCTCCACATTGCCCGAAACGACCGAGGCCGGATAGTGCGGATTGAGCATGGAGCCCGGCGGTATCAGCACCTTGAGCGGCTTGAGGCAGCCCGCGTTGAGGGGGATCTCGTCATCGACCAGCGTGCGGAACACATACAGCACGGCCGCCATGCAGACGGCGGACGGCGCGTTGAAGTTGTTGTCCAGCTGCGCCGAGGTGCCGCTGAAGTCGATCTCGGCGCTGCGGCTGGCCTGGTCGACCCGCACCGCCACCTCGATCCGCGCGCCGTTGTCGAGTTCCACCGTGTAGCTGCCGTCGTGCAGTGCGCTGATGACGCGCCGCACGGCTTCCTCGGCGTTGTCCTGCACGTGGCCCATGTAAGCCTGCACCACGTCGAGCCCGAAATGCGCCACCATCTTGCGCAGCTCGTCCACGCCCTTCTGGTTGGCCGCCACCTGGGCCCGCAGGTCGGCCATGTTCTGGTCCGGATTGCGGGCCGGCCAGGCGGCGCCGGCCAGCAAGGCCCGCGCTTCCGCATCGCGCAGCTGGCCGCCGGTGGCGCCGTCCACCAGCTTGAAGTTATCGATCAGGACACCCTCCTCCTCGATGCTGCGCGAATCGGGCGGCATCGAACCCGGCGTGGTGCCGCCGATGTCGGCATGGTGGCCGCGCGAGCCGACGTAGAACAGTATCCGTTCGCCCGACACGTCGAACACGGGCGAGATCACCGTCACATCGGGCAAATGGGTGCCGCCGTGGTAAGGATCGTTGAGCATGTAGACATCGCCCGCGTGCATGCGGCCCGCATTGGCCTGCATCACGGTCTTGATGCTCTCGCCCATGGAACCGAGGTGCACCGGCATATGGGGCGCGTTGGCGATCAGGTTGCCCTCGGCGTCGAAGATGGCGCAGCTGAAGTCCAGCCGTTCCTTGATGTTGACGGAGTAGGCCGTGTTCTGCAGCCGCAGCCCCATCTGCTCGGCGATCGACATGAACAGGTTGTTGAAGATCTCCAGCATGACCGGATCGGCCGTGGTGCCGATGGCGCGGCGCTGGGGCAACGCCTCCACCCGCGTCAGCACCAGATGGTCTTGCGGCGTGACTTCGGCCTGCCAGCCCGGCTCCACCACGGTGGTGGCGTTGGCTTCGGCGATGATGGACGGGCCCTTGATGATGTCGCCGATGCGCGTGGCCGAGCGCTGATAGAGCTTGGTGTTGCGCCACTGCCCGCCACTGTACATCTGCACCACGGCTTGCGGCGTCAGGCCGGAAACGCGGCGCGGCGCCGGCGTGACCATTTCCGCCGGCGCCTCCGAGCGGCCCACGGCCTCCACCGACACCGCCTCCACGATCAAGGCCTTGGACGGCATGAGGAAGGAGAAGCGCTTCCTGTAGGCCGCTTCGAACTGGGCCTGCATGCGGGCCGCCGTATCGAACAGGACGATGAGGGCGGAGTCCGTGCCGTCGTAACGCAGGTGGACGCGGCGCAGCAGCGTGATGCGTTCGCCAGCCACGCCCTGGCGCTGCAATTCCGCGCGCGCCTGCTCGCCCAGCGCGTGCAGGCGCGCCTCCAGCGCCGTCTCGGCCTCGGGCAGCAGCTTTTCTTCCACGGCCGCCTCGCGCATCACGCTCTGGTCGGCCAGGCCCATGCCGTAGGCCGACATGACGCCAGCCAGCGAGTGGATGAAGACGGTCTTCATGCCCAATGCATCGGCCACCAGGCAGGCGTGCTGGCCGCCGGCGCCGCCGAAACTGGTCAGCGTGTATTCAGTCACATCGTGGCCGCGCTGGACGGAGATCTGCTTGATGGCGTTGGCCATGTTACCGACCGCGATTTCGATGAATCCTTCGGCCACCTGTTCGGCGGTGGTGGGTTTGCCGGTGGCCGACTGGATACGTTCGGCCATCTGTGCGAATTGTGACCGTACGGTCTGCGCGTCGAGCGGCTGGCGCCCTTCGGCGCCGAACAGCTGCGGGAAGTGGGCGGGCTGGATCTTGCCCAACATGACGTTGCAGTCGGTGACGGCCAGCGGGCC
This sequence comes from Rugamonas sp. FW305-51, assembly GCF_058786935.1. NCBI lineage: Bacteria > Pseudomonadati > Pseudomonadota > Betaproteobacteria > Burkholderiales > Oxalobacteraceae > Rugamonas > Rugamonas sp. FW305-51. Next base: position 205,786 of record NZ_JBYSZG010000002.1, read on the forward strand.
GCCGCGCCGGTAGCTGGCCGGGCCGGGATTGGCGCCGGCGCTGTCGGGCCCCACGCGCAAGCGGCTGCCGTCGAAATGCAGGATGGAGCCGCCGCCGGCGGCCACCGTATGGATGCTCATCATGGGCGCGCGCATGCGCACGCCGGCCACCTGGGTCTCGAACACGCGCTCGAATTCGCCCGAGTAATGCGACACGTCGGTCGAGGTGCCGCCCATGTCGAAACCGATGACGCGCTCGAAGCCGGCCAGCCGGCTGGCCCGCACCATGCCGACGATGCCGCCGGCCGGGCCGCTGAGGATGCTGTCCTTGCCCTGGAAGGCGCGCGCATCCGCCAGCCCGCCGTTCGACTGCATGAACTGCAGGTTCACGCCCGGCATGTCGGCGGCCACCTGGTCCACGTAACGGCGCAGGATGGGCGACAGGTAGGCATCGACCACCGTGGTGTCGCCGCGCGCCACCAGTTTCATCAAGGGACTGACCTGGTGCGAAACGGATACCTGGGTAAAGCCAATCTCGCGCGCCAGCTGCGCCACGCGCTGTTCGTGCTCATGGTAACGGTAGCCATGCATGAAGACGATGGCCAGCGCCCGCAAGCCCTGATCGTAGGCCGCCTGCAGGCCGGCGCGCGCGCCCTCGGCATCAAGCGGCATGACGACGTCACCGTGCGCGCCCATGCGCTCGTCGATCTCGATCACGTGGCCGTAGAGCAGTTCCGGCAGCACGATGTGACGATCGAACAAGCGTGGCCGGTTCTGGTAGGCGATGCGCAGGGCGTCGCGGAAGCCGCGCGTGATGGCCAGCGCCGTCGGTTCGCCTTTGCGCTCGAGCAGCGCGTTGGTGGCCACGGTGGTGCCCATCTTGACGGCCTCGATCTGGGCCACGGGAATGGCTGTGCGCGGCCCCAATCCCATCAGGTGACGGATGCCGGCGATGGCCGCGTCGCGGTACTGTTCCGGATTTTCCGACAGCAGCTTGTGGGTGCGCAGCCGACCGTCCGGCTGGCGCGCCACGATGTCCGTAAACGTGCCGCCGCGGTCTATCCAGAATTGCCAATCCATGCCAACCTCATTGCTATACAAGAAGCGCATATTGTAGTGTGTGCCCCGCGATACACGCGACACGCTTGACGAGATTATTTCGATGCTAAAATTGTACGAACATCAATCGGCGGCCCGAACCGACGCGCCGCGCAGGCAGGACCTGCCGTTCCATCCACTAGCCCAGGCACGCCCATGAACCCACTCTATTCCACCGCCGAGATCCGCGCCATCGAACAGCAGGCGGCGGCAGCGCTGCCGCCAGGTACGCTGATGCAGCGCGCCGGCCAGGCCGCGGCCAACGCGGCGCTCGACATGCTGCCCTTCTCCACCAGCCACGCCAAGGTGCTGGTGCTGGCCGGCCCTGGCAACAATGGCGGCGACGCGCTGGAGGCGGCCGCCAACCTGACCTACTCGGGCGCCCAGGTGGACGTGCTGCACTTCCCGCCGGCCGGGGCCCAATCGGCGGAACGGGCCGCGGCCCAGCAGCGCGCCCAGCAAAGCGACGCCAGTTTCAACGACATCGGTACCAGCGCGCTGGCCGCCACCGACTGGAACCTGGTGATCGACGGCCTGTTCGGCATCGGGCTGGCGCGCCCCGTGAGCGGCGCCCTGCGCACCCTGGTCGATACCGTCAATGCCCTGTCCTGCCCCGTGCTGGCGCTCGATGTGCCCAGCGGACTCGATGCGGACACGGGCGCCATCGTCGCGCCGGACGGCGTGGCCGTGCGCGCCACGCACACCATCACCTTCATCGGCGACAAGCCGGGCCTGCATACCTGCGACGGCCGCGACCACGCCGGCCAGGTGACTGTGGCCCGGCTGGACCTGGACCCGGCCCGCTTCAAGCCCGCCCGCCTGCACCTGAACGAGGTGGATTTCTTTGCGCGCCATCTGCGCGCGCGGCGCCAGAACAGCCACAAAGGCAGTTACGGCAACGTGGCCGTGGTGGGCGGCGCGCGCGGCATGGCGGGCGCGCCCATCCTGGCGGCGCGCGCCGCCCTGCATGCGGGCGCGGGCCGCGTCTTTGCGGTGTTCGCGGACGACGCGCCGGCCTACGACAGCGCCCAACCGGAATTGATGTGCCGCGCCGCGGCCGGCTTCGATCTCGATAGTGCCGTGCTGGTGCTTGGGCCCGGCCTGGGCACGGCGCCGCAGGCGGTGGAGCTGCTCACGCGGTCGCTGGCCAGCGGCAGCGCGCTGGTGGCCGATGCCGATGCGCTCAACCTGATCGGCGCCGATCCCGCCCTGCAGGCGGCCATGGCGCAGCGCAGCGGCGCCAGTATCGTCACGCCCCATCCGCTGGAGGCGGCGCGGCTGCTGGGCATCCCGGTCGGCGCCGTGCAGGCCGACCGCGTGGCGGCGGCCCGCAAGCTGGCGGTGCTGCTGAACGCGACGGTGGTATTGAAGGGATCGGGCAGCGTGATCGCCGCACCCGGCGGCCACGCCGTCATCAACACGACGGGCAATCCGGCCCTGGCCACGGCCGGCACGGGCGACGTGCTGGCCGGCCTGTGTGGCAGCCTGCTGGCGCAAGGCTGGCCGCAATGGGAGGCGGCGCTGGCCGGCGTCTGGCTGCATGGCATGGCGGCCGACGTGCTGGTGGCCGACGGCACGGGACCCATCGGCCTGACGGCCGGCGAACTGGTGCCGGCCATCCGCGCCGCCATCAACCGCCTGGTGCAGCAGCACGCGCGCTAAGGCGCGTTGGCCGCCTCACACCAGGCGGCCGGCCGCGATGGTGATGGTGCGGCCGCAGCGGGCCGCGATGGTGGCGTCGTGGGTGACCAGCACCAGGGTCGAACCATGTTCGCGATTGAGTTCGAACATCAGCTGGATCACGGCTTCGCCGGTGGCCGCATCGAGACTGCCGGTCGGCTCGTCGGCCAGCAGCAGCGGCGGTTCCGTGACAAAGGCGCGCGCCAGCGCCACGCGCTGCTGCTCGCCGCCGGACAGGTACTTGGGATAATGGCGCAGCCGTTCGCCCAGCCCCACCCGCCGCAACATGGCCTGGGCCTTGTCGCGCGCGCCCGCTTCGCCGCGCAGTTCCAGCGGCAGCATCACGTTCTCGAGCGCCGTCAGGTGCGGCAGCAGCTGGAAGGACTGGAACACGAAACCGAGCTTCTCCTTGCGCAGCGCGGCCCGGCCATCCTCGTCGAGCGCGTAGATATCGACGCCGTCGAGCAGCACGCGGCCGCCGCTGGGGCTGTCCAGACCGGCCAGCAATCCCAGCAAAGTGGACTTGCCGGAGCCGGAAGCGCCTACAATAGCGAGCGTTTCCGCCCTTTGCACGGTAAAATCGACCTGGTGCAATATCGTCAGCTCGCCGCCGGCGTCCGCCACCCGCTTGGTCAGGCCCGTCACTTCGATGGCGGCAGCCCCCGCAGCGGCGGTATTTGCGGCGTGGGCGGCGGGAGTCAATTGAATGGAAGGCGTCGTTGGAAGATCGGGCATGCTGAATTTATTAGAAAAATGTCGTGACACTGCAAGGGCATACCGGCTCGCGTTCGCCGCCCTGCTCATGCTGTGCGGCGCCGCGAGCGCCTATTCTGCACCAAAAACCGTGCTCGTGCTCGGCGACAGCCTGTCGGCCGAATATGGCCTGAGCCGGGGCAGCGGCTGGGTGGCCCTGGCCGAGCAGAAGATCAAGGAACAAAATATCGGCGCCGACATCGTCAACGCCAGCGTCAGCGGCGAGACGACGAGCGGCGGGCGCACCCGGCTGCCGGCCCTGCTGGAAAAATATCACCCGCAAGTGCTGGTGATCGAACTGGGTGCCAACGATGGCTTGCGGGGGCTGCCCGTGGCCGCCGCCGAAAACAATCTGCGCGCCATGGCCGCCGCGGCGCGCCAGGCCAACGCCCGCGTGCTGCTGGTGGGCATGCGCATGCCGCCCAACTACGGGCGCCAGTACGCCGACCAGTTCTTCGCCATGTACGCCACGCTGAGCAAGGAGATCCAGGCGCCGCTGGTGCCCTTCATGCTGGAAGGCGTGGCCGACAAGCCCCAGCTGTTCCAGGCCGACCGCCTGCACCCGACGGCCGAGGCCCATCCAACCATCCTGGCCAATATCTGGCCCTCTCTACAGAAAATTATCAAAACACGATGAAGTACCCTGAAATACTGCGCTTTGAAGATGCACTCCCGCGGCTGGAACAGTTTGACACCATCATCGACGTGCGCAGCCCGTCCGAATTTGCGCTCGACCACCTGCCCGGCGCCATCAACTGCCCGGTGCTGGACGACGAGCAGCGCATCCAGGTCGGCACCATGTACAAGCAGGTCAACGCCTTCGAGGCCAAGAAGGTCGGCGCGGCGCTGGTCGCCCGCAATATCGCGCAGCACATCGAAGCGCAGTTCCTCGACAAGCCGCGCGACTGGAAGCCGTTGGTCTACTGCTGGCGCGGCGGCAACCGCAGCGGCTCGCTGGCCCACATCCTGGCCAAGATAGGCTGGCCCGTGGCGCAGCTGGACGGCGGCTACAAGGCCTTCCGCAACTACGTCAACGGCGCGCTGGAACTAGCGCCGGCGCTGTCGTTCCGGGTCATCTGCGGCACCACGGGCAGCGGCAAGAGCCGCCTGCTCGAAGTGCTGGACGCCGACGGCGCGCAGGTGCTCGACCTGGAGCAGCTGGCCGCCCACCGCGGCTCCGTGCTGGGCAACCTGCCCAGCCAGCCGCAGCCCACCCAGAAAGCGTTTGAAACGATGGTCTGGGATCGCCTGCGCAAGTTCGATCCCACCCGTCCCGTGTTCGTCGAATCGGAAAGCAAGAAAGTCGGCCAGCTGCGGGTGCCGGCTGCGCTGATGGATACCATGCGCGCCTCGCCCTGCATCTCGCTGACGCTGTCGCGCGCCAACCGGGTACGGCTGCTGATGGAAGACTACGCCCACTTCACGCAGGACCCGGCCACGCTGAACGCGCAGCTCGACTGCCTGGTGAGCCTGCACGGCCACGAGAAGATCAAGCGCTGGCATGAACTGGCCAACTCAGGCCAGATGGAGCTGCTGGTCGAAGAACTGCTGGCCGAGCACTACGACCCGGCCTACCTACGCTCGATCGACCGCAATTTCGTCCAGTTCGACAAGGCCGAAGTGCTGGAACTGGCAGACATCACCCCCACCGCCTTCCTCGCCGCCGCCCGCCAACTGCAAGCCTCCAACCAAGAATAAGCGGCCAAGAAGAAATGGGGACGTACCCTTTTTTAGAAATGGGGTACGTCCCCATTTTTTTCGGGCGCCGCTGCCCTGTCCAGAAATCGAAGAAATGGGGACGTACCCCTTTTTTACCCCGCTTTTTAGAAATGGGGTACGTCCCCATTTTCTTCCATTTTTTTGGAGGTCGCTGCCCTGTCCAGAAAAAACAAAAGCCGCGGATTGCGGCTTTTGTTTTGTTGTGACGCCCTTCTTACTTGGCGTCGGTGTCGGTCTTCGCTTCGCTGCTGGCCACGGCCAGCGGCTTGACGATCTTGACCTTGGCTTTCTGCTTCAGCGCTTCTACGTAGTCGAACATCTCTTGCTGGGCAACGATGTTGGCGATCTGGTCGGCTTCGGCCTTGCGGCGCGCTTCGTCCTGCTCGGCCGGCTGCTGCACCTTGCCGATACGGTAGATGCCATAACCCATGCCAGGCACTTCCACGCCGACGTAGGCTGGCAGCTTGCTGGTGTCGGCACGCATCACCTGGGCCATGGCCAGGCCGTTGATGCCGTCGGCCTTGGAACGCGATACCAGCTTGGCGGCGCCGAAACCGGTCGCTTCACCCGACTTCTTGAAGGCGGCCAGTTTCTCGTCGCCCGTTTTCTTGGCCAGTTTCAGCGCTTCTTCCATCGTCACGCGCTGACGGATGGCGGCGTCCACTTCGGCCAGCGGCCGCTTGGCGGCCGGCTTGAACTCGACGATGCGGCCGGCGATCAGGGTGCTCGGCGCCACTTCCACCGCTTCCGTGTTGCGCTTGTTCTGCAGCGAGTCGTTGGTGAACAGGGCGGCCAGGAACTTGGCGTTGTTGTAGGGCGCCGTACCGGCTGCCGGCGACGGTACGCGCGAGATGTTGGCGGCCGTTTCGATCTTCAGGCCCAGCTTGTCGGCCACAGGCTTCAGGCTTTCGGCCTGCTCGTACACGGTGTTGGTGAACGCTTCGGCCATTTCCGAATACTTCTTGGCCGCTTTCTGTTTCTTCAGTTCGGCGGCGACGTCGTTCTTCACTTCATCCAGCGGCTTGACGGTGGCTGGCTTGAGCGAGGTCACGGTCAGGATGTGGTAGCCGAATTCCGATGCCACCACGTCGCTGATTTCGCCCTGCTTGAGCTTGTAGATGGCGTCTTCCACCGGCTTGGTCATCGTGCCCTTTTCGATCACGTCCAGGTCGCCGCCTTGCGGGGCCGAACCGGGGTCTTCCGACTTGGCCTTGGCGATCCTGGCGAAATCGGCCGGGTTCTTGCGCACTTCGGCCAGGATGGCTTCGGCCTTGGCCTTGGCGGCAGCCTTGTCGGCGGCGCTGGCGTCCTTCTTCACGGCCACCAGGATGTGGCTGGCGCGGCGGGTTTCTTCGCTCGTGTAGCGCTTCTGGTTCTGGGCGTAGTAGGCGGCGACATCGGCGTCGCTGACGGACACTTGCGACATCACGGCGTCGCTGTTGAAGACCACGTATTCGATCTTGGCCTGCTCCGGCACTTCGAACATCTTGGCGTTCTTGTCGTAGTAGGCCTTGACCATGTCGTCCGTGACCTTGACCTGGGCGGCGAATTCGCTGATCGGCAGCACCAGTTCCTGCACTTCGCGTTCCTGCGCGCCGATGTCGGACACGGTCTTGGCGATGGTGCGCGGGGCGAAGCCGGTGTTCTGGATGGCGCCGCTCAGCTGCTGGAAGGCCATGTCACGGCGCATGCGCTGGTCGTTCATGGCCGGGGTCATGCCCTGCGCTGCCAGGATGGCCTTGTAGTGCTCCATGTCGAACTTGCCCTCGCCACCGAACACTTCGAGGATGGCTTTCTGCAGGGCGGCGTCAGTCACGGTCAGGTGGGCGCGCGCCACTTCCGCGCTCAGGGCGCGCTCGGCGATCATCTGGTCCAGGATGTTCTGCTTGAATTCCGGGGTGTCGAACAGCTTCTGGTCGAACTGGGCGCCCAGACGCTGGCGATAGCTTTCCAGCTGACCGCGCAAGGCCGACTCGAACTCCTGCTGCGTCAGCGCGCGGCCGTCGATCTTGGCGATCGTGTTGGCATCGTCACCGAAGCTCTTGTAGCCGCTGATACCGACCAGCGCGAATGACGGAATGATGAGCAGCATCAGGAAAAACTGCATCAAGCGTTGATGGGTGCGTATAAATTCAAACATGGTCAGCCAATTCGGATTGAGTGGAACTTGCACATACAAAAAAAGGCGAACTTTCGTTCGCCTCTTCTGTTTCTGGCGGAGTGGACGGGACTACAGAATCGCAGTCCACTTCCCCTTTAAATTCAACGAGTTATGCGGCACAGTGAACGAAAAACCTGCCGAATAAATCGGTATCACGCGATTTTACAGTGCGGCCCCGTCGATAGCAAGAGTAAATCAATGGCAACACAGGCCACATTGCGGCCCGGCGGACAGGTCCGGGCGGTGAGCGGCAACGGCCATTTTAGCCGCGCGATAAATCAGTTGAAGTTTAAATGAACGAACACAAAGCAAGCGCCGCCGGTACGCAGCGATTCAAACGGATGGAGATAGACAGGCGGCGCGCGATAATCGGCGGCCGAAAAAGAAAAACCCCGCAGCCGGTAACAGCTACGGGGTATCTTGTTCTGGCGGAGCGGACGGGACTCGAACCCGCGACCCCCGGCGTGACAGGCCGGTATTCTAACCAACTGAACTACCACTCCTGCAAATGCTGGTACTGCTTGACTGGTGGGCGCTGAGAGGCTCGAACTCCCGACCTAAGCCTTGTAAGGGCTCCGCTCTACCAACTGAGCTAAGCGCCCCACATCAAACAAATCGGTGAGTGTCTGCTCACCGAAGTGCATTAGTTTACAGCATCTTTCAAAGCTTTGCCAGCTTTAAATTTAGGGACTTTCGCCGCCTCGATGGTGATCTCTTCCTTGGTGCGCGGATTGCGGCCGGTACGGGCAGCGCGTTCGCTCACGGAGAAGGTGCCAAAGCCGACCAGGGTGACGCTGTCGTTCTTTTGCAAGGTTGTTGTTACACCGTCGATCACCGCATCGAGTGCGCGCGCCGCAGCCGCTTTCGAGATATCAGCGGATTGGGCAATATGGTCGATCAATTCAGTCTTATTCACTAGCTTCCCCGTCACAAAGGTTTATATCGTTGCACCGCCTATTAATCGCCTATCGAATGTGGCGCTAATTGCGGCAGAGAAAAAATCTCAGGCCGTATTAAACAAGCGGCACTCGCTTTATGTCAAGGCTTTAGGCCGGGAATAGCGCTTTAAATAACAAACAAGCGCCTCGAGGGCGCTTGTTTGTTCGTTACAAGAGACAAAAGCTTAGTGTTTTACTACTTCCGTCTGGCCATCCACCTTGGCCGCAACAGCCGCCACCGTTTCCACGGCAGCCGTTTCCGTCAACGGTTCGGGCAGGCGTTCCAAGGCGATTTCCAGCACCTTGTCGATCCAGCGCACGGGCACGATTTCCAGCTTGTTCTTCACATTGTCCGGAATATCGGCCAGATCCTTGACGTTCTGCTCAGGGATCAGCACCGTCTTGATGCCGCCGCGCTGGGCCGCCAGCAGCTTCTCTTTCAGGCCGCCGATCGGCAACACTTCGCCGCGCAAGGTGATCTCGCCGGTCATGGCCACGTCGGCACGCACGGGGATGCCCGTGAAGACCGACACCATGGCCACCGTCATGGCGGCGCCGGCGGACGGACCGTCCTTCGGCGTGGCGCCTTCCGGCACGTGGATGTGGATGTCGCTTTTCTCGAACACCTCGGCCTTGATGCCCAGCCGGGCTGCCCGGCTGCGCACGACGGTGCGGGCCGCTTCGATCGATTCCTTCATCACATCGCCCAGCGTACCGGTACGGATGACGTTACCCTTGCCTGGCATCTGCACGGCCTCGATGGTCAGCAGATCGCCGCCCACTTCGGTCCACGCCAGCCCCACCACCTGCCCGATCTGGTTGTCCTTCTCGGCCACGCCGAAGTCGTAGCGGCGCACGCCGAGGAACTTGTCCAGGTTCTTGCCGGTGACGGTCACCTTCTTGTCCGACTTCTTCAGCAGCAGCATCTTGACCACCTTGCGGCAGATCTTGGACACTTCGCGCTCGAGCGAACGCACGCCCGCTTCCCGGGTGTAGTAGCGGATGATGTCGCGCAGGGCCGACTCGGCCACCGAGATTTCCTCTTCCTTCAGGCCGTTGTTCTTGATCTGCTTCGGCAGCAGGTAGCGCTGCGCGATGCTGGTCTTTTCGTCTTCCGTGTAACCGGACAAGCGTATCACTTCCATCCGGTCCAGCAGGGCCGGCGGAATGTTGTACGAGTTCGACGTGGCCACGAACATCACATCGGACAGGTCGAAATCGACTTCGATGTAGTGGTCGGAGAACGTGTGGTTCTGTTCCGGATCGAGCACCTCGAGCAGGGCCGACGACGGATCGCCGCGGAAGTCCGCGCCCATCTTGTCGACCTCGTCCAGCAGGAACAGGGGATTGCGCACGCCGACCTTGGCCAGCGATTGCAAAATCTTGCCCGGCATGGAGCCGATGTAGGTGCGGCGGTGGCCGCGGATCTCGGCCTCGTCACGCACGCCGCCCAGGGCCATGCGCACGAACTTGCGGTTCGTGGCGCGGGCGATGGACTGGCCCAGCGAGGTCTTGCCCACGCCCGGTGGACCGACGAAGCACAGGATGGGCGCTTTCAGCTTGTCGACGCGCTGTTGCACTGCGAGGTATTCCAGGATGCGTTCCTTGACCTTCTCGAGGCCATAGTGGTCGCCTTCCAGCACTTTCTCGGCGTTGCTCAGGTCGTTGTTGACCTTGGACTTCTTCTTCCATGGCAAGCTGACCAGGGTGTCGATGTAGTTGCGCACGACGGTCGCCTCGGCCGACATGGGCGACATCAGCTTGAGCTTCTTGAGCTCGGCCGTGGCCTTGTCCAGCGCTTCCTTGGGCATCTTGGCTGACGCGACCTTCTTCTCCAGTTCGTCCAGGTCGGCGCCCTCTTCGCCTTCGCCCAGCTCCTTCTGGATGGCCTTGACCTGTTCGTTCAGGTAGTACTCGCGCTGCGACTTTTCCATCTGGCGCTTGACGCGGCCACGGATGCGCTTCTCCACTTGCAGGATGTCGAGCTCGCCTTCGAGCTGGCCCAGCAGGTGTTCGAGGCGCTTGGAGACGCTGAAGATTTCCAGGATCACTTGCTTTTGCTCGAGCTTGAGCGGCAGATGGGCAGCCACCGTGTCGGCCAGGCGGCCGGCATCGTCGATGCCCGACAGCGAAGCGAGGATCTCGGGCGGGATTTTCTTGTTCAGCTTGACGTACTGGTCGAACTGCTGAACGATGGCGCGCCGCATGGCTTCGATTTCCGACTCATCGCCCAACTCCGATTCGAGCGGCGTCAGTTCGGCCACGAAGTGCGACGGCGTGTCGGTGATGCGCTTGATGCGCGCGCGCTGCGCCCCCTCCACCAGCACCTTGACGGTGCCGTCGGGCAGCTTCAGCATTTGCAGAATATTGGCCACGCAGCCGATCTCATAGATATCGGAAGCAGAAGGTTCGTCCTTGGCAGCGGCTTTTTGCGCGGCAAGCATGATGCTCTTGCCTTGCTCCATCGCGGCTTCCAGCGCCTTGATCGATTTTGGGCGCCCTACGAACAGCGGTATCACCATATGCGGGAAAACTACAACGTCCCGCAACGGCAATAACGGCAGTTGAGTTTGCTCAGTTAATTTGGAAGTTGTCATGGCGTACCTTATGTGAAAGCGTGTTTATGATGTGGGCGCTGTGTAGCCTTATCACAAGACCGGCGTCCAGAAAAAATTCCAGGCGTTCACTATTGGCCGGGAAACTGGAGGCCGTGCTCTAAAAGCGTGCGCTTCAAATAAAAAAGCCACGCGCGGCGTCGGTGTCGCGAGTGGCTTTTCGAATGAAGCCTGCATCTTTTATTGATTTAAATTGTACCGCCTCGCCCCGGAGATGCGAAACCCTTTTTTCGCATTTGTGTCTCCAGGGTATTGAGATTAATTAATTTTCTCCAGAAACTTTTGCCGGTTCCTGATAAATCAATAATGGTTTGGCGCCGCTGGTGATGGTGTTTTCATCAATTACCACCTTGGTGACGTTTTGCTGATTCGGCAATTCGTACATGATGTCGAGCAGCGCATGTTCCAGGATGGAACGCAGGCCGCGGGCGCCGGTCTTGCGGGCCAGGGCCTTGCGGGCGATGGCGTGCAAGGCGGCCGGACGGATTTCCAGCTCCGCCCCTTCCATGTCGAGCAGCTTGGAGTACTGCTTGACGAGGGCGTTCTTCGGCTCGATCAGGATCTGGATCAGCGCCTCTTCCGTCAGCTCCGACAGCGTGGCGACCACGGGCAGACGGCCCACCAGCTCGGGGATCAGGCCGAACTTGATCAAGTCTTCCGGTTCCGCTTCCAGCAACACGTCGCTGGCCGAACGCTCGGACTTGCTCTTGACGCTGGCCGAGAAGCCGATGCCGCTCTTTTCGGAACGGTTGGAAATCACCTTGGCCAGGCCGTCGAAGGCGCCGCCGCAGATGAACATGATGTTGGTGGTGTCGATCTGGACGAAGTCCTGGTTCGGGTGCTTGCGCCCGCCCTGGGGCGGCACGGATGCCATGGTGCCTTCGATCAGTTTCAGCAGGGCTTGCTGCACACCCTCGCCCGACACGTCGCGCGTGATGGACGGATTGTCGGACTTGCGGGAAATCTTGTCGATCTCGTCGATGTAGACGATGCCGCGTTGCGCCTTGTCCACATCGTAGTTGCAGCTTTGCAACAGCTTCTGGATGATATTCTCGACGTCCTCGCCCACATAGCCCGCTTCCGTCAGCGTGGTGGCGTCGGCGATGACGAACGGTACGTTGAGCATGCGCGCCAGGGTCTGGGCCAGCAGGGTCTTGCCCGAGCCGGTAGGACCGACCAGCAGGATGTTGCTCTTGGCCAGTTCGATGTCGTCCTTCTTGCCCAGGTGCTTCAGACGCTTGTAGTGGTTGTACACCGCCACCGACAGGATGCGCTTGGCGGTCTGCTGCCCGATCACGTATTGATCCAGCAACTCCTTGATTTCTTGCGGGGTCGGCAAGTCCGACTTGGCGCCCGTGACGGACTCGATGGCCGACGTTTCGTCGCGGATGATGTCATTGCACAAGTCGATGCACTCGTCGCAGATGAACACCGACGGGCCGGCGATGAGTTTCTTTACCTCGTGCTGGCTCTTGCCGCAAAACGAGCAGTACAGTAATTTTTCGCCGCTGGAGGATTTTTTGTCTGACATGGGGCAGTTTTCTTTGGTTTACCAGGTTGTGTCCGGTGCTAGCGTGTGCGGCCTGGAAAAAACCCGCCCACAACTACATGCTACCCGAAATAAAAACGAAACGCCCGAACGTTTGAGCGTCCGGGCGTTTTTTTAGCAATTCCGCTTGGGACGCATCAAGCGCGGGAAGTCAACACTTTGTCGATCAAACCGTACTCGGTGGCCTCGTCCGCGGACAGGAAGCGGTCGCGGTCCGTGTCCTTGGCGATCTGCTCTATCGTCTGGCCCGTGCGTTCCGCCAGGATGCTGTTCAGGCGGTGGCGCAGGTAGAGGATTTCCTTGGCCTGGATTTCGATGTCCGAAGCCTGGCCCTGGGAACCACCGGACGGCTGGTGGATCATGATGCGCGAGTTCGGCAGCGAGAAGCGCTTGCCCTTGGCGCCGGCGGCCAGCAGGAAGGCGCCCATCGAGGCGGCCATGCCGGTGCACAGCGTGGACACGTCGGGCTTGATGAACTGCATCGTGTCGAAGATCGCCAGGCCGGCCGAGACGGAACCGCCAGGGGAGTTAATGTACAGCGAGATATCCTTGTCAGGATTTTCGCTTTCCAGGAACAGCAACTGGGCGACGATCAGGTTCGCCATCTGGTCGTTGACGGGGCCGACCATGAAGACCACACGCTCCTTCAGCAGACGCGAGTAGATGTCATAGGAGCGCTCGCCGCGGCCGCTCTGTTCCACCACCATCGGCACCAGGCCGAGCATTTCAGTGTCCAGCGCCGGATTTCGGTTCATTCCAGTCATTCCTTTTCCTTGTGAAGCAGACAGGCTGGCCACAAGGACCAGCCTGAGCTGAATTACGCTTGAGCGTTGCTTCCCATCAGTTCGTCGAAGGCGACAGCCTTGGACGACGTTTTCGACAGGCCCAGGACATAGTTGACGACGTTTTCTTCCAATACAAGGGCTTCCACTTCGGCCAGGCGACGACGATCGCTGTAGTAGTACTTCAGCACTTCGCGTGGATCTTCGTAGCTCTGGGCGAAATCTTCCACCTGGGCCTTGACTTGCTCAGGGGTCGCTTGCAGCTTCTGCTCGCCGACCAGTTGCGACAGGATCAGGCCCAGGCGTACGCGACGCTCAGCCTTGTCCTTGAACAGTTCCGGTGGGAAAGGCACGTCCTTGACGTTCATGCCGCGCTGGGCCATGTCCTGACGGGTCATTTCGGCCAGACGCTCGGTATCCTGGGCGATCAGTGCCTGTGGCACGTCCAGGGTGGCGGTCTTGACCAGGGTTTCCATCACGGCTTCCTTGTTGCGGGCCTTGATGCGGCCGGCCACTTCGCGTTCCAGGTTGACCTTGATGTCGTCGCGCATCTTGGCGACGTCGCCATCGGCCACGCCCAGCGATTTGGCGAACTCAGCGTCCACTTCCGGCAGGTGCGCCCATTCCAGCTTCTTCAGGGTGATGGTGAACGATGCCGTCTTGCCGGCCACGTCCTTGCCATGGTAGTCCTCTGGGAAAGCCAGCGGGAAGGTCTTGGCCTCGCCCACTTTCAGGCCGATCGTGGCTGCTTCGAACTCAGGCAGCATGCGGCCTTCGCCCAGCACGAAGGCGTAGTCGTCAGCCTTGCCGCCTGGGAATTCCACGCCGTCGATCGAACCGACGAAGTCCACGGTCACGCGGTCGCCGTTGGCGGCAATGGCTGCGCCACCGTCGCCGTGCTCACCGGCTTCACCCTTGGTGTGGAAGTGCACGCGCTGCTTGCGCAGGATTTCGATGGTCTTGTCGATTTCGGCGTCGGTCACTTCCGACTTCACGGTCTCGATTTCGACGGCGGTCAGGTCGCCGATCACCACGTCCGGGTACACTTCGAACGTAGCGTCGAAGGTCAGCAGGCCTTCCGGTGCATCGTTTTTCGGTTCGATGCGTGGGTAGCCGGCGACGCGCAGGTTGTTTTCGTTGGCGGCATCGTTGAAGGCGCGGCCCACTTTGTCATTCAGCACTTCGGTTTCGATCTGATAACCGTATTGTGCTGCGACCATTTTTAAAGGAACTTTGCCCGGACGGAAGCCAGGTGCCTTAGCCGACTTGGCTTGCACTTTCAGGCGCTTCTCAACTTCCGAGCGGACATCAGTCAGCGGGAAGGAGATCGTGATACGACGTTCGAGTTTGCCCAAGGTTTCGACTGCAGTTGCCATGTTTAAAAATCGTCCAAAAAATTTATAGATACAGTTGGTGCGAGGAGGGGGACTCGAACCCCCACACCATTGCTGGCGTCAGGACCTAAACCTGGTGCGTCTACCAATTTCGCCATCCTCGCGGCATGTTTGCACAAAAGCAAAGGGCGACCCGTAAGTGAAAACGGTCGCCCTATCCCGCCTCGCAGTGGGAGCTTTCAACTTCAACGCGGTATTTTAACGGGTTTTTCGGCGAAATGTGGCGTTTTTTAACTTATCACCAACATCGCGCTTACTTTCGTTAATTTACTCTTTATTTGCCGTTAATTTCTCTGTGGCCGGCAGCGGTTTTTTCACCCGGAACCAGGCCGCATACAATGCCGGCAAGAATAATAAGGTCAAGGCCGTGGCCAATACCAGGCCGCCCATGATCGCCACGGCCATCGGCCCCCAGAACACGGAGCGCGACAAGGGGATCATGGCCAGCGCGGCGGCGGCCGCCGTCAGGATGATGGGGCGGCAACGGCGCACGGCCGATTCCACCACCGCATCCCACGGTTCGTGCCCGGCCGCGATGTCCTGCTCGATCTGGTCCACCAGGATCACGGAGTTGCGGATGATCATGCCGAACAGCGCGATGATGCCCAGGTTGGCCACAAAGCCCAGCGGACGGTGCAGCAACAGCAAGGCCATGGCCGCGCCAGCCACGCCCAGCGGCCCCGTCAGGAACACCAGCAAGGCCCGCGAGAAACTGTGCAGCTGCAACATCAACAAAGTGAAGATGATGAAGATGGCCAGCGGCAAGTTGGCCGCGATCGACGCTTCGGCCGCCCCGCTGTCGGCCGCAGCACCCTTGACGGTGATGGCGTAGCCGGCCGGCAGGCGGGCCCGCAAGACCTCGAGCTTGGGATTGATCTGGCCGGAAACGGTCGGTCCCTGGATGCCGTCGACCACGTCGGTCTGCACCGTGATGGCCCATTCGCGCCCTTCGCGCCACACGACACCCGGCTCCCACACGAAATGGGCCCGCGCCAGCTGGCTGATGGTGACGGACTTGCCGTTGGCCGTGGGAATATTGGTGTCGTTCAGCACGGCGATCGTGTTGCGCTCCTCCAGCGGCTGGCGCACCTGGATGTCGATCAGCTTGTTGTCTTCGCGGAACTGGCCGACCGTGGTGCCGGACAGGATGGTGTTGGCGGCCCGCATCACCGTCTGCGACGTCACGCCCAGTGCCCGCATCTTGTCCTGGTCCAGGTCCAGCCGCAGCACCTTGATCGACTCGTTCCAGTTATCGTTCACGCCCACCGTGTTGGGGTTGGCACGCATGATGTCCTTGACCTCGTCGGCGATCGCCCTCACCTTTTCCACCTGCTCGCCCGTCACGCGGAACTGCACGGGGTATGGCACGGGCGGACCGTTCGGCAGCAGCTTGACGCGGCCCCGCACCTCGGGGAAATCGTTCTTGAAGATATCGACAATCTTGTCGCGCAGCACGCCACGGGCATGCAAGTCCTTGGGCAGCACGACGATCTGCGACACGTTGGTCTGCGGGAAGATCTGGTCCAGCGGCAGGTAGAAACGGGGGCTGCCCGTACCCACATAGCTGGTCACGCTGACCACGCCCTCCTGTTTCGAAATAAAGGCTTCGAACTTCTTCACCTGCGCCTCGTTGGCGGCGAAGGTGGTGCCTTCCGGCGTCCACATTTCCACCATCAGTTCCGGCCGGCTGGAATCGGGGAAGAATTGTTTCTCGATAAAGTTGAAGCCATACACGCCCAGCGCGAACACCAGCAAGGTGGCGGCGATGGTGGTCTTGCGGTATTCCACGCACCAGTTGACGAGGGCGCGGAACTTGCGGAAGCCGGGCGTATCGAACAGTTCGTGGTCGCCGTTCGCATGAGGCTTGACCTTGAGCAGCACGTAGCCCAGGTAAGGCGTGAACACGACGGCCACCACCCACGAAATGACGAGCGCCAATGCGTTGACGGAAAACAGCGAGAAGGTGTACTCGCCGGCCGCCGACTTGGCCAGGCCGATGGGCAGGAAGCCGGCCACTGTGATCAGCGTGCCCGTCAGCATGGGCAGCGCCGTGGAGGTGTAGGCGAAGGTGGCCGCCTCGAAGCGCGACATGCCCTCCTCCATCTTGCGTACCATCATTTCCACGGCGATGATGGCGTCGTCGACCAGCAGGCCCAGGGCAATGATCAGGGCGCCCAGCGAAATCTTGTGCAGGTCGATGTCGAGCACGCGCATGAACAGGAAGGTAACGGACAGCACCAGCGGGATGGTCAGCGCCACCACCAGGCCTGGGCGGGCGTCCAGCCGGAACGGCTTGCTGTGCAGGCCCAGCGACAGGAAGCTGACGGCCAGCACGATCAGCACGGCTTCGATCAGCGTATGCACGAACTCGCCCACGGAAGCGGTCACGGCCGCCGGCTGGTTCGATACCCGCGCCAGTTCGATGCCGACGGGCAGCTTGGCCTTCATCTGGTCGACCGTCTTTTGCAAGCCCTCGCCCATGCGGATGATGTTGCCGCCCTTCTCCATCGACACGCCCAGGCCGATCACTTCCTTGCCGTTAAAGCGCATCTTGTCCTGCGGCGGATCCTTGTATTCCCGCTTGACGGTGGCAAAGTCGCCCAGGCGGAAGGTGGTGCCGTTGGCGCGCAGCTCCAGCTCCTCCAGGTCCTTGACCGTTTTCAGGGCACCCGTCACCCGTACCTGCAGGTTGTCGGTGGGCGTCACCAGCACGCCGGTCGACTCCACCGAGTTCTGGGTGGCGATCTGGTTGACGATGGCTTCGAACGGAATGCCCAGCTGGGCAAACTTCTTGTGCGAGAACTCGATGTTGATCTTTTCGTCCTGCACGCCGAACAGTTCGACCTTGGACACCAGCGGCACGCCCAGCAGCTGCTGGCGCACGAAGTCGGCGTAATCCTTCATTTCCGCGTAGGTAAAGCCGTCGCCGGACAGGGCGAAGATGGAACCGTAGGTGTCGCCGAACTCGTCATTGAAGAAGGGGCCGATCACGCCGGGCGGCAAGGTGCCGCGGATGTCGCCTATCTTCTTGCGCACCTGGTACCAGGAAGCGGTCGTATCCTTGGGCGAGGCCGATTCGCGCAGCTTGAGGATGATGACCGTCTCGCCCGGCTTGGAATAGCTGGATATCTCGTCGATGTCCGGGGTTTCCTGGAGCTTTTTCTCCAGCTTGTCCGTCACCTGCTCGGCCATCTGCAGCGACGTGGCGCCCGGCCACATGGCCCGCACCACCATGGCGCGGAAGGTGAACGGCGGATCCTCGTCCTGGCCCAGGTTGGTGTAGCTGAGCATGCCGCCGATCAGCAGCACGGCGATCAGGTAGCGTGTGAGGGGAATATGTTCGAGCGCCCAGCGCGAAAGATTGAAGCCGCCCTTCATCATATGGCCGCCTCGCCACTGCCCAGGGCGGCGCTGGCGCCGGCCGGACGCACCGGCTTGGCCGGCAAGTCATTGCCGAGGATCTTGACCTTCTGGCCCGGCTTGAGCAGGTTGACGCCGGCCGTGACGACAGTCTGGCCCGCCGTCACGCCCTTGCTGAGCACCAGTTCGTTGCCGGCCACGCCGCCGATGGCGACCGGCACCAGCTTGACGGCGCCGTTTTCCACCACCCACACGGAAGTGGCCGCTTTTTCATAGAACAGAGCCGTCAGCGGCACCTTGATCTGGGGCACCGGCGTCTTGGAGGCGAACTGCACCACGGCCGTCATGCCCAGCTTGGCTTCCGTCAGGCTGTCGGGAATGGAGACCTTGACCGTATAGGTGCGGGTGGACGGGTCGGCCACCGGCGAGATCTCGCGGATCTTGCCCGCCACCGCCTTGCCGGGATCGGCCCACAGCCGCACTTGCACGTCGGGAACGTGGCGCAGGGTTTCCACCTTATCTTCCGGCAGGCCGATGACAATTTCCTTGTCGCCCGCCTTGGCCACCCGCACCACGGGCGTGCCGGGCGCCACCACCTGGCCCACTTCCGCATCCACGGCCGTGACCACGCCATCGATGTCGGACACGAGGCTGGCGTAACCGGCCTGGTTGGACTGGCCGCGGTAGGCGGCATGGGCCGAGTCCACATTGGCCTGGGCCGCCTTGTAGGCGGAATCCTTGGCGTCGAGCACGGCCTGGCTGACGAAGTTCTTGGCCCGCAATTCCTGATAGCGTTTCAGTTCAGCGCTGGCCAGGTCGCGATTGGTTTCAGCCGCGCGCAGGCCGGCCAGCGCCTGCGCCTGGGCCAGCTGCAAGTCCTGCGGGTCCAGTTCCATCAGCACCTGGCCATGCTTGACCAGCGTGCCCACGTCCACCTTGCGGCTGACGATCTTGCCGCCCACGCGGAAGCCCAGGCGCGATTCCACCCGGGCCCGCACCTCCCCGGAAAATTCGGCATTGACGTCGATGTCGCTGCTGGCGAGCACCATGACGCGCACGGGCCGGATATCTTCCGTCTTCTCGGCGGGCCTGGAACAGGCGCTCAGCACGACGGACAGAACCATCAGCGCGGCGAGCGGTATGGGATGGGGAAATCGCAGGTATTTCAGGGCGGACACGATGTTTTCCTTTACTATGCGGGCTGTTCGATTTTGTCTAACGGCAACACCTGGTGCATCTTGCTTCGTACATCCTGTCTCATCGGTGCATGAGCGCCCAGCCAAATACTTGCTGTGGATTCAAGATGCCACTACTATTACGTGTTGGAAATTAATGACTTTCCGTTAAGTAATTATAAACCGCTCTCTTTCGTTTGCAAATGACTTTTGCGTCATTAATTTGAATAGTCCCTCTATGCCTGTAGAACATTACGAGAACTTCCCCGTCGCATCGGTGCTGCTGCCGCGCCGGCTGCGCCCTGCGGTGGAAGCCATTTACGCCTTCGCCCGCAGCGCCGACGACCTGGCCGACGAGGGCGACGCCGCCCCCGAGCAGCGCCTGGCCGCGCTCGCTGGCTACGAGGCGGCGTTGGGCCGCATAGAACAGGGAGCCGAGACGCATGAGCCCATGTTTGCCCGGCTGGCGGCCACCATCCGCCAGCACCAGTTGCCGATGCGGCCATTCTACGACTTGTTGTCGGCGTTCAAGCAGGACGTGCTGGTGAGCCGCTACGCCAGCTACGACGCCCTGCTCGACTATTGCGCGCGCTCGGCCAATCCGGTCGGCCTGCTGATGCTGACCCTGTACGGCCAGGCCGACGAAGAGAACGTGCGCGACTCGGACGCCATCTGCACCGCTTTGCAGCTGATTAACTTCCTGCAGGATGTGGCCATCGACACCCACAAGGAACGCATCTATATCCCGCTGGAAGACTTGAGCCGCTACGCCATCTCGCCGGCCGCGCTCGACCATCCGGACGCCCGCCCCCGCTGGCGCGCCATGATGAAGATGGAAGTGGCACGGGCCCGCGCCCTGATGCTGAGCGGCGCCCCGCTGGCGCTGCGCCTGAACGGACGTATCGGCTTCGAGCTGCGCATGGTGGTGCAAGGCGGGCTGCGCATCCTGGAAGCGATCGAGGCGGTGGACTACGACGTGTTCCGGCGCCGCCCCCAGCTGGTCAGGCGCGACTGGCTGGCCGTGTTCTGGCGTGCCGTGCGCATGAAAAAAACGCTGAAAACCTTGGCACTGGCGTAAGAATCTGCGCCAACAGCCTTCGCAACGGGCGCCGTGCCTATAGAATAGCGCCTTCGATAGTCTCATCTTGCAACAAAGACCATGTCCCCCGACGAATACTGCCAACAAAAGACCGCCCAGAGCGGCTCCAGTTTCTACTACAGTTTCCTGTTCCTGCCGCCCGAGCGGCGCCGCGCCATCACGGCGCTGTATGCGTTCTGCCGCGAAGTGGATGACACGGTCGACGAGTGCACGGACGAATCCGTGGCCCGCATCAAGCTGGCCTGGTGGCGCAAGGAAATTGCCGGCATGTACGAGGGCAAGCAATCGCACCCTGTTACCCAGGCCCTGCAGCCGCACCTGGCGCCCTACAATCTGCAGGAAAAACACTTGCAGGCCATCATAGATGGCATGGAAATGGACTTGAACCAGAGCCGCTACCTCGACTATGTGGCCCTGCAGCGCTATTGCTGGCATGTGGCCAGCGTGGTGGGCATCCTGTCGGCCAGCATTTTCGGCGCCACCCGGCCGGAAACGCTGCAATACGCGGAAAAGCTGGGTCACGCCTTCCAGCTCACCAACATCATCCGCGACGTGGGCGAAGATGCGCGCAAGGGCCGCATCTACCTGCCCATCAGCGAACTGCAGCAATTTAACGTGACGGCGGCCGACCTGCTCAACGCCAAGCACAGCGAAAACTTCGAACAGCTGATGAAGTTCCAGGTCGCCCGGGCCCAGGCCGCCTACGACGAAGCGTTCGCCCTGCTGCCCAAGGAAGACCGGCGCGCCCAGCGTCCCGGGCTGATGATGGCCGCCATCTACCGCACCTTGCTGACGGAAGTGGAAGCGGACGGTTACCACGTGCTCAAGCAGCGCATTTCGCTCACCCCCATCCGCAAGCTGTGGCTGGCGTGGAAGACGTATATCCGTGGCTAAGCAGGCACCTGGCGTAGCCGAGCGCAGCGTCGCCGTCGTCGGCGGCGGCTGGGCCGGCTGCCCCGCCGCCGTGGAACTGGCGCGCCGTGGCCACAAGGTCACCCTGTTCGAGGCCGCCCGCGTGCTGGGCGGACGGGCGCGCCGCGTCGTCACCGAGCAAGCCCTGCTCGACAACGGCCAGCACATCCTGCTGGGCGCCTACCAGGAAACGCTGCGCCTGCTGAAAACGGTGGGCATCAGCGAGCAGCAGGCACTGCTCAAGCTGCCCTTGCAGATGCGCTATCCGGCCGGCACCGGCGGCATGGACTTTGTCGCCCCGCGCCTGCCCGCCCCGCTGCACCTGCTGGGCGCCCTGCTGCGGGCCAAGGGCTTGCAGCGCGACGACAAGCTGAGCCTGGCCCGCTTTTCCACCACGGCCCGCTGGATGGGCTGGCAGCTGCACAACGATTGCAGCGTGACCGAGCTGCTGGCGCGCTTCGACCAGACGCCGCGCCTGATCCAGCTGATGTGGCGCCCCCTGTGCCTGGCGGCGCTGAACACGCCGCCGGAGCGGGCTTCGGCCCAGGTCTTTCTCAACGTGCTGCGCGACAGCCTGGGCGCCCGCCGTCGCGCCTCGGACATGCTGCTGCCCCGCGCCGACCTGACGGCCCTGTTCCCGGCCGCGGCGCAAAGCTATCTGCAAAGCCGCGGCGGCGCCGTCCGCACGGGGGCCAAGGTCCAGGGCCTGGCCCGGCTGCCCGACGGACGCTGGCAAGTGAGCGCCAGCGGCGAAGCCGTGGGCGGCCAGCTGGAGCAACCGTTCGACGGCGTGGTGCTGGCCACCTCGGCCAGCCAGGCGGCCGTGCTGCTGCACGGGATCCCGGACGCCGACCTGACCGCCCTGTGCGCCCGCCTGACGGCGTTCGAGCCGGAGGCCATCACCACCTGCTACCTGCAATACGACAGCGCCGTGCGGCTGGACCTGCCCTTCTTCGCCCTGCTCGATGCGCCGGAGCGCTACCAGTGGGGCCAGTTCGTATTCGACCGCGGCCAGCTCGATGCGCGCAATGCGGGCCTGCTGGCGGTGGTGGTGAGCGCGTCCGGCGCCGCCGCCGAACAGGGGCAGGCATTGCTGGCCGAAGCGGTCGCCGTGCAGCTGGCCGACGTGTTCCAGCGCCCGGAACTGGGCCTGCCCAAGTGGTTCAGGGTGATCACGGAAAAGCGGGCCACCTTCGCCTGCGTGCCGGGACTGGACCGCCCGGGCAACGCCACGGGCCTGGCGCGGCTGGCCATTGCCGGCGATTACACGGCCAGCGACTACCCGGCCACCCTGGAATCGGCCGTGCGCAGCGGCGCCGGCGCCGCGTCCGGCCTGTGGAATACCCCGCCCTGATCCCCGGATTCGGTCGCCTGCCCCGTCAAATGCGCATCCTGTCGCACGCCACTGGCTGGCGCGATGCTACTTGCGTACAGTCGCATCATCGGCAGCAGGAGCATTGCGGGGGGTAGAAATGAACATTGCACTGAGCATCAAGATCATCGCCGTGCTGGCCCTGGTGGCGGCCAGCACCGCGGCCATCGTGCAGACGGAGCCGGGACTGGTGCCGGGCGAGGGCCAGAACCGCCACCATCCGCAGGCGCAGGCCGCGATGGCCGCGGGGGAGCCGGCATTGCACAACAGATAACGAGAGCAGCATCGAGATGAACAAACAGGAATATCTGGACACCCTCAGGCGGGCCATGACGGGCTTGCCGCCGGACACGGTGGCCAAGACCCTGGCGTACTACGAGCAGCAGTTTATCGACGGACTGACGGTGGGCCGCAGCGAGGCCGAGATCGCGCGCGAGCTCGACGAGCCGCGCAAGGTTGCCATGACGCTGCGCGCCAGCCGGCATCTGCATGCTTATGAACAAAGCAAGAACCCAGCCACCCTGCTGCGCATGACGATGTCGTTCGCCGGCCTGGCCCTGTTCAATCTGTTCATGGTCATTCCCGCCATGGTCTACGGCGCGCTGCTGATGGCCCTCTACGCCAGCGCGTTCGCCTTCTATATTTGCGGCATCGCCGTCACGGCCAGCGGCCTGTCGGGCCAGAACGAACTGGCGCTGGAAGGCCCGCTGCGCCAGTTGGCCCCGCTCGACCACGACGGCTCGGACGATCCGGCGCTGGAAGCACGCATGGCCATCAACAAGATGGGCATACGGTTGTTTGTCGACCCGGCGCCGGCCGAAGATGGCGATCCGGAGCCGCGCGCGCCTCACCTGCTGGAGCGGGCCGAGGCCGTGGCCAACGGCGACCTGCGGGTCACCACCGATTTCGATCACGGCGCGCGCACCACCCAGACGCTGGTGGGGCTGGGCATGGTGTTGGCCGGCATTGCCCTGTGCCTCGTCAGCCTGGTCATCACGCGCTTCACGGTGGCGGGCCTGAAACGCTACGCGCAAATGAATATGTCGCTGCTGCGGGGCCGCTGAGGCCACCGCCCCCGTCGCAAGCAAGGAATCGGAGTACAGAATGCGTGGATTACTTAAAGTTGCAACCAGCCTGCTGCTGCTGGCGTTCCTGCTGATCGGGGTGTCGTACAGCATGCTGCGTTCCTATGGGCGCAGCAATCCGTCCAGCGCCGCCGGCCGCGCGCCGGGCAGCGAGGTGCGCAAGATCGGCAAGGACATCACGGTGGTCGTGCTGAACGGCCCCATCGACCTGACGCTGACCCAGGGCGACACGCCCTACATGAAGGTGCGGGGCGAACAGCGCCTGCTGGGCAACGTGGAGACTGCGCTCGACGGCAACACGGTCCACATCGGCCCCAAGGGCATGCTGTTGCACCATCGCCTGCCGCTGCAAGTGGTGATGGTGCTGCCGGCGCTACAGGAACTGAATGTGCACGGCAGCGGCGACGCCACCGTCAACGGCTTCAGCGGCGAGAAGTTCAAGCTGGCCCTGCACGGCTCGGGCAACGTGACGTTCAATGGCCGCTACAAGCAGCTGGCGGCCGGCGTGCATGGCACGGGCGACTTGAACCTCAACGCGGGCAACAGCGAGAACGTGGCGCTGGAAATGGTCGGCTCGGGGCAGATCACGTCCACCGGCAGTTGCAAGACGCTGAACGCAGAACTGACGGGATCGGGGGACCTGGATGCCCAGCACCTGGCGTCGGACCAGGTCAGCGTGAACCTGAACGGTTCGGGCACGACGGCCGTCTTCGCCAAGCAGAAGGCCGACCTGACCCTGCGCGGCAGCGGCGACATCCGCGTGCACGGCAATCCAGACAACCGCAACGTGAGCCGCACGGGCTCCGGCGAAGTGACGTGGGATCAGTAAGCGCCTGACGACGCATCGATCGTCACCGCTTCGGGCAGCTATGCCGGCTCCAGCCGGCGGTGCCGCCGGCAATCCTCAGCCTGGCGGCAGGCAGTCGTCAACCTGGCGCAGCGAGTCCTCAGTGCGTCGCGCGCTCCGGCGCCGCCTGCAACCAGGCCAGCGCTTGCCGCCCCGCCGCCTGGCCGCCGGCCAGGCAGGCCGTCAGCAGATAGCCGCCCGTGGGCGCCTCCCAATCGACCATCTCGCCAGCCACGAAGACGCCGGGCAGCGCGTTCAGCATCGTGCCCTCGAGTGCGTCGAAACGCACGCCGCCGGCGCTGCTGATCGCTTCGTCGATGGGACGGGGCCGCAGCAAGCGCACCGGCAGCGCCTTGATGGCGGCCGCCAGCGGTTGCGGATCGCCGTAGTCATCGGCGCCCAGGCATTCGCGCAGCAGACCCGCTTTCACGCCCTTCAGTCCCAGCCGGCTTTGCAGATGGCTGGACATGGAGCGGGCACCGCGCGGGCGCTGCACTTCATCGAGCACCCGCTGTCCGGTCAGATCCGGCAACAGGTCGAGGAAGATGGTGGTGCCGCCGTCGGCCGCGATCTGGTCGCGCAGCGCGGCCGACAGGGCATAGATCAAACTTCCCTCCACCCCGCCGGCCGTGACCACGAACTGGCCCTGCTTGCGCAGCGGCTGGCCCTGCGCGTCCGTCGACAGGATGGCGACCGTGGTCAGCGGATGGCCGGCATAGCGGCTGCTGAAATGCTCGCTCCAGTCGACATCGAAGCCGCAATTGGCCGCCACCAGCGGCGCCAGCGCCACGCCACGTTCGGCCAGCAGCGGCAGCCATGCGCCGTCGGAACCGAGCCTGGCCCAGCTGCCGCCGCCGAGGGCGAGCACCACCGCGTCCGCTTGCGGCGTTACTTCGCCGTCCGGGCCGGCCAGCAGCAAGGCGCCGTCGCGCCAGCCCAGCCAGCGATGGCGCATGTGGAACTGCACGCCCTGCTCGCGCAGCCGGTGCAGCCAGGCCCGCAGCAACGGCGCCGCTTTCATATCGGTCGGGAACACGCGGCCGGAAGTGCCGACGAAGGTGTCCACGCCCAGGCCGTGCACCCAGTCGCGCACGTCCTGCGGGCCGAACGCGTCCAGCATGGGACGCAGGGCCGCGGCAGCCTTGCCGTAGCGGGTGACGAAGTCGGGATAGGGTTCCGCGTGGGTGATGTTCATGCCGCCGCGCCCGGCCAGCAGGAACTTGCGGCCGACGGAAGGCATGGCGTCGTACAGGTCGACGTGCGCCCCGCCCTGCGCCAGAGTCTGGGCCGCCATCAGGCCGGCGGGACCGCCGCCGATTACGGCAACGCGAAATTGTGGAATACTGGACTGCATGTCACCGATCTGAAAACTGTTACTGAAAGCCGGGGCCCGATGCTGGCGTGGCGGCTGTCAGTCCGGGAAGGATGGCTAAGGCGGCAGGTCCAGGTCGGGTGGCGAAACGGCAGATGATGCCGGGGCCGATGCGCTCAGCCGCCCGTTACCGGCGGGAAGAAGGCCACTTCGCAGCCATCGCTGACGGCCGTGTCGGCGGCGCACATCACCTGGTTGCAGGCCATGCGCAGCGCGCGGCCTTCGCCCAGTGCGGCGGCCCACTTGCCGCCGCGCGCCACCAGGTGGGCGCGCACGTCGCCCACGGTGGCCGCGCCGGCCGGAAGGGTCAGCGTTTCGGTGGAGGTGCCGAGGGTCTCGCGCACGCTGGCAAAGAATCGCAGCGTAATATTCATCGTCATTTCTGTCTTCTGGTTGGTCCAGCGCGCTGCTAGTGCAGCAATTCGCTAAACGGTATAAATCGTACGGTGTCGCCGGCCATGATGCTGCGGCCAGGCGGGTTGTCGATCACGCCGTCGCCCCACACCGTGGAGGTCAGCACACCGGAACTCTGGTTGGTAAACAGATCAAGGCCGCCCTTGTCGTTGAAGCGGGCCCGCAGGAATTCGTTGCGGCGATCCGGTTTGGTCCAGTCGAAATCGGCCCGCATCGGATAGGCGCGCGGCGTGAGCGCGCGGCTGTCTTCCACGCCCTGCAGGCGCAGGATGAAGGGCCGCACGAACATCAAAAAGGTGATGTAGCTCGACACCGGATTGCCCGGCAGGCCGATAAAGAAGGCCTGCTGCACCTCGCCGAAGGCCAGCGGCTTGCCCGGCTTGACGGCGATCTGCCACATATTGAGCTTGCCTTCCGCTTCCACGGCCGGCTTGATGTGGTCTTCCTCGCCGACGGACACGCCGCCGGAAGTGATAATCAGGTCGTTCTGCCGCGCGCAGTCGCGCAGCACGGCGCGGGTGGCGTCCAGCGAATCGGGCACGATGCCGAAGTCGCTGATCTCGCAGCCCAGATTCTCCAGCAGCGCGCGCAGCGTGAAACGGTTGGAATTGTAGATGGCGCCCGGCGCCAGCGGTTCGCCCGGCATGGTCAGTTCGTCGCCGGTGAAGAACACGGCCACTTTGAGCTTGCGCCGCACCGGCAGCTGCGCCAGCCCGACGGAAGCGGCAAGACCCAGCTCCTGGCTGCGCAGCCGGGTGCCGGCCGGCAGGATGATGCTGCCGTTGGTGATGTCCTCGCCGGCGCGCCGTATCCACTCGCCCGGCTTGGGCGCATGGCGCACGGTGACGACGGTTTCCGTCGCTTCGCATTGCTCCTGCATGACGACGGCGTCCGCCCCTTCCGGTATCAGTGCGCCGGTGAAGATGCGGGCCGCCGTGCCGGGCAGCAGCGGCTGGCCGACGTGGCCGGCCGGTATCCGCTGCGACACCGTCAGCGTGGCCGCGCCGTCGGCGCAATCGGCCGAGCGCACGGCGTAGCCGTCCATTTGCGTGTTGTCCCGCGCCGGCACGTTCATCTCCGACACCTGGGCCTTGGCCAGCACCCGGCCGTTGGCGGCCAGCGTGGGGATGGTTTCGATTTCCGCGACCGGGCGCGCGGCCGACAGCATGAAGGCCAGCGCCTCGCTCACCGCCAGCATCGGTTTGGGCTTGTATTCGCTCATGGTTGGCGTACTCCTTTGCTCCCTGATGCCGCGTTACAGGCCGGTGTTGGCGGCGATGTAGGCTTTCATCTTCTCCACGTCGGCCGGCATGACGACGAACTTCTGCGGCAGCGCCTCGATGTTTTCGAAGCCGGCCGGACGCTCGGCGTCCACGCCCAGCGCGTCGAGGATGGTTTCGTTGAACTTGGCGGCCAGCGCCGTCTCCAGCACGATCATCGTCACGCCCGGCTCCAGGTTCTCGCGGGCGACCTTGATGCCGTCGGCCGTGTGGGTGTCGATGGTGATGCCGAAGTCGTCGGACACGTCGCGGATGGTGTCCAGCCGGTCCTGATGGGTCGATTTGCCGGACTTGAAGCCGTACTTCGACACCAGCTTGAATTCGTCGCCGTCGCTGCCAGGCTTGCCCGACAGGTCGAAGCCGCCGTGGGTTTCCACTTTCTGGAACAGGGCGCGGGTGCGGTCGCCGTCGCGGCCAACGAGGTCGTACACGAAGCGCTCGAAGTTGGACGCCTTGGAGATGTCCATCGACGGGCTGCTGGTGTGGTAGGTCTCGGCCGACTTGCGCACGCGGTACACACCGGTGCGGAAGAATTCGTCCAGCACGTCGTTTTCGTTGGTGGCGGCCACCAGCTTGTCGATCGGCAGGCCCATCATGCGGGCGATGTGGCCAGCGCAGATGTTGCCGAAATTGCCCGATGGGACGGTGAACGAGACTTTCTGGTCGTTGCTGGTGGTGGCGGCCAGGTAGCCGCGGAAGTAGTACACCACCTGCGCCACGACGCGCGCCCAGTTGATGGAGTTGACGGTGCCGATCTTCTGTTTGGCTTTGAACGGCAGGTCGTTGGAGACCGCCTTGACCATGTCCTGGCAATCGTCGAACACGCCCTCGACGGCGATGTTGAAGATGTTCGGGTCCTGCAGGCTGAACATCTGGGCCGTCTGGAACGCGCTCATCTTCTTGTGCGGCGACAGCATGAAGACGCGGATGCCCTTCTTGCCGCGCATGGCGTATTCGGCCGCGCTGCCGGTGTCGCCCGAGGTGGCGCCGAAGATGTTCAGTTGTGCGTCATGCTTGGCCAGCGTGTATTCGAACAGGTTGCCCAGCAATTGCATGGCCATGTCCTTGAAGGCCAGCGTGGGGCCGTTCGACAGGGCTTGCAGCACCAGGCGCGTGCCGTCCTCGCGCTCTTCCAGCACGCGCAGCGGCGTGATCTGGCTGGCCTTCTCACCCTTGCGGGCGTTGCAATAGACTTCCTTGGTGTAGGTCTTGGCGGTCAGCGCGCGCAGGTCCGCTTCGGGAATGTCGGTCGCGAACTTCCGCAGGATCTCGTAGGCCAGGTCGGCATAGGACAGCTGGCGCCATGCATCGAGCTCGGCGCCGGTCACTTGCGGATAGGAGGTCGGCAGGTACAGGCCGCCGTCCGGCGCGAGGCCGCCCAGCAGGATGTCGGAAAATTGTTGGGAAGACGAGGCGGCGGCCGATGCGGCGGCGCGGGTAGACACGTATTGCATAGATTAGAAAGGTCCAGTTGAGCGAACAGCGTGTGGCAAAACGATGCGTTGGGCACATATTATAGTGCGACCGGACCTTTCCCGTGAAATCCGCGTTGTTTTACGGGTATTGAAAGTACGTCAACATGCGGCGTGATTGACGGTGATGACGTGGATCGCCAGCCCGCCCAGCGACGTTTCCTTGTACTTGGCCTGCATGTCGGCGCCCGTCTGGCGCATGGTCTCGATCACTTCGTCCAGGCTGACGAAATGGGTGCCGTCGCCCTTCAGCGCGAGCGAGGCGGCCGTGATGGCCTTGACGGCGCCCATGCCGTTGCGTTCGATGCAGGGAATCTGTACCAGGCCGCCGATCGGGTCGCAAGTCATGCCCAGGTGGTGCTCGATGCCGATTTCGGCCGCGTTTTCGATCTGCTGGTTGCTGCCGCCCAGGGCCGCAACCAGCCCGGCCGCCGCCATGGCGCAGGCCACGCCCACCTCGCCCTGGCAACCGATTTCGGCGCCGGAGATGGAGGCGTTACGCTTGCACAGCATGCCGATGGCGGCCGCCGTGAGCATGAAGTTGCGCACCCCCGTCACGGGATCGCTGGGCCGGCAGTCTTCCGCGTAGTAGCGCAGCACGGCCGGGATGATGCCGGCCGCGCCGTTGGTGGGCGCCGTCACCACGCGGCCGCCGGCCGCGTTTTCCTCGTTGACGGCCATGGCGTACAGCGACACCTGGTGCAGCGCGTCGTGCGGCAAGTCGTTGGCATGGTTGCCCGACGCCTTGGTATCGGTGGCCTGGCGCCACAGATTGGCGGCGCGGCGCTTGACGTGCAGGCCGCCCGGCAGCTGGCCCGGCGTGTCGAGGCCCTTGGCGATACAGTCGCGCATCACCTGCCAGATGCGGTCCACGCCCGCGTCCAGTTCCTCGCTGCTGATCTTGACGCACTCGTTGGCGCGCAACATCTGCGGGATGGTCAGGCCGCTGGCCTGGCCATGTTCGAGCAGCTGGGCCATGGTGTCGAAACGGTAAGGGATGGCGCTGGCCGGACGGCTCGCATCCGCTTCCTGCCCTTCGCCCTCCTCCCGGATAAAGCCGCCGCCGACGGAGTAGTACACCTTGCTGACGGTGCTGCCGTTGGCCCGCTTGACGGTAAAGCGCATGCCGTTCGGGTGCTCGGGCAGCGATTCGGTCTTGTGGAACAGCAGGCCGGAGGCCATCCTGAACGGTACCTTGTGACTGCCCAGCAGCGCCAGTTCGCCCGCCGCCTCGGCCGCGGCCAGCATGGCGTCGACCCGGGTAGGCTCCACGCCCTGCGGCGTTTCGCCCATCAGACCCAGGATGACGGCCTTGTCGGTGGCGTGGCCCACGCCCGTCAGGGCCAGCGAACCATACAGCGCCGCTTCGACGGACACGACGTCGTCCAGCGCACCGCATTCGACCAGGAAGCGGCGCGCAGCCACCATCGGCCCCACGGTGTGGGAACTGGATGGCCCGATGCCGATCTTAAACAGGTCAAATACGCTCATGTCCATCGTTTGTCTCGCTTTGTTTTATATTATTTGTATTGTTTTGCTGCCGGTCCGCGATCAGGCCGCCTTGCCCAGGCTGACGTCCACGTTGGCCAGCATGTCTTCCACCATCTGCTCGATGCCGATCCGGGCGGTCCAGCCCCAGTCGGCCGTGGCGGCGCTGTCGTCCAGGCTCTTGGGCCAGGTGTCGGCGATGGCCTGGCGGCTGTCGGGCTTGTAGGCGATGCGGAAGTTGGACACCTTGCGCGTGATGGCGGCGGCCAGCTGTTCCGGGTTGAACGACACCCCGGCCACGTTGTAGGCCGAACGCACCTTGATCTGTGCGGCCGGCGCGTCCATCAGTTCGATGGTGGCGCGGATGGCGTCGGGCATGTAGATCATCGGCAGCGTGGACTGCGGGCCGAGGAAGCACTCGTAACATTCGCCGCGCAGGGCCGAATGGAAGATCGAGATGGCATAGTCGGTGGTGCCGCCGCCCGGAGGCGACTTGTAGCTGATGATGCCGGGGTAGCGGATGCTGCGCACGTCCACGCCGTATTTCAGGAAGTAGTATTCGCACAAGCGCTCGCCGGCCAGCTTGCTGATGCCGTAGATGGTGGTCGGGTCCATCACCGTCAGTTGCGGGGTCTGGTCGGCCGGCGTGTTGGGGCCGAAGGCGGCGATCGACGATGGCCAGAAGATGCGCAGCGGTTTGCCGACCGCGCCGCGCTCGCGCGCCACTTCCAGGATGTTGAGCAGGCCGTCCATGTTGAGCGTCCAGGCCTTGAGCGGCGCCGCTTCGCCCGTGGCCGACAGCATGGCCGCCAGCTGGTAGACCTGGGTGATGCCCTCTTGCGCGACCAGGCCGGCCAGGGTGTCCTTATCGAGCACGTTGAGCTGGATGTAGCGCGCCGCCTTGTGCAGGTTGGCAGGGCTGACATCGCTGGCGATCACATTGTTGGCGCCGTGCTGGGCTGCCAGCGCTTCCACCAGCTCGCTGCCGATCTGGCCGTTGGCGCCGATGACGAGAATTCGTTCCATGTTGTTGTTCCTGACTATTTTCATTGTGCTTGGGTCGGCAGCAGGCCCAGTTCGCGGCCTGCCTGTTCGAATGCCTTGAGTACGGTGTCGAGCTGCTCGCGGGTGTGGGCAGCGGACAGCTGCACGCGCACGCGCGCCTGGCCCATGGGGACCACCGGGTAGAAGAAGCCGCTGAGCAGAACACCCAGCTCATACATTCGTGCAGCGAACTTTTGCGCGACCGGCGCATCGAACAGCATCACCGGCACCACCGGGTGGGTACCCGGCTTGATGGTGAAGCCGATGCGTTCGATCTCCTTGCGGAAATAGGCAGTGTTCTCGTGCAGGCGGTCGCGCAGTTCGGTCGACGCCGACAGGCGCTCCAGCACGGCCAGCGAGGCGCCGGCGATCGACGGCGCCAGCGTATTCGAGAACAGATAAGGACGGGATTTCTGGCGCAGCATGTCGATCACTTCCTTGCGCGCCGAAGTAAAGCCACCCATGGCGCCCCCGAGGGCCTTGCCCAGGGTGCCGGTGATGATGTCGATGCGGCCCATGACGTTATGGTGCTCGTGCGTGCCGCGGCCGGTGGCGCCCATGAAGCCGGAGGCGTGGCACTCGTCGATCATGACCAGCGCGCCGTACTTGTCGGCCAGGTCGCAGATCTTGTCGAGCTGGGCGATGGTGCCGTCCATCGAGAACACGCCGTCGGTGACGATCAGCTTGTGGCGCTTGCCGGCGGCGGCCTGCAATTGCGCTTCCAGGTCGGCCATGTCGTTGTGGGCGTAGCGGAAGCGGGCCGCCTTGCACAGGCGGATGCCGTCGATGATGGAGGCGTGGTTCAGCGCGTCGGAGATGATGGCGTCGTTCTCGTCGAACAGCGGCTCGAATACGCCGCCGTTGGCGTCGAAGGCGGCCGCGTACAGGATGGTGTCTTCGGTGCCGAGGAACTTCGAGATGGCCTGTTCCAGCTGTTTGTGCACGGTCTGGGTGCCGCAGATGAAGCGCACCGACGACAGGCCATAACCATATTTCTCGGTGGCGGCGATGGAAGCCTGGGCCACCCATTCCTCGCCCGACAGGCCCAGGTAGTTATTGGCGCACATATTGATCAGCTTGCGCCCGTCCTGGCCCATGACCTCCGCCCCCTGGCGCGACGACAGCACACGCTCCGGCTTGTACAGGCCCTGTTCGCGCAGTTGATCCAGGTTCTGCTGCAGGCCGCTGAAGAAGGCGTCTTTTGCTTGGTCGGTCATGATGGTCCTCGTATGGGTGGCGCGGACGGCCGCTTGACCTGTCCTTGCACTATGTTGTACCGTGTTCCGCAGGGCATCTCTGACAGGAAGTTTACTCCTGTTTCCCGAGTCGCCATCGAAATCCGCTATCTCGAACTAAAATTCAATATATCGAATATTACCGAAGGCCAGTGAACTTGGCAACCCGTTCACGTGCGGTTCTTGCCGCCCTTTTCCGACAGATTTACGCAAAATTTACCCCTTCCGCCGAATAAAACAATGAAAACACCTGTTTCGACGAACGCACCACCGGAAGTCGGTGCGGCGCTGCAGCGCCTGCGCCTGGCCCGCGGACTGACCCTGGAAGACTTGTCGCGCATCGCCGGCGTCTCGAAATCGATGCTGTCGCAGATCGAGCGCGAGAAAGCCAACCCTACCATCGCCATCACCTGGCGCCTGGCCAATGCGCTGGGCGTGCAGATCGGAGAACTGCTGGCCAGCGTGGACAACAAGGATACGGAAACCATCCGCGTGGTGGACGCGCACGAGACGCCCACCCTGCCCGGCCAGCATGCCGGCTATGTGCTGCGCATCCTGGGGCCGATGGAACTGGCGGGGAAATACGAATGGTATGAATTGACGCTGGCGCCGGGCGGCGAGCTGGTCTCGCAGCCACATGACCCGGGCGCGAGCGAGCACCTGACGCTACTGCACGGCGCGGTGGAAGTGGAAGCTGGCGTCCACAAGAAGAAAGTGAAACTGGGCGGGACGGCACGCTACCCGGCCGACGTGCCCCATGCGATCCGCAACGCGGGCAAGACGGAAGCCAAGGCGCTGCTGGTGGTGATCCACCGCTGATCTGGAGGACACGCATCGGACGCATGGCGCGCCCGATGCGGCTGGCAATTACCAGTTAGATTCACGCTCCGGCGTGGAGGAGATGCGGTGGATGGCCAGGTCGGCGCCCTGGAATTCGTCTTCCGGATCCAGGCGCAGGCCCAGCGTGGCCTTCAGTACACCGTAGATGGCAAAGCCGCCGGCCAGCGCAATCACCACACCCAAGCCGGTGCCTATGCATTGCGCACCGAACGACACCCCGCCCACGCCGCCCAGCGACTTGAGGCCGAAGATGCCGGCCGCCACACCGCCCCAGGCGCCGCACAAACCATGCAGCGGCCATACGCCCAGTACGTCGTCGATCTTCCACTTGTTCTGCGCCAGCGTGAACATGGCCACGAAGATGGCGCCGGCGATGGCGCCCGTAACCAGTGCGCCCAGCGGGTGCATCAGGTCGGAACCGGCACACACGGCCACCAGGCCGGCCAGCGGACCGTTGTAGACGAAGCCCGGGTCGTTCTTGCCCAGCAGGAGTGCAACCAGCGTGCCGCCCACCATGGCCATCAGCGAATTGACGGCGACCAGGCCGTTCATCTTGTCCAGCGCCTGGGCGCTCATGACGTTAAAGCCGAACCAGCCCACCGTCAGGATCCACGCGCCCAGCGCCAGGAAGGGAATCGACGATGGCGGGTGGGCGGCGATGGCGCCGTTCTTCATGTAGCGGCCGCGGCGCGCGCCCAGCAGCAGCACGGCCGGCAGCGCAACCCAGCCGCCGACGGCGTGCACCACGACGGAGCCGGCAAAGTCATGGAACTCGGCGCCGAACGCTTGCGCCAGCCACTCCTGCAGGCCGAAGCGATGGTTCCACACCATGCCCTCGAAGAAAGGATAGACCAGGCCGACCAGCAAGGCGGTGGCGATCAGTTGCGGATGAAAGCGGGCCCGCTCGGCGATGCCGCCGGAAATAATGGCGGGGATAGCGGCGGCAAAAGTCAGCAGGAAGAAGAACTTGACCAGTTCATAGCCGTTCTTGGCCGCCAGCACGTCCGCGGCCGAGAAGAAATTAATGCCATAGGCGATGCTGTAACCGACGAAAAAATAAGCGATGGTCGAAATGGCAAAATCGACCAGGATCTTGACCAGGGCGTTAACCTGGTTCTTCTTTCTTACCGTGCCCAGCTCCAGGAAAGCAAAACCGGCATGCATCGCCAAAATCATGATTGCACCGAGCAAGATAAACAGTGCGTCGGCGCCTTCTTTGTATCCACCCATCAAACTACTCCCCAAAAGAATGCATCAAAAAGTAAAGATGTATTCCTTTAAGCAATAACCGTACCATTTTGGTGCAGTTTTTCAAGTATTTGATTTTATTGAATATTATTTTTTAGACCTGATTGCCACACTAATTGCGCACCATAATGATGCATTTGACGGTGAGTAGGTAGGACGGGTAGCACTATGTTTGTGCGATAGATGCGCGCCTGGCTTTCCAGCGACCGCCCGCGCACCAGCAAGTGGCGCACGGGCGGCGAGTCGCGTGGATCAAAAGCGTGCGCGTTCGGCGCGCACGCACAAGATTGGTGCGATTATTTTCCAGCAACCTGGGTCGGCTGTTCCATATGCAGCGCGCGGGTCAGGAAGCCCCAGCGATCGGTCACCTCCTCGATCTGCTTGGTGGTGGGCTTGCCGGCGCCGTGCCCCGCCTTGGTGTCGATGCGGATCAGGATGGGGGCCGCACCGCCCTGGTCAGCCTGCGCCGTGGCGGCGAACTTGAAGCTGTGCGCCGGCACCACGCGGTCGTCATGGTCGGCCGTGGTAATCATGGTGGCCGGGTAGCAGGTGCCCTTCTTCAGGTTGTGCAGCGGCGAGTATTTGAGCAGCGCATTGAATTCGTCGGCGTTATCGGACGAGCCGTAGTCCGACGTCCAGGCCCAGCCGATGGTGAACTTGTGGAAGCGCAGCATGTCCAGCACGCCCACTTGCGGGATCGCGGCGGCAAACAGGTCGGGCCGCTGGGTCATTACCGCGCCCACCAGCAGGCCGCCGTTGCTGCCGCCGCCGATCGCCAGGCGCGCTGGCGAGGTAACCTTGTTCTGCACCAGCCACTCGGCGGCGCCGATGAAGTCGTCGAACACGTTCTGCTTTTGCAGCTTGGTGCCGGCCGCGTGCCACGCCTCGCCGTATTCGCCGCCGCCGCGCAGGTTAGCCATCACGTACACACCGCCCATTTCGACCCAGGCCAGGTTGGCCACCGAGAACGATGGCGTGAGCGAGATGTTGAAGCCGCCGTAGCCGTACAGGTAGGTCGGGTTGTTGCCATCCAGTTTCAGCCCTTTTTTGGACACGATGAACATGGGCACGCGCGTGCCGTCGCGGCTGGTGAAGAACTGCTGGCGCGTCTCGTACGCGGACGGGTCGAAGTCCACCTTGGGCTGGCGGTAGACGCTGCTCTTGCCCGTCTTCATATCGTAGCGGTAGATGGTCGATGGCGTGGTGAAGCTGGTGTAGGAGTAGAACGTTTCCGTATCCGTGCGCTTGCCCTGGAAGCCGCCCGCCGAACCGATGCCGGGCAGTTCCACGTCGTGCAGGCGCTTGCCGTGCAGGTCGTAGACGGTGACCTGGCTATGGGCATCGCTCAGGTAGTCAGCCACCAGTTGCTGGTTGACGATGTTGGCCGACACCAGCGTCTGCGCGCTCTCCGGCACGATTTCCTTCCAGTTGGCCGGCTGCGGCTTGCGGGTGTCGATGGTGATGATGCGTGCGCGCGGCGCCTTCAGGTCGGTGCGGAACCAGAATACGGGGCCGTCGTTGTCGATGAAGTTGTAGGCCGCGTCGAAGTCCTCCAGCAGGGGCACCACCTTGCTGTCCTTGGCGCGCAGGTCCTTGTAGTAGAGGCGGTTCTTGCGCTCGGTGCCTTGCGAGGCCGTGATGATGAGATAGCGACCGTCATTGCTTACCTCGCCGCCGAAGCCCCAGTCCTTGTGGTCGGGACGTTCGTAGACCAGGGTGTCGCTGCCTTGCGGCGTGCCCATCTTGTGGAAGTACAGCTTCTGGAAGTAGTTCACGTCGGCCAGCTTGGTCGCTTCCTTGGGTTCGTCGTAGCGGCTGTAGAAAAAGCCGGAACCGTCGCGCAGCCAGGCCGTGTTGGAGAACTTGACCCACCGGATATGGTCGCTCGTGTCCTTGCCCGTTTCGATGTCGCGCACCCGGATTTCGTTCCAGTCCGAGCCCGATGCGGCCGTGCTGTAGGCCAGGTATTTGCCGTCCGGGCTGACGGCCAGGCCGGCCAGCGCCACGGTGCCGTCGGCGGCCAGCGTGTTCGGATCCAGCAGCATGCGCGGCGTGTCGGCCAGCGATTTGACCGTATAGAGCACTGCCTGGTTTTGCAGGCCGTCGTTGCGGCTGTAGAAATAGCGGCCGCCTTCCTTGAACGGCACCGAGAAGCGCTCGAAATTCCACAGCTTGGTCAGCCGCTGGCGGATCGCGTCACGGCCGGGAATCTGGGCCAGGTAACCTTGCGTCAGGGTGTTCTGGGCTTCGACCCAGGCGTGGGTATCGGCGCTGTTGGCATCCTCCAGCCAGCGGTAGGGATCGGCCACCGTGGTGCCGTGGTAATTGTCCTGCTGTTCCACCGTGCGGGTGAGCGGATACTGCAGGCCCTGGCCGTTGGCCGGGCATTGCTGCGCCACAGCGCTGCCGCCCAGGCCGGCGATCAGGGTGAAAAGAAGGGATGCGCGTCGTATTTGCATGTAGGGTTCCGTGTCAACGTTGTAGATGGCGGCGCAAGATCGATGGCGTGCGCGCGGAACGATGATAACGTGTCTCGATGCAAATTTAAAATGTTAGCAACGTTGACAATACATTTTTTATTTGGCAAGTGTCAGGCTGGCAGGGGCCGGCACGGGCATGGTGGGCGGCGCGGGCGCCCGCCATTGCTGCATCCACAGCAGCAGCTGGTCGGCCGGGATGGGGCGGCTCATGTAATAGCCCTGCCCCTGGTCGCACTTCATGCTCTTGAGCTGGTGCCACACGGCCTCGCTCTCCACCCCTTCGGCCACCACGCGCAAGCCCAGGTTGTGGCCCAGCTGGATGGTGGAACGCACGATCATCACGTCGCCCGCATCGCTTTCCATGTTCAGCACGAAGGATTTGTCGATCTTCAGTTCGTTGACTGGCAGGCGCTTGAGGTAGGCCAGCGAGGAATAGCCGGTGCCGAAATCGTCGATCGACAGTTCCAGGCCCATGGCATGGAGCCGCTCCAGCGTCTGCTGGGCGCGCACGGGGTCGTCCATGATGGCACTCTCCGTGATCTCCAGGCAGAACGACGAGGCCGACAACCGGCGCCGTTCCAGCAGCTCGCGGAACTTGGTCGGCAAGTCCTGGTCCATCAGGTCGCGGGTGGACAGGTTGACGGAAATTTTCAAGTGGATGCCGGCCGCGTCCAGGTTCTGGCACAGGGCCGCGGACTGCTCCAGCACCCAGCGCGTGAGCTTGCGGATGAAGCCGGTCTGCTCGGCGAACGGGATGAATTCGTCCGGGAATACATTGCCCCGCTCCGGGTGGACCCAGCGCACCAACGCCTCGGCCCCCACCACTTCACCCGTGTCGAAGCGTATCTTCGGCTGCACGAACAGACGGAATTCGTTGCGCTCAATGGCGCCGCGCAATTCCGTCAGCAGCGACAGGCTTTGCTCGCTGCCCTTGTCGATCGAGCTGTCGTAGACCACGGCGCCGTCGTTGCGCAGCTTGGCCGCGTACATGGCCACTTCCGCCATGCTCAGCAGTGTTTCCGCATCCAGGGCGTGGGCCGGATAGCCGGCGATGCCGATGCCGGCTCCGATGTCGACCATCTGGTCTTCCAGCGACAGCGGCGTTTCCAGCGTCTGGGCGATTTCCCCGGCCAGGTTCCTGGCCTGCTCCTGGCTGGCGCCGGGCAGCAGGACGGCAAACTCGTCGCCGCCCAGCCGCGCCACCTGGGGCGAGGCGTGGTGGTAGCCGGCCAGCAGTTTTTGCAGCCGGTCCGCCACCTGGCGCAACAGGGCGTCGCCGAAACTCTGGCCCATGACGTCGTTGACGTGCTTGAAACGGTCCAGGTCCATCATCAGCACGAACACGGTGCCATCGAGCTTGCGCGCCTCGGCCAGCGCCTCCTCGAGCATGCGCAGGAACTGGGCCCGGTTGGGCAGGTTGGTCAGCGTGTCGCGGTAGGCCAGCCGGCTGATTTCCTGTTCGCGGCGGGCGATCCCGTCGCGCATGCTGTCGAAGGCGTGGGCCAGGGCGCCGATCTCGTCCTGGCGGCTGACGTCGATCTGGCCCTGATAGTCGCCCTGCTCCAGCCGCTTGGCCGTGACGGCCAGCGCGCTCAGGGGCTGGGCGATGCGCTTGGCCGTCAGCACGCTGGCGACGGCCGAGACGGCGATGCCGGCCAGGGTCAGGCCGATCAGCCAGCGCTCCAGCCGCTGGTAGTCTTCCGTCGCCTCGTCGATGGAACGGGCCAGCATCACGCTGGCCGTTTGCGGCCCGTCCTGGCCGATCAGCAGCAAGCGGGCGCTGTATTTGTTGGCCTCCACCGTCAGGTCGAAGGGGCCGGCGGGCGTCTGGGGCAAGGCTTGCAACTGGGCCACGGCGGCGCTCGCGGAGGGCGCGAGGAAGGTCGAGCCGACGGCCTGCCAGCCGCCCTTGGGGTCGTGGGTCAGGATGGTGGTGTGCAGCGAGGACACTTCGCGCATGTCGGTGGCCAGCTGGCGGTCGATGGGGAAGGTCATCACGATCCAGCCGATGGTGATGGGCGCCTTGACCGGCATGACGACGATCTGGTACGGGCGCCGCTCAACAATGGCGATGCCGTTGGCGCCGTCGCCCTGCTCGGCCTGGTCGAGCATGCTCAGCACGAGCTTTTCCAGCGCTGCCGCCTGGGCATTGTTGGTCGACACACTGATATGGCGTTCGGCGCTGATCAGCATGGTCAGCGTGGCCTTGATGCGGCGCCCGCTGTTGACCAGGGCCGACTCGATGGTGGCGCGGTCGCTTTCATCATTGTTGCCGATGGCGGCCACGAAGGCCGTGTCGCGCGCCAGCAGCCGGGCGCCGAACCGCAGGCTTTGCGCGTTCTGGTCCAGCAGACGGCTAAACACTTTAGCGCCGTTATTGAGTTCGCTGCTGATGGACTGGCGGGCATTGCTGTCGATGCCGCGCTGGATCACCAGCAGGCCGATCACCTGCACCGCCACGATCAGGGCCAGGAACAGGGTGACGATCCGGCTTTCCAGGCTGCGAAAGTGCATTTGGCTGGCCTCCGGCTAGGGATAGGGACGGCCGGCCGCGTCGGGGTCGACACTACCCTGCTTCATGGTAAGCTGGAACTCCAGCGGCGCCGGGCCGTCGCCCGTCTTGAACTGCACGAGCTGCTCCGGGGTCAGGCCGCCCACCGTGTTGTAGTGCCACGCCTTGACCGTGTATTTGCCTGCCGGCAGCTCAAGGCGCGCGCCGCCGCCGCCATCCGTCTTGGCGAAATATGGGGTATCGACCACTTTCACAAAGGCCAGCATCTTGTCGTGGATATTACAGCCGAGCACCACGGTGCCGGCCTTGTCGAACAGTTGCGGCGCCGCCGCCTCGCCCGAATACAGTTTCTGGTCGAACTTGTGGGCCGGCGAATAGGAATAGATGTGGTGCCTGACCTTGTCGTTGTTGGGGAAGAAGATCTTGCTGCCGGTCTGCACCACCGTCACCAGCGGGATGAACTTCAAACCCTTCTGCGCGATCTCGCCGGACGCCATGGTCCGGGGCGCCGGTCCCCCTTCCGGCTCGGCGTAGATGACGGTGTCCGCCAGGGCGGCGCCGTTGCCATCCTGTACATGGACCGTCAGCGCTGCGGCCACAACGTCAGCCGCGCAACAGCAAGCAGCGGCCAGCGCGGCAAAGGACAAGGCGGATTTCTGCGACATCGGTAAGCCTGATGAGGACGGGGAACTTACATTGTAGCGCCTGCCAAATTGTTCCCGCTAACGATTTCAGCAATAAGTCGCTGCATATAGGCAACAAATGCTGCTCTTAATGTTTCAGCCATTTCATACCGCTGTCACAATTGCCGGTTAGCATGGCAAGCAATCTCCCGTCCATGGTCAGCA
This sequence comes from Rugamonas sp. FW305-51, assembly GCF_058786935.1. Classification (NCBI taxonomy): domain Bacteria; kingdom Pseudomonadati; phylum Pseudomonadota; class Betaproteobacteria; order Burkholderiales; family Oxalobacteraceae; genus Rugamonas; species Rugamonas sp. FW305-51. Next base: position 246,537 of record NZ_JBYSZG010000002.1, read on the forward strand.
TCGTGAATCCCCTAGTCCAGGCGCTCCCCGCCAGCCGTCCCGCACCACCGTCCGCCACCGTCACCTATCTCAAACCGCTGTCGCCGGCAGCCGAGGCCGCAATGGAAGAAGAGGAAATGTTGCGCCTCCACCTCAACGACATCATCGCCCATCGCCAGCTGAGCGCCCTGTTCCAGCCCATTGTGCAGATGCAGACGGGCGAGATCATCGCCTACGAAGGCTTGATACGGGGGCCGTCTGACAGTCCGCTGCACGCGCCCATGAACCTGTTCAAGGTGGCGCGCGCCAACAACCTGACCGTGCAAGTGGAACACCTGTGCCGCAAGGTGGTGCTGGAACGCTTTGCGGAACTGGACCTGCCGGGCAAGCTGTTCCTCAACGTCAGCCCGGAATGCCTGCTCCAGCGCGACGCGCCCCACGGCGAGACGCTGGAATACATCCAACGGGTCGGCATCCAGCCCGATCGCGTCATCATCGAGCTGACGGAAAACCAGCCCACCTACGACTACGAACTGATGCGGGAAGCTGTGCTGCATTATCGCAACATGGGCTTCCAGATCGCCATCGACGACCTGGGCGAAGGATTTTCCAGCCTGCGCTTGTGGTCCGAACTGCGGCCCGAGTTCGTCAAGATCGACATGCACTTCATCCAGGGCATCAACAACGATCCGGTCAAGCTGCAATTCGTCCGCTCCATCCAGGAAATCGCCGACAAGTCCGACACCCTCGTCATCGCCGAAGGCATAGAGACCCAGGCCGAACTGCTGGTGCTGCGCGACCTGGGCGTGGCGTACGGCCAGGGCTACCACCTGGGCCGCCCGCACGGGCAACCGGCCAAGGCGGTACCGGCCGAGGTGGCCAAGGCGCTGGCCCGCAACGGCGTGGCCGTCTATCCCCAGCGCGGAAATGAAAAAAACAGCGCCAGCATCCTCAAGCTGCTGCACCAGGTGGCCGCCGTGCCGCCCGCCATGACCAATAATGACGTGTATGAACTCTTCATGCGCGAACCGAAGCTGCTGATCATTCCGGTGGTGGAGGATGGGCAGCCGCTGGGCCTGATCAGCCGCTTCGACATGATCGACCACTTCGCCCGCCCCTACCAGCGCGAGCTGTATGGCAAGAAGTCGTGCCGCATCTTCATGGACAGCAAGCCCTTGATCGCCGACAAGGATACCAGCCTGCAGGACTTGAGCTTTACCATGGTGCAGGCCGACGCCCACCACCTGTTCAACGGCTTCATCATCACGGAGCACGGCAAATACCTGGGCATGGGCACGGGCCACGACCTGATGCGCGAAATCACCCAGATGCAGATCAACGCGGCGCGCTACGCCAATCCCCTGACCCAGCTGCCCGGCAATGTGCCCATCAACGAGCACATCGACCGGCTGCTCGAGAGCGGCACGCGGTTCTGGGTCTGCTATTGCGACCTGGACCATTTCAAACCGTTCAATGATGTGTACGGCTACCGCCGCGGCGATGACGTGATCCAGTGCACGGGCAAGATCCTCAGCGAGCACAGCGATCCGAACCGCGACTTCGTCGGCCATATCGGCGGCGACGACTTCATGATCCTGTTCCAGAGCGAGGACTGGGAACTGCGCTGCCAGGCCATCCTGGCCGAGTTCGAACTGAGCGTGCGCGACTATTACAGCCTGGAAGACTGGGACCGGGGCGGCTACCTGAGTGAGGACCGCCAGGGCAAGAAAGTGTTTTATTCGCTGATGAGCTTGTCGCTGGGCGCCATCAAGGTCGAGCCGCACCAGTATTACTCCCACCACCAGATCGCCACGGCGGCGGCCGAGGCGAAGAAGCAGGCCAAGAAAATACACGGCAACAGCCTGTTCCTGGATCGCCGGCAGCAGGCCAACTACTAGCGGCGGGCTCAGGATCGGCCAGATCCGGCGCCGCGCGGCCAGGATAGCCCGGACTCCGCTCGGCACAGTGCTGCTCGGCGCCGGCTCGGCGCTGACTCAGCACTGATCGATACTGTTCGACGCTCCCCGACGCGCCTTACTCCGCCCGACCCGGTGAGGCGCCGCCCGGCTCATCGTGCCCCGGCCGCCTATGCCCGGTGTTCGGCCCGCCACCGCCGGCGCAACTCGTGGGAAGACGCCAGCTCGGCCGGCGACATGCCGCGTGCGATCAGCTTGCGGTTGCTGTCGGCTGTTTCGTCGCCCGATTCGGCCGACAGCGATACCCACATATGAGCCCGCACCAGGTCGCGCGGCACGCCCCGTCCGCTGTTGTACATGCCGCCAAGGTTGTATTGCGCCAACGGATGGCCCTGGTCGGCCGCCTTGCGGTACCACAGCACGGCCTGCACGTCGTCCTGCGCCACGCCGTGGCCATTGGCGTACATGACGCCGAGGTTGTTCTGGGCGCTGGCGTCGCCCTGCTCGGCCGCCGTGCGATACCAGACGACGGCCTGTTCCTCATCCTTGGGCACGCCATGGCCATTGGCGTAGATCACCCCGACGTTGAACTGGGCATTCGGCGCGCCCTGCTCGGCGGCCAGCTTGTACCATTCCAGCGCCCGCGCCGGGTCGCGCTCCACGCCGCGCCCATGCGCGTACATCCCACCAAGGTTGTACTGGGCCAGCACATGGCCGGCGCCGGCCGCCCGCTCATACCAGGAACAGGCACGCGCCTCATCCTGTTCGACGCCCTTGCCAGTGGCCAGCATGATGCCCAGGTTGAACTGGGCGTCCGCATCGTCCTGCTCCGCCGCCCGCGACAACCAGGCATAGGCCCGCAGCGGATCCTGGGCCACGCCCCGCCCCTCCGCATAGGCCACACCCACTTGCCGTTGTGCCACGGCATCGCCTTGCGACGCGGCCTGGCGGAACCAGGCCAGGGCCAGGGCGTCGCTCGGCACCACGCCCTGGCCGCGCTTGTACATCAGGCCCAGATTGAGCTGGGCCGTGGAATCGCCCTGCAAGGCGGCCTTGCGGAACCAGGCCAGGGCCATGGGATAGTTGCGGCGCGTGCCCCAGCCCTGGGCGTAGGCTTCGCCCAGCAGGGTCTGGGCACTGGCCACGCCTTGTTCAGATGCCCGGTAGAACCAGGCGAATGCGGCCTCGTCGCTGCGAGGCACGCCACGGCCTTTCTTGTAGAGCATGCCCAGGTTCTGCTGGGCCGAAGCGTCGCCCTGGTTGGCCGCGCGCCGGAACCAGCGCACCGCTTCGAGGTCGCTGGCCGCCGTGCCCCTGCCGTTGTAATACATGGCGCCCAGGTGGTTCTGCGCAAATGCCAGGCCCTGCAAGGCGGCCTGCTGCATCCACTGGAAGGCGCTGGCATCGTCGCGCACCACGCCCTGCCCTTTCTTGTACATCAGGGCCAAATTGAATTGCCCGTACGGATTTCCTTGCTCGGCCGCGTCGCGAAACCAGACGTAGCTGTCATAGCTGTCCTTGGCTGAGTTCTGGTTCTTCATACGGTCCCTCCAGCTGCCTCGTCTGGCTTGTTGCCACCGACGCACGCTATGCAAACGTCCGCCGGCAAAACGCAACAATGTTGTCTAAATTGTAAAATGGTGGAGGCCGAAGGCTTTGAGCAGGCTCAAACTACATGGCAAATTGTTATCGTTTGCTGTTCCAGAGGAAATCTTTAGGCGTAAAAAACCGGACATGCCGCCTGCGTCTGCGCGGCGGGATGTCCGGTGCGGCCGAGGCCGGTTCGGGCGGTCAGCCGTGCCGGCTGCGCGCGGCGCCGTGGCGCTTGGGGCCGGCGGCATAGACGGCCATGGCCAGCACTGTCAGGCACCAGACGATCAGCGCGCCAGACGGCAGGTCGAACAGGGTCGAGAGCACCAGGCCGCTCGCGTAGCCCGCCGCGCCGACCAGGTAGGCCAGCGCCATGCGTTTCTTGCCCACATAATGGCGCACGGCCAGGCCGGGCACGATCAGGCTGGTGAACACGAGATAGACCCCGACCAGCTGCACGGACGCCGTCACGGCCAGGGCGAAGATCAGGTAGAAGCCCAACCGGCTGAGCCGGTTCTGGAACAGGAATAACAGGATGCTGATGACGGCCGTGCCGATGGCTGGGACCAGCAGCTGGTCGTAGCGCACCCACAGGATCTGGCCGGCCAGCAAGTCTTGCAGATGCTCGCCGCCGTGGGGATTGTGCGCGACCAGCAGCAGGCCGGCCGTGGCGGCCAGGATGAACATGACGCCGATCTGGGCTTCCTGCACTTCCGGCCAGCGCTTTTCCGTCCACGTCAGCAGCACGGCGCCCAGCACGGCGGCCAGCGCGGCGGCGCCCTGCACGGCCCAGCCCTGCGGATCGAGGTCGGCCACCCCGGCCACGATCACGCCCAGCGCGGCGATCTGGGCGATGGCCAGGTCAATGAACACGATACCGCGCTTGAGCACCTGGGCGCCCAGTGGAATGTGGGTCACAAGCACCAACAGGCCCGCCAGCAAGGCTGGCAGGATAATCATCAAGTCAAACGATGCGGCCGTCATTTGTTGGCATCCAGCAAGCGTTGGACAGTGGAATCGAACAGGCCGAACAGATCCTTGCTGCGCTCGTCCCCACCGACAGTGAACGGCACCACGACTGCGGGAATCTTCGCGTGTTCGGACAACCATTGCGAGGCGCGGCCATCCTGGTAGGCCGCGCGCAGCACCATGCGGGCCGGCTTTTGCTGCAGCTGGCTCAGCAAGCCGGACAGGTGCGCCGCGCTGGGCTCAACGCCGGGCTTGGGTTCCAGCGTACCGACCTGGCGCAGGCCCAGCCAGTTCATCAGGTATTCCATGTTCTTGTGGTGCTCGACCACGGCGACGCCCTTGAGCGGCGCCGCCTGCTTTTCCCATTTCTGCATGGCGGCATCCCAGCGCGCGGCGAAATCCTTCTGGCGTGCCTGGTAGTAGCCGGCGTTGGCCGGGTCCAGCTCGGCCAGCCGCTTGGACAGCGCCACCGCGACCAGCGCGATGTTGTGCGGATTCTGCTGGATGTGCGGATTGCCGGCCGCGTGCACGTCCCCTTCGCTACGGTCGACCTTGTTCGGCACGTCCAGCCGCGGCACGTAGGCGCCGGCCTCAAAGTTGCCCGGCTGGCCAGCCGTGATCTTGCTGTTGCCCGACTGCTGCACCAGCACGGGCAGCCAGCCCACTTCCAGCTCCAGTCCCGTGCACACCAGCAGATTGGCGTTGCGGGTGCGGGCGATCAGGCTGGGGCGCGCTTCGATGCGGTGCGGGTCCTGCAGCGCATTGGTGGCGCTGGATACCTTGACCTTGTCGCCGCCCAGTTCGGTGGTCAGCGCTTCCCATTCCGGCTCGCAGGCCAGCACGTTGACAGTGGCGTGAGACGGCAGGCAGAACACGGCGCTCGCGCACGCGAAAGCGGCCCGCAGCAGATATTGACGTTGTTTAAACATGACAGCTCCTTAGAAAGCATGGGCAGCGTGCGTACCCAGGCTCATGATGTATTGCAGGAAAATCTGGTTATCGGTGACGCCGGGGCGCGAGCGGTCGCGCGCCACCTGCAGCCGCAGGCGGGAGAATTCGGACGGGCTGTAATCGACCATCACGCTGCTGCGCGCCGGATTGTAGTTCTCCAGCACGGGGAAGCTGGCCAGTGCCAGGGCGCCGCTGTCGACCAGGCCGATGCGGGGCGTGCCGGACGACAGGCGATCGTAGCGCGCGCCCACGCGCCAGTAAGGCATGAACTGGTAGACGCCTTGCACATACCAGCCGGACTGCACACTGCGGTAGCTGCCGCTGGCCGCGTCGGGCGTTCCGGTTGCGTAGGCCAGGCTGCCGTCTTCCTTGCGGCGGAAATATTCGCCGAGCAGCTTGAAGTTGGTGTGGGTGGGATTGCCGTTGGGCGCCCATTTGTACACGGCGTCCGCGATCCAGGTGGCGGACTTGCCGCTGAACGCGTTGCTCAGGCCGCCATCCTCATAGCTGCGCTGCTGCGCGCCCGTATGCAGGTAGGACACGCCGGCCCGGTAGCTGGACGAGTCGCCGATGTCGTCGCCCAGGTGCGCGAACACACTCCAGGCCCCGGCGCCGTTCTTGTTGCGGTCGTTGCCAGGATAGGCGGCGCCGTCGCCCGCTTCCACGCCGAGCTCCAGGAACTGGTCTAGCGGGGCCAGCCATTTGGCTTGCACGCCGTCCGGCTTGTACTGGCCACCCAGGAAAGCCTGGTAGGCCAGTGGTGCATCGACGAAGTCCCAGGCGTGAGCGTGCTGGCCGTTCAGGTAGCCGATCGAAGACAGGAAACGGCCCGCCTTGAGGTTCACGCCGTTGGGCATGTCGCGCGTCTGCACGAAGGCCTCTTCCACGCTGACCGTGTTGTCGCCTGCCAGGGAGAACGTCAGTTGGCCCGCAAACTGGGGATCGATGTTGGCCGCCATGGTCAGCTCGGATTCGCCCAGGCTGAAGCCGCGCCTGCCCGGTCCGACTTCACCGCCGCTGGGGATGAAGCCTTGCAGCCGGTATTGGTTCGGGTCCTGCGACAGGTTTTGCAGGGTGCCGCCCAGGATCATGGAGATGTTCGGATTGAACAGGTTGGCCGGTGGGGTGGCACCGCCGGCCGGCGCTGCGGGTGACGGCTCGCCATAGGGCGCGGGCGCCGTTGCCTGCGAGCTGGTTCCCTGCTGGGCGAGCGCGGATGGGGTGCCGTTGTCCGTGCCGGCGGCGGCACCGGCGGAGGTACCGGCGGAGGTACCGGCGGCGGCACCGGCAACGGCGCCGGAAGCGCCCCCGGCACCGGCCATGGCGGCGGCCGGCGCCCCGCCCGCCAACGTCGTCAATTGTGCCTGGGCCGCCGCGGTGGCGGCCTGCGCCTGCTGCAGGCGCTGTTCCAGCGATTGCAGGCGGGCTTCGTAATCGGATTGCATCTGGCGGATCTGGGCGCGGATCGCCGCCAGTTCCTTCTTGTCCGTCTTGTCGGCGGCATGGGCCATGGGTGCGGCCACGGCGGCGCCCACGGCGAGCGCCATTACGCTGTGCTTCAGCATGATTGTCCTTTTTTGAATGAGTGACGCACCGCTGCCTGCCATGCAGGACAACGGGACGATGAGGGTTCAATCAGGCCAGGACGGGTGGCGCGCGGGAATGGAAGACGCAGACGGTGCGCCGGCAGCAGGACTGCTCGGCACTACCAAAGACTGCCACGGCATCGCTGCGCATGGCGGGAAAGGAATGGACGGGAGTATCGAGGGCGGAACCGATCTGGGCAAACGCCAGACACTGGTCGCAGCTCTGGTCCAGTGCCAGCGACTTCGATGCGCTGGCCTGCCGTTCGCCGGCCCGTGCCGCTTGCGCCGCGCCGCCACCGGCGCCGCTGGCGGACCAGTGCGACAGCGCGTGCGATATCCCCATCTGCTGGGATAGCACCAGCAGAAGCGACAACATCACATAGGCAAGGGAGCGGCGTACGTTCACAAATAGGCAACAAGCGGGAAACAATGGCCGTATTGTAATGCGATCCGCATGGCTGTTGCGTGTTTTTTTGTATCGGATGCCGCGTCAGGAGGTCAGCCCCTGCTTCTGCAGGAAACCATGCACCTTGGCCGCGGCCAGCTTGTTGACCGAGACCAGCAGGGCCGGATCGACCGGCCCCAGGCCATAGTTGCGCCCGAGGTGGCGGCCGATGTGCAGCAGCACTTCGGCCGCCACTTCCGCGTCGGACTCGGCCCGGTGAGCCGCACTCTTGAAGCGTATGCCCAGCTGTTCGGACAGGTTGCCCAGCTTGTAGCTGGCCAGTTGCGGAAACACGCGGCGCGACAGCTTGAGCGAGCACACCAGTCCCTGGTGCGCGGGCGCCAGGCCCAGGCGCGCGCTTTCCGCCTTGAGGAATTTCTCGTCGAAGCTGGCATTGTGGGCCGACAGGGTGTCGCTGCCTATGAAGGCCAGCAGCTCCGGCAGCACCTGTTCGACCGGCGGCGCACCGTCCACCATGGCCTGGGTGATGCCCGTCAGGCCCGTGATGAAGGACGGGATACGCGCCCGGCAATTAATCAGCGATACATAGCGGTCCACCACCTGGCCACCGGCGATGCGCAGGGCCGCCACTTCCGTAATGCGGTCGCCCATGTCGGGCGACAGGCCCGTCGTCTCGAAGTCGATCATGACGATCGGTTTGTCAAACACTTGCATCGTGCCATCCCTTACGGTTGCCCAACGTTTTGAAAGTATCAGCCGAACTTGCGCACGGCGTCCAGCGCCAGGCCGGCGCCGATGCTGCCGAAGCGGTCGCCCTCGACCTTGCGAGCGGACGGCAGCAGCGCGGCGATCCGCTCGCGCAGCAAACGCACGCCGCTGGAGCCGCCCGTGAAGAACACGGTGTCGACGGCATCAGGCTGCACGCCGGCGTCGGCCAGCAGCTTGAGCACGGTCTGTTCGACGGAGCTCACCAGGTGGCCGATGGCGTCGTCGAACTGCTGGCGCTCCAGCTGCAAGGTGACGGCCGGCGACAGGCGGTCCAGCTCCAGCGCCACGGTAGCGGCGTCGGACAGGGCGATCTTACCCTCTTCCACCCGCATCGCCAGCCAGTGGCCGGCGCGGTGGTCGATCAGTTTCTGCAGCCGGCCCAGCTTGTCCGGCTCGGACGCGTCGCGGCTGATGTCGGCCAGCTGCACCCACATCTTCTTGGTGTAAGCCTGGTTGATGGTGTGCCAGGTGGCCAGGTTGAAGAAGTAGCTGGACGGCACTTCGCTGTTGTTGCGCAGGCGGCTGCCATAGCCCAGCAGCGGCATCACGGACGACAGGCTCAGGTATTTGTCGAAGTCGGTGCCGCCGATGTGGACGCCGCCATTGGCCAGGATGTCGTCGCGCCGCTCGGCCAGCCTGGCCCGCTCGGGCGACAGCCGCACCAGCGAGAAGTCGGACGTGCCGCCGCCGATGTCGGCGATCAGCACCAACTCTTCGCGTGTAATCTGGGATTCGTAGTCGAAGGCGGCGGCGATCGGTTCGAACTGGAAGGAAATGTCCTTGAAGCCGACGGAATGGGCCACTTCGGCCAGCGTGTCCTGGGCCAGCTGGTCGTTGGCGGCGCTGTCGTCGATAAAGAACACAGGACGGCCCAGCACGGCCGACGTGAATTCGCGCCCGGCCGCCAGTTCGGCGCGGCGCTTGAGTTCGCCGATGAACTGGGCCAGCAGCATGCGGAACGGCAAGGCGCGGCCGCCCACTTCCGTCTGGCCGTCGATCAGGCTGGTGCCCAGCAAGCTCTTGAGCGAGCGCATCAAACGCCCCTCGTAGCCGGCCAGGTATTGACTCAGCGCGGCACGGCCGAAGGCGACGTCCTCGTCCTCGGCGTTGAAGAACACGACGGACGGCAGGGTTTCCTTGCCATCCTCCAGCGCCAGCATGACGGGGTGGCCAGGCCGTACCCAGCCCACAGTGGAATTTGACGTGCCAAAATCGACACCGCAAGCATTGGCCATGTCGACCCTTCACGCAATTAAAGGGGCGCTATGTTACCAGAAAAATCGTTACCAGAAAAGTCGGCGCCAGGCAAATCTGGCCGCAAGAAATATCCGCCGCCCGCATTACGCCATTCTTTCCATGGCGCCAGACATTGCCCCGGATCAAATGCCACACGCCGCGCCGGCGCTAACCTGCCTGTTCGGCCGCCCTGCGCGCGCGCCCATTTCGACAGACGGAGGCTAACGTGGACATCCAACACCGCACAACGCTGGGCAGCCTGGCCCTGGCATGCACGCTGGCTCTGGCCGCCTGCGGTGGCGGTGGTGGCGGTGGCAGCGGCTGCGCCCTGGGCAGTTCGGCCGGCTGCGGCGGCACCCTGCCCGTGCCGCCCACCGCCTCGCCCGTCACGCCGCCCATCGTGACGCCGGACCCGCCCACCGCCGACCCGGCCGCCGACGCCGCCTCGCTCAGCCTGGTTTTCAGCAGCAACGAGCTCAAGTCCGCCGGCGGCGGGCCCGTCACCATCACGGCCCTGGTCAAGAATGCCGGCAACGCAGCGCTGGCCAATGCCGCCATCGCCTTCGCGGCCGACTCCGGGCTGCTGAGCGGGATGCAGGTCAGCACCGACGCCTCCGGCCGCGCCAAAGCCGTGCTCGATACGGGCGGCTTGCGCAGCAACCGCAACATCACCGTCAGCGCCAGGGTGGGAGCGCAGACGGCCAGCGGCGTCGTCGCCGTGGTGGGCACCAGCCTGCTGCTGGACGGCCCGCCCGTGCTGGCCCTGGGGAAGAGCGGCGAACTGACATTGACCCTGCGCGACGCCGGCGGCCAGCCCATCGCCGGCGCGCCGTTCACCGTCAGTGCGGCCCATGGCAATACCGTCGCCCCGAAGGCCGGCGCCCAGACGGACAGCCAGGGCCGGGCCGTCGTCGTCGTGCAGGCGAGCAGTACCGGCGGAGAGACGGTCACCGTCACGGCAGCCGGCGCCAGCGCCGCCCATGCCCTTGCCATCGCCGATGGCGAACTGACGCTGACCCCGGCCGTGACGGTGGACGCCGCCGGCGCCGAAGTGGTGCAGCAGGTCGCCACGGGCAGTTGCCAGCCCGTCGACGGGCACTACACGGGGCTGGCCACGGGAGGGGCCGCCACCGTCCTGCTCAGCACATCGCGTGGCGGCGTGTACGCCGACAGTGCCTGCCGCACGCCACTGGCGGCGCCCCTGCCCGTGACCGGAGGCGCCATGCAACGGGCCTACGTGGCGTCGGCCTACGCCGGCGTCGCCACGCTGACAGCGGCCATGCCGGGCGGGCCCGGCGCCGTCAGCAAGGTGGAATTCGTCGCGCCGCTCACGCCGGCCGCCACCCTCACCGTGCAAGCCGACCATCCCGCCATGACCAGCAACAGCGCCGGCCAGCAGAGCCAGCGCAGCACGCTGCAGGCCGTGGTGCGGGACGGCACGGCCGCCAACAACCTGGTCAAGAACGCCGGCGTCGTGTTCTCCATCGTGGCCGACGCCAGTGGCGGCACGCTGCTGCAGCCGGCCACGGTCACCACCGGCAGCGACGGCCTGGCTGTGGCAACCTATGTGGCCGGCAGCGCCGACAGCGGGCGCGACGGGGTGACGATACAGGCCACCATCGCCGGCCAGAGCGGTGCCCGCACCAGCGCCAGCACCCGCCTCACCGTCAGCCGGCAAGCGCTGTCGATCCAGTTCGGCACCGGCAACCGCCTCACGGAATATTCGCCCAGCCTGCTGCAACAGCAGTTTTCCGTTTTGCTGGCCGATGCGGCCGGCAATGCCGTCGCCGGCCAGCAGATCAGCGCCACGGCCTGGGCCAGCGGCTACCGCAAGGGCCACTATGAATGGCGGGCGCCCAGCACGGCCGACGGCACGGTCGGCATGTGGGTGCCCGTGGTGAGCTACACCTGCCCGAACGAGGACAGCGTGCGCAAGGGCCTGTATGACCGGGCGCTCGATACCAATGCCAATGGCGTGCTGGACCCGGGGATACCCGTCACCGTCACGGTCCAGGGCCCGACCGACGAGCTGGGCCTGACCACGTTTACGGTCAGCTATCCGCGCGACCGCGGCAACTGGCTGGTGCTGGAACTGACGGCCCGCGCCATCGTCAGCGGCACCGAAGCGGTCGCCAAGGCGAACTATCTGCTGCCGGCCCTGAGCGCCGACCTGGACAACAGTGACGTGTCGCCGCCCGGCCAGCCCAGTCCGTATGGAACGAAGGCCTGCAACCAGCCCGACTGATCGCGCCCGGACTTGATCAATGTACGGTAATTGCCGCCAGTCGTATTGCCACGAGGTAAGATCTTAAGTTATGCTTAAAGGAAATATCCGGCCGGCAGCGGCCCCGATCAGCGCCAGCTGCGCGGTCATAACGAGACTATGGCAAAAACCCACCCGCCCGCCGGCGCCGAACCGGCCCCGCATTCCGCCGCCCTGGCGCACGAGCCGCGCCGCGTCACCTCGTATGATGTGGCGTTGCTGGCCGGCGTGTCGCAGTCGGCAGTGTCGCGCTGCTTCAAGCCGGGCGCCAGCGTCTCCAAGGCCACCTACGCGCGGGTGATGAAGGCGGCCGCCAGTCTCGACTACATTCCCAATGCGGCCGCCCGCAGCCTGATTACACGGCGCAGCAATATGGTCGCCGTGTTGATCAGCGACACCTCCAATCTGCACTATCCGGAAGTGCTGTCGGCCCTGAGCCAGCAGATTGCCCGCCATGGCAAGCGCGTGCTGCTGTTTTCGCTGGTGCGCGAGACGGACGTCGGGCGTGTTCTGGCCGACGTGTGGCAATACCAGGTGGATGGCGCCATTTCCGTGGCCAGCCTGTCGGACGGGCAAATCGCCGAATTCCGCCGCCGCGGCGTGCCGCTGGTGCTGCTCAACCGCAGCGCGGGCGGACAACAAGCCCACACTGTCAGCTGCGACCAGGTAGAGGCGGCGCGCACCTTGGTGTCGCGTCTGGCGGCGGCCGGCCACCGGCAGTTCGCCATCATCGAAGGGCCGACCGATTCCTTCATTTCGCAGGAGCGGCGGCGCGGGGCCTGCCAGCGGCTGACGGAGCTGGGCTTGCCAGCGCCTCTGGTGGTGACGGGCCAGTACGACTACGCCAGCGGTGGCAGTGGCCTGCGCGCCATCATCGGCCAGCTGGGCCGGGTGCCCGATGCCGTCATCTGCGCCAGCGACGTGATGGCCATCGGCTGCCTGGACTGCGCACGCCATGAGCTGGGCATCGAGGTGCCGGGCCAGCTATCGGTGGCCGGCTTCGATGCGGTGGAACCGTCGAACTGGCTCAGCTACAACCTGACCACGCTGCGCCAGCCCATGCAGCAAATGGCCGCCGCCGCCGCCGACTTGCTGGCGGCCCAGATCGACAGCCGTACGACAGAAGCCGGGGACCGCATCTTCAGCGCCCAGTTCATCGAGGGCGCCACGGCCCGCCTCGCCCCCTTGCCGCCCGACATGCTGGCGGCATAAAAAAACGGGGGTCAGCCCAGCTTGGGGTTGGTCTTGGGACGGCGCTGGAAGACGATCAGGCCCAGCCCCAGCAAGAGCAGCGAGTAGGCGTCCGGTTCCGGCACCGGCGACACGTCCACGCTCAGCGTACCCGAGTAATTGCCGCCGCGGTTGGCCAGCAGCGTACGCCCCTCGACGTCGAAACCATAATGACCGGCCGTGAGCGGTGCGAACAGGCCGAACGAGCCGCTGCCAAAGCTGCCGCCCAGGCTGGTTCGGGTGTGGTCGTCATTGATCTTGAACCAGCTGATGTTCAGGATTTGCGCGTTGGCTTGCACATGGCCGCCGATATTGCTGTTGCCTTCAGTGTAGGTGCCCGCCAGGAAAGCCTGCGTGCCCGCGTTGACGTCGAACAGGTATTCATCGTCGAAATGGGACGTGGAAGTCGTGTAGTTATGGCCGAAGGTGGCATAACCGTCACCCAGGTCCAGGGTCGTTGCCGCAGCCGAGGCGGACGACGCGTTGAACAAGCCGGCGGCAAGCAGGCCCGCGGTGACGAGTTTCGCAATAGTCGATGATTTCATAAGGTTCCAGAATGTGGATGAACGATGCAGAATTTGCCCTTTGTCTATCTTCCAAAAAACATAGACAAATCGTTACTTAGCTAAAGTATAACATGATTTTACAACAATGTTAGTTTGTTTGTTTGCATGCTGCAATGCCAAGAATGCATTAAAAATAATCACCCTCTCCCGCCGCGTCAGGCCGTGTCCCAGCGCCAGTTATAATGGCGCCGATGAACGACACCAATCCCCCCCGCTTCACCCCGCAAGGCTTGCAGCCCACGCCCGAGCAGATGGCGATCCAGTTGGCCCAGAGCAAGGTGGTCCTGATCGACGCCAACGCCGGAGCGGCCAAGACCACGACGCTGGCCATCCGCATCGGTGAAGCGCTGGCCCGCAAGCTGGCGCCGGAACAGATCCTGGCGCTGACCTTCACGCCCGAAGCGCGCGACGTGATGCGCCAGCGCCTGCGCGACGTGGGCATACCGTATGCGACGGCGGCCCGGATCGCCGTGCTGACCTTCGAGGACTTCGCCGAGCAGCTGCTGGCGCCCAGCGATTTTGACGACGTCAAGCGCTGCCCTACCGTCCGGCAGCTGAAGAAATACGCGCTGCACGCCATCGAGCGGGTGGGAGAACGCTACGCGGGCACCGTGGACGGGCTGGACCTGCGCACCCACAACATCGCGCTGAGCCAGTTCCTCGATGTCCAGCTGGGCCTGAAGGCGACCATGGCGCTGGAAGCGGACGTGGAATTCCTGGGCGTGGAAGAGGCGGCCGAACTGCTCGCCGTGCCTGTCACCGACTACCTGATCACCACGGAATATGAGCGGCTGCGCGTGGGCAGCGGCGAAGGCGCCCTGTTCCGCGGCCCGTTCGATGCCACCTACGACCTGGCCTGTGCCCTGGCCACGGGCGGCGCCGCCGCCGAAGCCTTGCCGGCCTACCGGGTGGTAGTGTGCGACGAGCTGCACGACCTGAACGAGGCCGCGTTCCGTATCCTCAACGCGCTGATCGCCCAGCCCCAGTGCTACTTCGTCGGCGCCGGCGACAAGGACCAGGTGATCCACGCCAAGCTGGGCGCCAGCGAAGCGTTCCTGAACCGCCGTTTCAAGGAAACCTACCCGCAGCTGGTGCGCTATCCCCTCACCTACAGCTACCGCCACGGGCCGCACCTGGCCTATGCCATGGCCGCGTTCAAGCAGAAGCCGGTCGATTCGCGCCTGCCTCTGCACACGGACATCCGCCAGGCCCACTACGCCGCCGACGACTGCGCCGCGCTGGTGGTGGCCGCCATCGGCCAGTGGAAACGCGAAGGCTTGCCCCTCGATGGCTGCGCCGTGCTGATACGGGACCGCCACCAGTCCGTCGCCATCGAAAATGCGCTGATGGCCGCCGGCATCGGCTACCGTACGCCGGACATGGCCGGCTATCTGCAGCGCGACGAAATCCTGTTCTTGCGCGGCATGATCGCCATCGCCCTCAAGGACCTCGCTGCCGTCAAGTCCTACGAGGTGCGCACGGCCATCGTGGAAGCGCTGGCCATCTTCGCCGAGGTGGAACTGACGCCGGAGAAAATGGAACAGGCCAAGTACGCCATCGGCAAGGACCCGCAGATCCTGGGCGACTTCTTCAGCGCCTATATCGACCGCGACCAGCAGCAATCGGCCCAGCGCCTGGTCACGGACACGGTGGCCTACCTGCATGGCGTGGGCCCCGAGGCGCCGGCCGCCGTGGTGCTGCGCGAGGTTTGCGAGCGCATGCAGCTGGAGGCGGCCGCCAGGCGCATCTTCGTGCGTCCCTACGATGCCAGCGTGGTGGCCCGTTCCGTGGCCGGCTTGCTCAACGCGGCGGCCCGGTCCGGCCAGAGCCTGGGCCAATTCTGGAGCTGGCTCAACGCCGGCGAAGCGTTCGCCAGCCGCAAGCGCGAGCGCGACTTCGTGCTGATCGAATGCGTGGCCAACGCCAAGGGCAAGGAATTCGCCCACGTCATCCTGCCCTTCCTGGAGACGGGCGAATTCCCCCAGCCCCTGTGCGGGCTCGGCGAAGAGGAAAACCTGTTCTACGTGGGCGCCACCCGCGCCAAGGCCCGGCTGACGCTGCTGTCGCCGGACGAAGCGGCCCGCCGCAGTCCCTTCATCGCCCAGATGAAGCTGGCCAACAGCGCGGCCGCCGCCGATGCGGCCCTGGCCCGCAACGAGACGCCGCCGGCCGCCGCCCCCACCCGCCACTACCTGACGGCCACCTTCCATGAAAAGGAACAGGTCAAGGCGCTGGGCGCGGAATACGATTTGACGCGGCGCGCCTGGTTCGTGCCGCCGGGACGCGACTTGCAACCGTTCGCCCGCTGGCTCAAACGCTGACGGCGCCGGCCGCTAGCGGAAGTTGGCCAGCCGGGTCAGGAAGGTGTAGTCCGACTCCACCATCATCATGCCGCTCAGCACCAACAGACACAGTGGCGGCAGCAGGATGGCGACCATCAGCGCCAGCCGCTCCCACCGCATGTGCATGAAGATGGCCACGATCAGTCCCGCCTTGGCCATCATCAGCACCAGGATCAGGGTCCAGCGCAGATAGCCGACGAAGTGGAAGTAATCGACCAGGTAAGACAATGTGCTCAGCACAAACAGCAGCACCCACACCTTGAGATACAGGCCGATCGGATGCTGCTGGCCGCCCGCCGTGTCCATGATGCCTCCTACCACAGGTAAAACAGCGCAAAGATGAAGACCCACACGAGGTCGACGAAGTGCCAGTACAGACCGGCGATTTCGACGATGTCGTAATTGCCGGCCTGCTCATAGCGCCCGCGCCACACGCGGCGCGCGATGGTGCTCAGGTAGACCACGCCAGCCGACACGTGCAGGCCGTGAAAGCCCGTAATCATGAAGAAACAGGCGCCGAACTGGGCCGCGCCCATGGGATTGCTCCAGGGCCGCACGCCTTCGGCGATCAGCTTGCTCCACTCGAATGCCTGCATGCCGACGAAGGTGGCGCCGAAAGCGGCCGTCGCCAGCATCAGCGCCGCACAGCGCCGCCGGTCGCGCCGGTAGGCATAGTTGACGGCCATGGCCATGGTGCCGCTGCTGCTGATGAGAACGAACGTCATGATGGCGATCAGGATCAGCGGCAACCTGGTGTGGCCTATGGTCAGCGAGAACACTTCGCTGGGATTGGGCCAGGCGGCCGTGGCGGCGATGCGCACCGACATGTAGCCGGTCAGGAAGCTGCCGAAGATGAAGGTGTCGCTGAGCAGGAAGATCCACATCATCGCCTTGCCCCAGGGCACATGGAACGCCACCCGGTCGCCCGACCAGTCCGCCACCATGCCCTGCCAGCCTGCGCCGGAAGGACTGTCTACTTGCGTGTGCTGCTCCATGGCCCACCCCGCTGGCGTCGCCGCCCTAAAAACTGCTGCAGATCGTTTGCACCACGGCCGGCGTCACCAGGTACAGCATGGCGAACATGGCCAGCCACAGCAGCAGCAAAAAATGCCAGTAGCGGGCGCACAGCTCGATGCTGCCGCTCGCGCGCAGCACGCTGCCGCCACGCAGCAGCGGCCAGGTGGCCAGCGCGGCGGCCACCAGTCCGCCCATTACATGCACGCCATGCAAGCCCGTGATCAGATAGAAGAAGCTGTTGGCCGGATTGGCCGCCACCGTCAGATCGAGCCCGCGCATGGCTTGCCAGGCCCACAGCTGGGCGCCCAGGAACAGCACGGAACTGGCGCAGGCGACGGTGCCGGCCAGTTGCGCCTCGGCCCGCATAGCGTGCGACGCGGCCCGCCATGCCAGTTGCCAGGCCATGCTGGCGGCCAGCAGCAAGGCGCTGCTGCACCACAGCTGCCACGGCACCACCGGCAACGGGCGCCAGTCGGAGACGGCCATGCGCATCACGTAGGCGGCCCCGAACAGGAAGAACAGCATCGAGACGACGCCGATCAGCACCCACAGCCCGACCCGGCGCACGGCTTGCCGATCCGGCCCGGGCCAGACTGCTCCCGCAGGCGGCAATGGACTAAGGGTTGTCATGTAACAACCTCCCAGCGGGCACCAAGCGGCGCGAGCAGCATTGTGGTTGTTGTCGTCATAATGGCACCTCCCCCTGCGGCGGCAACGTGCCCGGCAGGACCACATCTTCGGGCGGCTCCGGCTCTTCCGGTCCGCAATTCTGGGCGCTATAGTCGCTGTCGCCATCCTGGTGGCCGTAATCGTAGGCGCCGCGGTACACGACCGGCAGCGCCGGCCCCCAGTTGCCGTGCGCGGGCGGCGTCTGCGGCGTATGCCACTCCAGGCTGGCGGCCCGCCACGGATTGCCGTCCGCCACTTTGCCGCGGAAGGCGCTCCAGGCCAGGTTGAACACGAACAGCAACTGCAACACCCCCACCACCAGCGCCACCACCGTGATGAACGCGTTCAGCGACTGGGCCGATTGGGGTATGAAGGAATAGTTCTCGTAGGCATAGTAGCGGCGCGGCATGCCAAGGATGCCCAGGTAATGCATGGGGAAGAAGATCAGGTAGGTGCCGATGAAGGTCACCCAGAAATGCAGCCGCGCCAGCACCTCGTTGTACATGCGTCCGCTCACCTTGGGATACCAGTGGTAGAGGCCGCCGAACACGGCCAGCACAGGCGACACCCCCATCACCATGTGGAAGTGGGCCACGACGAAATACGTATTCGACAATGGAATGTCCACGCTCACATTGCCCAGGAACAGCCCGGTCAGCCCGCCGATCAGGAAGGTGCTGATGAAACCGATGGCAAACAGCATCGGAACAGTCAGGTGTATGTCGCCGCGCCACAGCGTCAGCGTCCAGTTGTACACCTTGAGCGCCGTGGGCACGGCGATAATCAGGGTGGTGGTGGCGAAGAAGAAGCCAAAGTACGGATGCATGCCGCTGACGTACATGTGGTGCGCCCACACGACAAAGCTCAGGCCGCCGATGGCGACGATGGCCCACACCATCATGCGGTAGCCGAAGATGCACTTGCGGGCATGTACGCTGATCAGGTCGGAAATGATGCCGAACGCAGGCAAGGCCACGATATACACTTCCGGATGGCCGAAGAACCAGAACAGGTGCTGGAACAGCAAGGGACTGCCGCCCTTGTGCGCCAGGTGCTGGCCCATGGAGACGATGGCGGGCATGAAGAAACTGGTGCCCAGTGCCTTATCGAACAGCATCATCACGCCCGACACGAACAGGGCCGGAAAGGCCAGCAGCGCCAGGATGGTGGCCACGAAGATACCCCACACGGTGAGCGGCATGCGCATCAGCGTCATGCCCCGGGTGCGGGCCTGCAGCACCGTGGTCACGTAGTTGAGGCCGCCCATGGTGGCGGCCACGATGAACACCAGCAGCGAGATCAGCATCACGATGATGCCCCATTCCACGCCCGGCGTGCCGGCCAGGATGGCTTGCGGCGGATACAGGGTCCAGCCGGCGCCCGTGGGCCCGCCCGGCACGAAAAAGCTGCCCAGCAGGATCAGCACGGCCAGCAGGTAAACCCAGTAGCTGAGCATGTTCAGGAACGGGAACACCATGTCGCGCGCGCCCAGCATGAGGGGGATCAGGTAATTGCCGAAACCGCCCAGGAACAGCGCCGTCAGCAGGTAGATCACCATAATCATGCCGTGCATGGTGATGAACTGGTAGTAGCGCGGCGCGTCGATGAAGGCGAACCGGCCCGGAAAGCCCAGCTGAAGCCGCATCAGGTCCGACAACACCAGTCCCACCAGCCCCACTACGATGGCAGTGATGGTGTACTGCACCGCGATCACCTTGTGGTCCTGGCTCCACACATAACGGGTCCAGAAGCTGTGGGGACCATGTTCGCTGCCATATGTCATGCTGTCCTCCTCATGCCAACCTCCTTATGCCACGCTCGTCCTGCATTCCATCACGTGCCGTTGCCGTCGATCCGGGCACACCGCTACTGCACGGCGGGCGCACCCAGCGTCTTGATGTACGCCACCAGTGCGTCCAGCTCGTCCTGGCTGAACTGCTGCTGCGGCATCACCGGCGCAAAGCCCCGTACGATGCGGGCCGCGGGGTCCGTGATCGATTGCTTCAGGTAGGTCGGGTCGGCCTGCACCGCCTTGCCGTCGGCCAGTGTCTCCTGCTTGCCGTACAGCCCCTTCCAGGTAGGGCCCACGCCGGGGCTGCCGTCGGCGCTGTGGCAAGCCACGCAGCCGCGCGCCTGTGCCAGCAGCCGGCCCTGGTGTGCGGGGTCCACCGCGGCCACGGCCAGCGGCGCGGCGGAGGTGCCGGCAGCGGAGGCGACGTTCGCGACGCCGCCCGCAACGGGAATGGCGCCGGCACCAGCCGCCGCGGCGCCGCGGCCGGCAAAGACGGGCTGCATCGCCAGCCATTTGGCATACGCGTCGGCGCTCTCCACCACCACGTAGCTGCGCATGTTGAAGTGCCCTATGCCGCACAGCTGTGCGCACATCACTTCGAACTTGCCCACGGTAGTGGGCGTGAACCAGAACGAAGTCACCATGCCGGGCACCATGTTCATACGGGTGCGAAACTGCGGCACGAAGAAGTCATGCAGCACGTCCTGCGCCCGCAGCATCACCTTGACGGGGCGGTTGACGGGAATGTGGATTTCCTGCCCATCGACCAGCACATCGTCCTGGCCGTTCGGGTCGTCGGGACTGACGCCGAAGGGATTGGCCGGGTCCATGTAGCGCACATCCGTGCGGCCCAGCTTGCCGTCCTTGCCCGGCAGCCGGTAGTGCCACTGCCATTGCTGGCCCAGCACTTCGAACACCATGGCATTGGCCGGCGGATTGATCAGCTTGGCATATACGGACAGGCCAGGCGCCAGCAAGGCGACGATGCCTACCGTCGTCAAGCCCACCAGCCACCCTTCCAGCGCCTTGTTGCCATGTTCGGAAGCGGCCCGCACGCCGTCCCGGTGGCGGAAGCGCATGATGGCGTAGGCCAGGAACAGGTTGATGGCGACGAAGGCGACGGCCGTGATGACCAGCGTGAGCATCAGCGCGTCATCCATCTGCTGCCAGTTGGAGGCGATGGGCGTCTGCCACCACGGGCTTGCCAAATGGAAAGCCACCGCGCCCGCCACGATCAGTATCAATGCCCAAGCGAGCGCCATGTCGCCATCCCCAGCGGCTCAGTGAATACGACCAAGCACGCCGCCGGACGGCGGCGTTCCCCCAACGCCGGCCCTAACGTGACTGTTCGGGCCGTTCCAGCTTCAGATAAATATAGGCCGCCGACATGCCGAACACGATGTGGCCGATGGCGGTGGACCAGCCCCGCAGTTCGCGGAACCAGGTGAAGGCGCCCGCCATGCCATAGAAATCAAGCAGATAGAGCAGCAGGCCGAACACGGCGCCGGCCGCCAGCGCCATGCCGGCGCTGGAATCGAGCCGGAACGGCGCCACGATGGCGGCCAGCAGCACGCCGAACGCCATCCCCAGCACGTAGTGGATCGCCAGCGCCCACGCAACGATGCCCAGGCTGTAGCCGCTCGTCTGCAGCGCATCCCAGCCCAGCACCATGGCCGCGATCATGTGCGACGTCAGCCAGGGATCGCGGCCCGTGGCCGCCGCCATGACGATTTCCAGCAGCATCAAGATACCGCCGGCCCCGAAACCGGCCGCCGTGGCCGCCGCCCAGTCAGGCAGGCGCGCCTCCCAGCGGTGTGTATGCATATGTAGTTCCATGACCGTCTCCCCCACAATGGCAGGCGCGACCTCGCGCGACTGCTCGCACTGATGTCATAGACTTAGTCTAGATCAAAACGCTAAACATGCAAATTTCGCCAATAGGCGTATCGTGCGGCAATCGACGTTGCGCTAACGCCGGCTGCTGGCGTTGTGCAGCAGGTGCAGATGCTGGTCCAGGCAGGCGCCTGCGATGTGCATGCCCAGCTGGCGATAGCTCTCGAACTGGCTTTCATCGAAGAACTGGTCGGCCGGCGACTGGTGGGGAAAGCTCGGGTGGTTGCTGCTGTAATTGAGCACGTCGACCGGTTCCCGGCGCTGGGCGCACAGCGTGGGCTTGAGGTAGAGCAGCTCGCCCTCAGCCGCGCCGGAACCGTACAGTATCTCGCCCTTGGCGTAACCGCAGGCGGGCAAGCCGGGGCCGGCACCGGCGCGCAAGGCGCCCAGGTCGATCCGGATGTCCACCCCGAAGTCGACACGGCACTGGCGGATGGCGCGGCCCAGGTCGTCGAAGCCGCGCCGGCCATCCTCGCTGGCGTCGACCAGCAGGATCAGGCGGCAGCGCCGCCGCACCAGCTCGTAGATCCCCGTGTTGTCGAAGTGGCCGCCGTCGGACAGGTAGACAAACGACGATTCGTCGTTCGAATAGCCGAACAATTCCTGCAGCAGGCACAGCAAGCCAAAACGGGGGCTGGCCCGCTGCCACAGCTTGCGGGCCGGATTCGGGCTCCAGCGCCCGATGCGCACGTTAAGCAAGGTCATCAAAAACGCCAGCGCCGGGCTGGTGGCGGCCCCCATGTTGGGGCTGGCGGCGGCCCCGGAGGTGGCGCCCGCCATGCCCAGCGTGAATTCCCGCGTCTCGCCGTTGCTGGCCGCGTACAGCCGGGTGGGCCGGTAGCCGGCCAGCGCATCGTCGTCCCCGGCCAGGGCCCGCTCCGGCTGCACCAGCCGCGCCCGCGCCTGCTGCTCCGACGACACGCCCTGGGTGTGGCCCAGCGCAAAGCCAGAGTACAGCGCTGTCAACGTGAAGGACGCGGCCTTGCGCTCCTGCCACGCCAGGTTCTTGCCTTGCGACAGGTTCAAGGTGGCGTTGATGATGTGCATGGGCCGCTGTACGGCCGCCCCGCCGGCCAGGCTGGACAGCGGCACGTCGTCGCCATCGTCGAAGCCCGTGAACGGCTGGGCATGGCGGCGGGGATTGCTGGCGCCCAGGTAGCAGCGTATCAGCCGCGTCTTGTACATATTGTGGAGCGAGAACTTGTTGACATCGACCCGCAGCCCGAACACCAGCAGCACGGCCACCGTGACGGCGAAGGCCAGCCACAGGAACGGCACGGGACCGGCCCCGGCCTGCAGCAAGCCGTGCAAGTCGGCCAGCCGGGCCGCCACGTAGGCGCCCAGCCCCGGCACGCCGCCGGCCGGCACGTCGATACGCTGGCTCAGCTCCCCCGCCGGCCCCAGCATGTGCCAGTCCAGCTCGGCCACAGCGGCCGGCAGTTGGACGGCCGTGCGCGCCAGCCGGCCCGCGCTGGCGAGCAGGAAGTCCGTCAGGCTGGCGGCGGCCGCCACGAAGCCAAACAGGAACAGGGCGGCGGCCAGCTTGGCGGTCGTCAGCCAGCGCAGGCGGCGGCGCGGATCGGCGTCGCCCTGGCGCGGCGTGAGCAGCAGGCCGGCCACGCTGGCCAGCCAGCCGGCCCCCACCATGCCGCGCAGCCAGGGGCCGGCGTTGACGTAGGCCCATTCCGCCAGCGCCGGCAGGTAAAAGGCGCACACGTGCAAGGTCAGCCAGCCGGTGCCGATGATGAGGAACCAGGCATTCATCCGGCTCCACCATTCGCGCGATCGCTCGAAGTAGTTGCGCCCCACCAGGCCGACAAAGATGGAACCGCCGGCCCCGAACACGAGCAGGAACAGGGCCGGCCCGAAGGTCAGCACGGCCGCCGCATGGGCCGTGCCCGTCCCCCAGCCCACGCAGCCGTGGACCAGGGCCAGCACACCCATCCCGGCCGCGATGCCGGCCGCGCCGGACGGCAGGAACACAGCCGATTCCAGCAACGCCGTACGCACCCGGCCCGCGCGCGCGCGACCGTCGGCGTAGCGCAGCGCATGGTAGAGCTTGCAGGCCAGCCAGCCCAGGCCCACCAGCAGCAGCCAGGCGGCCGACCACAGGGCCACGCCGCGCTTGGCCGCCAGCGCCGGCTGATCCGGGCCGAACAGCCAGAAGCTGCCGCTAAGGGCCGCCAGTATGCCGGGCAGCAGCACGGTCCACAGCACGGCCGGCGTGGTGGCCAGCCGGAAGCGGGCCACGCCGGCCGGCCGTTCCAGTTCCACCATGTTGGCCACCAGCACGGCCGGGAAAATGCCCCCGCCCAGCAGGCCGGCCAGGTAGCCCAGCGCCACGGGCGGCGCATCGATCACGTCCGTCACATACAGCAGCGCCAGCCGGGGCAGCAGCAACAGCACGGCGAAGAAGGCCAGCACGATAATCAGGCTCAGCGTCACATTGCGGGTCCAGATGCTGATCAGGGTGAGTGAATCGACGGAGAACAGGCCCACCCGTGGCGTCAGGTAATTGCTGTAGCGACGCAGCCAGCTCACCTGTTCCGGTTCCAGCGTGTGGGGGGCCGGGCCGCCGCCGCTGCCGGAGCGGCCCAGCGCGGCCTGCACCTGCTCCAGCCCTGCCCTCTGTATCCAGGCGCTGAGCCAGGCGCCGATGTAGCCGCCGCCCGAGACGGTGGACAGGTAGTCGAAATGGCCCAACGCCTCGCGCGCGGCCAACGCTTGCAGCACGCCCAGCCCGAACGTGGCGCTGCGGATGCCGCCGCCGGACAGGGCCAGGCCGGCGCCGCGGGTGGCGCCGGCGTCCGTCCCGCCTGCCGTCAGCCCCAACAATGCGTGTTCGCGCGCCTTGACGGCATCGAAATCGAGCGGCTGCACGCTGATCGTATCGTCCACCTGCATGTCGTTTGCCATCTGACTGGTCTCCTTCGTGGCTGCTGGCCCAGGCGCCGGCTGCCGCGCGGGTCACGGCAGCTGCGCCGCCAGCCCATAGCGATACCATGCCGCCCGGCATAGAACATTGGCGCAGCTCTAACAACATGCATTTCCTTGCGATCCGGCCCAACGCGACGATCAGCCGCCCGGACTGGTAATACTTGACACAGATCAAACATTTTTCAGTTTGACATTGTTATTCTGAATAACATGTCCCCGGAGCGCCTCCGTACCGGGCAACCTGACTTCTGAGAGAAGACCCGTCATCGTGCCCCCAAGCCCTGCGCATCCGCGCCAGCCAGACGCAAGCAACGATCCGTCCACCAACGCGACGCTGCTGGCTGTGGCCGCCGACAGCCCCGACGCCGCCCTGGCCCGCCTGGAAAGCCGTGCGGCCGGGTTGACCGGACAGCAAGCCCGGGAACGCCTGCAACGTTACGGCCCCAATGTGGTCGCCCACGAAAACCGTCGCGGGGTGCTGGCCCGCTTCCTCAAACTGCTGGCCAGCCCGCTGTCGCTGCTGTTGCTGGCCCTGTCGGCCATCAATTTCGCCACCGGCGAAGCGTGGGGCGCCACGCTGATCGCCGTGATGGTGGTGTTGTCGTCCCTGTTGGCTTTTGTCCAGGAACACCGCTCCGACCTGGCGGCGGAAAAGCTGCGCTCGATGGTGCGCACCACCGTCAACGTGCTGCGCAGCGATGCCGTAGGGGCCCAGGCGGTGGACTTGCCGCTGGACCAGATCGTGCCGGGCGACGTGGTCCAGCTGTCCGTGGGCGCCATCGTACCGGCCGACGTGCGCATCCTGGCCTGCCGCGACCTGTTCGTCAGCCAGTCGGCCCTGACGGGCGAATCCATGCCGGTGGAAAAGCTGGCCCAGGCCGTGCCGGCCACCGTGCCGCCGCTGGAACTGGGCAATATCGCCTTCATGGGTTGCAATGTGCTCAGCGGCAGCGCCACCGCGCTCGTGATCGCCACCGGCAGCCGCACCTGCTTCGGCCGCATCGCCGACGAACTGGCCGGCGCCCGCGAACTGACCAGCTTCGACCTGGGCGTCAACAAATTCGTGTGGCTGATGATCCGCGTGATGCTGGTGATGGTGCCACTGGTGTTCCTCATCAACGGCTACAGCAAAGGCGACTGGCTGCAGGCGCTGCTGTTCGCGGTGGCCGTGGCCGTGGGCCTGGCGCCGGAAATGCTGCCCATGATCGTCACCATCAACCTGGCCAAGGGCGCGCTGGCCATGTCGGACAAGCAGGTGATCGTCAAGCGCCTGAACGCGATCCAGAACGTGGGCGCGATGGACGTGCTGTGCACGGACAAGACGGGCACCTTGACCCAGGACCGGGTGATCCTGGAAAAGCACGTCGACATCGACGGCGTGGATTCGGCCCGCGTGACGGAATATGCCTACCTCAACAGCTTCTACCAGACCGGCCTGAAAAACCTGCTGGACGTGGCCGTGCTCAAGTACGTGGACGTACATGAACACATCCAGGCCGACACCGCCTTCACCAAGGTCGACGAACTGCCCTTCGATTTCGAGCGGCGCCGCATGTCCGTCATCGTCCAGCGCCGGGATGGCAGCCGGGTGCTGATCTGCAAGGGCGCCGTGGAAGAAGTGCTGGGCGTTTGCACCCAGGCCGAGCGCCAGGGCGCCATCGTCTCGCTGGAGGAACACCACGGCGCCGCGCTGGGCCGGGTGGTGCAGGACTTGAACGAGGATGGCTTCCGCGTCATCGCCGTGGCTTGCCGCGAACTGGCGCCGCAGGAACAGGCCTTCGACAACAGCGCCGAGGCCGGGCTGACACTGGTCGGCTACATCGCCTTCCTCGATCCGCCCAAGGACAGTGCGGCGGAAGCCATCCACGCCCTCAAGCAGTACGGCGTGGCCGTCAAGGTGCTAACGGGCGACAATGAAGCCGTCACCCGCAACGTCTGCCGCCACGTCGGCTTGCCCGTGCACACCATCCTGCATGGCGCCGAGATCGACGCGCTGGACGAGCCGGCCCTGGCGCGCCAGGCCGAGAAGGCGTCGCTGTTCGTCAAGCTCAATCCCCAGCAGAAGGCGCGCGTGATCCGCGCCCTGCAGGCGCGCGGCCACGTGATCGGCTACCTGGGCGACGGCATCAACGACGGCGCCGCCCTCAAGGCGGCCGACGTCGGCATCTCCGTCGACAGCGCCGTCGATATCGCCAAGGAATCGGCCGACATCATCCTGCTGCAAAAAAGCCTGCTGGCGCTGAAGGACGGCGTGATCGAGGGACGCAAGGTGTTCGGCAACATCAGCAAATACATTCGCATGAGCGCCAGCTCCAACTTCGGCAATATGCTTAGCGTGCTGGGCGCCAGCCTGCTGCTGCCCTTCCTGCCCATGGCGCCGGTGCAGATCCTGTTCAACAACCTGCTGTACGACGTGTCGCAGACGACGCTGGCCAGCGACCACGTGGACGGCGAATACCTGAAGCGGCCGCGCCGCTGGGACATCGCCAACATCGGCCGCGCCATGCTGAGCCTGGGGCCGATCAGCTCCCTGTTCGACTACGTCACCTTTGCCGTGCTGTGGTATGCCTGCGGCGCCGCCGGCGCGCCGGCCCTGTTCCAGACCGGCTGGTTCCTGGAATCGCTGCTGTCGCAAACACTGGTGGTGCATGTGCTGCGCACGGCCCGCATCCCCTTCCTGCAAAGCCGTCCCAGCCTGCCGCTGCTGATGACGACCTCGGGCATCTGCCTGCTGGGCCTGTGGCTGCCATCCTCGCCGCTGGGGCCCGTGCTAGGCTTCGTGCCCATGCCGGGACGCTATTGGACCATCCTGCCCTTCATCCTGGGCGGCTACCTGGTATTGACGCAAGCCATCAAAAGCTGGCTCAGCCGCCGCTTCGGCATGCGTTAACATGGTTGCGTTGTCTAGCATGACATTTGGGGATTTTGATTTGGATCAATCATTTTTACGGGCTATGTCACTACTATCAATCTTGCCGGGCGCCACAGGCGCCGCATTTCACCCACCAGGAGCTGTCATGAAGAAGAATTTCGCCCTCCCGCTCGCCCTTTCCCTGTTGCTGGCCACCGCGGCGAACGCCGCCCCGCCCGCCTCGGCGCCGCCGGCCAAGCCAGCGCCTCAACAGGCTCAACCGGCGCAGAATGTAGATGCCCAGATCAAAGCCATGCGCGACCTGCACGACAAGATGATGCGCGCCACGCCGGAACAGCGGCGCGCCCTGATGAACGAAAACATGAAGCTGATGCAGGACAGCATGACGATGATGAACCACATGGGTGGCTGCGGCATGATGGGCGGTTCTCAGGGTGGCCAAGGTGGCGCACCAGGTTGCGGCCAGCAAGGCGGTCCGCAGGGTGGTCCACAGGGCGGTCCCGGCATGATGGGTGAGCGCCGCGGCCCGGGGCGCGACTTGGAACAGCGCATGGACATGATGCAGATGATGATGCAAATGATGATGGACCGCATGGACCACGCACCGGCAGCCAAATAAGCCGCAGCTGCGGACATAACACTAGCAAGGGGGAAAGTCATGTCGTACAAGACGATCTTGGTACACGTCGAAAAATCGAAACACCTCGCTGGCCGGGTAAACCTGGCGGCGCAACTGGCCAACCGCGAGGAAGCCCATCTGGTGGGCGCCGCCATGACGGGGCTGTCGCAATTCATTTACCAGTGCGCCTCCATGTCGCCCGAAGCGCCCGTCGCGCCCGCCGACCTGAGCTTCCTGAACGAGCGTGCCGACGGGGCCCTGGCGGAATTCGAGGCGGAAGTGAGCCGCCTGGGCGTAAAGTCGTTCGAGCACCGCCGCATCGACGACGAATCCGAAAGCGGCCTGACGCTGCAGGCGCGCTACGCCGACCTGGTGATCGTGGGCCAGACGGACCCGGACGAGCCCACCCCCAATATCGCCGGCGACCTGCCGCAGTACGTGATGCTGCACTGTGCGCGGCCGGTACTGGTAGTGCCGTACGCGGGCAAGTTCGACAAGCTGGGCGAGCATGTACTGCTGGCCTGGGACGGCAGCGCCGAAGCCACCCGCGCCATCACCTGCGCCATTCCCCTGCTGCGCCGGGCCGGCAAGGTCACGCTGGCCGTGTTCAACCCCTACGCCGAATACAACACGCACGGCGCCCAGCCCGGCGCCGACATGGCGCTGTACCTGGCCCGCCACGGCATCAAGGTCGAAGTGCTGCAGCAGGCGACGGAACTGGACATCGGCAACGCCCTGCTGTCGCTGGCGGCCGATATCGATGTCGACCTGCTCGTCATGGGCGGCTACGGCCACTCGCGCGTGCGCGAGGTGGTGCTGGGCGGCGTCACCAAAACCATCCTGGCGGAAATGACGCTGCCTGTGCTGATGGCGCACTAAGCGCCGCTGCCATCCGGTTGCCTGCGGGCGCTCCCGCAGGCAGCGCCCGTCCGTCAGCCGCGGGCCGCCAGCAGGCGCGCGGCCGCTGCCGCCAGTCCCGGCGCCACATCGATGCCGTTACTGACGTGCTGCACCGTGTTGCACGTGACGATGCGGCCCGGCCCTGCAGCCTGCAGCGCGGCATAGGCATCATCGGCAAACAGCGCATGCACGCCCACATACACGGGCGCCATGCCGCCGGCCCGCTGCAACTGGCCGCTGGCCGCGATCATGGTGCGGGCGGTCGACACGATATCGTCCACCAGCACCGGCGTGCGGCCGGCCAGCAGCTGCGCCGCCGGCGCCGACACCGCCACCGCCCGGTCGCCGCTGCGCACCTTGCTCAGCACCGTGGACGGACAGCCGGCCAGCGCGGCCACCTGCGCCACCCACTGCCCGCTTTCCTCGTCCGGTCCCACCACCACCGGCTGCGCCACGTTGGCCGCGATCCAGGCCGCGATGGCCGGTGCGGCCGGCACCACTTCCGTCGCGATGGTGTAGATCTGGTCCAGGCTGTGGAAGCGGTGCAGGTGCGGATCGACCGTCACCATGTAGTCGCAGCAGCCCGACACCAGCCGCGCAAAATGGCGCGCCGTCACGCCCTGGCCCGGCGCGAAGATGGCGTCCTGCCGCATGTAGGGCAGATACGGCGCGACCAGGCCCACGCTGCGCGCACCCAGTTCGCGCGCCACGCCGGCCGCCAGGTAGAGCGCCATGAACTTCTCGTCCGGCCGGTCCAGCGCGGCCACCAGCAGCACATCGCGCCCGGCCACGCCGGGCGGCAGGCGCGGGCACGATTCGCCGTCGGGGAAGCGGTGGATCTCCAGTTCGCCCGTCTCGTATGGCAGGCAGGCCGCCAGCCGTGCCGCGAACGCCTGCGCGCCCGGCAACGCCAACAACATGGGACTCATTGGGGCTCCTCGATGGTAAACAGGTTTTCCTGCGATTCGGCGTAGGCCAGCGCGTACGCCAGTTCGCCGGGCGATTCAGCGTGCAATGTCAGCAACGGCTGGCCGACGGCGACCCGGCTGCCCAGCGACGCATGCATCACCAGGCCAGCAGCGGGCGCCAGCGGGGCGCCGGCCAGCTTGGCCAGGCGCGCCAGGCTGCGGTTGTCGATGGCCACCACCTGGCCCTGGTGCAGGGCCGCCAGCTCGTGCGTGTAGGCCGCGCGGGGCGGCTCGCGCATGCCGCCCTGGGCCGCGCAGATGGCTTGCAGCTTGGTCCAGGCCGCGCCGCTGGCCAGCACGGATTCGGCCAGCGCCATGCCCTGCCCCGGCGCCGCCTTGCCGCCCAGCTCCAGCAGGCGCGACGCGAGCAGCAAGGCGCGCTGGCGCAAATCGTCCGGTGCGCCCGGCTCGTTGCGCAACACGGCCAGCACATCCCACGCTTCCAGTGCCGGACCGATGCCGCGTCCGACCGGCTGCGAACCGTCGGTCAGCACCGTGCTGACGGCGATGCCCAGCGCCTGGCCCACATCCACCAGCCGCTTGGCCAGCGACTCGGCCGCCGCCGCCGACCGCACCTTGGCCGTGCGGCCGACAGGAATGTCGATCACCACGTGGGTGGAACCGGCGGCGATCTTTTTCGACAGCACCGAGGCCACCAGCAGGCCGTCGCTGTCCAGTCCCAGCGGACGCTCGACCCGGATCAGCAAGTCGTCGGCGGGACTGAGCGAGACGGCGCCGCCCCAGGCGATGCAGCCGCCTTCCTGCTGCACCACCTGGCGCATTTTCGCCAGGTCCAGGCCCACCGGCGCCAGCGTCTCCATGGTGTCGGCCGTGCCGGCCGGCGAGGTGATGGCGCGCGACGAGGTCTTGGGTATGGTCAGGCCGCAGGCGGCCACGATGGGCACCACGATCAGCGTGGTGCGGTTGCCCGGAAGGCCGCCGACGCAGTGCTTGTCGACCACGATCTCGCTGTCCCAATGCAGGCGCTGGCCCACGGCGATCATGGAACGGGTCAGCGCGATGGTTTCGGCTACGTCCATGCGGTTGCCGGAGCAAGCCGTGATCAGGGCCGCCATCTCGATGTCGGAATATTTGCCCTCGACGATGTCCTGCACGATGCTGTTGGCCGCGTCGGCGCTCAGCGGACGCCCGTAGATCTTGCCCCGCACGGCGGAAAACGACTGCAGCGGCGGCGCGTGCCGCACCCGCACCGCATCGCCGTTGGCGCCGCCCAGCGCGCGCCAGGCCGCCTCCGACAAGCCCAGCTGGCAGCGTTCGATCAGGTTGCCGTGCACCACATTGAGGGTGGCGACGATGTGGCGCTCGCCGCGCCATACCTCCAGCCGCGACTGGGCCTCGAAGCCTTCCGAACGGCAGATCGGGCAATCACGGCGCAGGAACACCACCGGCTCCTGGTAGGTGTCGATGCCCAGCCGGTGCAGCTGCAATGCTTCATGGGCGCGGCTCATGCCAGGTCCACCTGGTCGCGGTACTCGGGCACGCGGCAATCCCAGTGCAGCTCTTCCTTGATGCGGCGGCGCAGCGCGTCGGCCGCCGGCGGCTCGCCATGCGTGATAAAGGTGCGCTTGGGCGCCTTGCGGAAGTGGCGCAGCCACGTCATGATTTCGTTACCGTCGGCGTGGGCCGACAGGTTATCGATCTGGCGTACCTGGGCATTGAGGGGCACATATTCACCGTGGATCTTGATGGCCGGGACACCATCGAGCATGGCCGCGCCGCGCGTGCCGCCGGCCTGGAAGCCGGCGAACAGGATGGTGTTGCGGGAATCGGAGGCGAACGCCGTCAGGTGGTGCAGCACGCGCCCGCCGGTGGCCATGCCGCTGGCGGCGATGATCACCATCGGCACCTGGCGCTGGTTGAGGGCGATCGATTCCTCCACGCTGTTGACGATCTTGGCCGCGTGGCACATGGCTTCCGTGTCATGCCGGTTCAGGCGGTGCTGGTGGCGGTAGCGCATGTACAGCGCCGTGGCGTCGGTGGCCATGGGGCTGTTCAGGTAGACGGGCAGCAGGTCCGGGATCTCGCCCTTTTTCTTGAGCTTGTAGATCTCGTACAGCAGCGATTGGGCGCGCCCCACGGCGAACGAGGGGATGATGGTGACGCCACCGCGGCTCGAGGTCTCGCGTATGGTCTGGCCCAGCAGGATGGCGGGATCGGCCGGATCGTGCGTGCGGTCGCCGTAGGTCGATTCCAGCACCAGGTAATCGGTCTCCTCGATGATGCTGGGCGCGACCATGATGGCGTCGTGCAGCCGTCCCAGGTCGCCGGAAAAAGTGAGGCGGGTGGTGGCCGACCGTATCGTGACGATGGCCGCGCCCAGGATGTGGCCAGCCAGCGCCAGTTGCGCCGTCAGCCCCGGCACTACACCGAACGCCACGTCGAACGGCATGGGCTGGAAGTAGTCGAGCGCGCGCAGCGCGTCCGCTTCCGAATATAGGGGCAGCGCCGGCGCGTGGCCCGAATAGCCGTGGCGGTTGGCGTGCATGGCTTCTTCTTCCAGCAGGTGGCCACTGTCGGGCAGCAGGATCTTGCACAGGTCGTAGGTGGCCTCGCTGCAGTAGATCTTGCCGCGAAAGCCGTTCTTGACCAGCAGCGGCAGGTAGCCGCTGTGGTCCAGGTGGGCGTGGGTCAGCACCACGGCTTCGATCTCGTCCGGCGGGACGGGGAAGTCTTCCCAGTTGCGCAGCCGCAGCTGCTTGTAGCCCTGGAACAGGCCGCAGTCGACCAGGATGCGGCGGGCGCCCGATTGCAGCAGATATTTGGAGCCGGTCACGGTGCCGGTTGCGCCGAGGAATGTCAGTTTCATGTTCGCCTTCTTTCTTAGTCCTATGCATGGCCGGCGTACCCGGCCATGCAGAGCAATATGAGCGGATTTACACGTCAAAACCTTGCGCTGGATCAAGTTGTTGATAATTCTCAATCAAGCTACAAAAAACTGCAAAATATTTCAACGCAACAGGGCTTTGATGGACGTTGCATTGCGGCTACCGCCAATGGCTGGCAGAATCAGGGCATGACTTTTTCAACCTCTACCCTGACCGGACTCGGTGTCGCGCTCGGCTGCGGCCTGCTGATCG
Source organism: Rugamonas sp. FW305-51 (assembly GCF_058786935.1). Classification (NCBI taxonomy): domain Bacteria; kingdom Pseudomonadati; phylum Pseudomonadota; class Betaproteobacteria; order Burkholderiales; family Oxalobacteraceae; genus Rugamonas; species Rugamonas sp. FW305-51. The sequence goes on from NZ_JBYSZG010000002.1 coordinate 279,104, forward strand.
GGGTCGAGCGCGAACGCAGCAAGGGCAGCGGCCCGACCCGGGCCTTCGTGGGCGTGCGCAGCTTCGCCCTCGTGTCGTTCACGGGCGGGCTGGCGCAGACCCTGTCGGCCAGCCTGGTGCTGGCGGCGGCGGCGCTGGTGCTGGCCCTGAGCCTGATCTCGCACTGGCGCGACCGCTCCGACGATCCCGGCGTGACGACGGAACTGGCCCTGTTCCTGGCCTTCCTGCTGGGCGTGAATGCGATCGACAATCCCGCCATTTCGGCCGGCGCGGCCGTGGTCGTCGCTTCGCTGCTCAACCTGCGCGGCCCCCTGCACCATTTCGTGCGCGTCACGCTCAAGAGCGGCGAACTGCGCGACGCCCTGATCCTGGCCGGCGCCGCCCTCATCGTGTGGCCGCTGCTGCCCGACAGCGCCAACGCCTGGCTGCTGGGCGCCAATCCGCGCCGCATGTGGGGGCTGGTGCTGGTCATCATGGCGATGCAGGGGGCGGCCCATATCGCGCTGCGCATGGCCGGCCCCGGCATGGGCCTGGCGTTGACGGGGCTGGCCTCGGGCTTTGTCTCGAGCACGGCCACCATCGCCACCATGGGCCAGCGCTACCGCAACGAACCGGCCCTGCTCGGTGTGACGGCCACGGCCGCCACCCTGTCCAACATCGCCACCTATGTGCTGCTGCTGGTGGTGACGCTGACCATCGCACCGGGCCACATACGCCACCTGGCGCCCAGCCTGGGCAGCGCCCTGCTGGCGACGCTGCTGCTGAGCGCGTGGCGCCTGCACCGGGCCTCGGACGGGACGGCCAAGCGCGGCCAGCGCATCGGCCGCGCCTTCAGCATCCGCCAGGCGGTGATCTTTGCCGCCCTGCTGAGCGCAGCGACCGGCATCGTCTCCTACGCCAATGCCTACCTGGGACCGACGGCGGCCAAGGCCGGCGCCATGCTGGCCGCGCTGGCCGATGTCCATGCGGCGGCCAGTTCCATCCTGTCGCTGGCCGCCAGCGGCACGCTGCAGCCGCCGGAAATGGTGCTGACCTTCCTGCTGGCCCTGTCGGCCAACAGCGTCAGCAAGCTGCTGGCGGCGGCCAGCGGCGGCCGGCGCTTCTTCCTGGCCGTGGCGCCGGGCCTGCTCCTGATGGTGCTGGCCACCTGGCTGCCCTATCTGCTGTGGCGGCCGTGACGGCAGCCAGCCGTGACCGATGCGGCGCGGCGGCCTCGATGCCGGCCCGCCGTTGCCTGTGTCCTCTGGCCGCCCCGCCGCCGTAACGGCCGCGTTGCGCGCCGCCTGCAGATGCCGGCCGCACGCTACTCGTGGCGCAGCGCTTCGATCGGGTCAAGCCGGGCCGCACGCCGCGCCGGCACATAGCCGAACACCACCCCGATGCCGGCCGAGAACACGAACGACAGCAGGTTGATGCCGGGGTTGAACAGATAAGGCAACTCCATGGCCCTGGCCGCCAGCGCCGTGGCGCCGGCTGCCAGCACCACGCCCGTCAGGCCACCCAGCGCGGCCAGCACCATGGCCTCGATCAGGAACTGCAGCAGCACTTCCCGCTCCAGCGCGCCGATGGCCAGCCGCAGGCCGATCTCGCGCGTGCGCTCCGTCACACTGACCAGCATGATGTTCATGATGCCGATGCCGCCCACCAGCAGGCTCACCGCCGCCACGGCGCCCAGCAGCGTCGTCATCACGCGGGTGGCGCCGGACATGGTGTCGGCCAGCTGACGCGTATCGAGCACATTGAAATTGTCTTCCTCCGTCACGCTCAGCTTGCGCCGCTCGCGCAGCAGCTGGCTCAGACGGGCCTGCAGGGCCATGCTGTCGCTGCCCTCCTCCATCGAAATCAGCAAGGTGCCCACGCGCTGGTTGCCCGTCACGCGCCGCTGCAAGGTGTGCAGCGGCAGCAGCACCAGATCGTCCTGGTCGTTGCCCATCGCGCCCTGGCCCTTGGCGGCCAGCAGCGCCACGATCACGCACGAGAACTGCTTGATGCGCAGCCGTTCGCCCAGCGGATCGCGCTGTCCCAGCAGCTCGCGGGCCACGGTGGCGCCGACGGCGCACACGGCGGCGCCGGCGCGCTGCTCGCCGTCGTCGAACGGCCGGCCCGCCGCCAGCGTCCAGTTGGCCGCCGTCAGCCAGTCGGCGCTACCGCCGATCACGCTGCTCGACCAGTTGCGGCCGTTGGCGACCACCGTCTGGCCGCTGCGCGACTCGGCCGCCACGGCGCGGATGCCGCCGATCTGGGCCGCGATGGCTTCCGCGTCGGCCTCCTTGAAGGCGGGCGCGCCGCCCCCGCCGCCGCCCGGTCCCTGGCGCTGGCCGGGCCGCACCATCAGCAGATTGCTGCCCAGGCTGGCGATCTGGTCATGCACGGCCTGGGTCGCGCCATTGCCCAGCGTGACCATGGTGATCACGGCGCCCACCCCGATCACGATGCCCAGCATGGTGAGGAAGGAACGCAGCAAATTGCGCCGGATCGAACGCAAGGCCAGCAGCAATGTATTGAGCAGCATCAGGCCACCTCCGCCGCCGCGCCCACCGGCTGGGGATTGACGCTGTCGCTGTCGATCTTCCCGTCCAGGAAGCGCACGATGCGGTGCGCATACAGCGCCATGTCCGGCTCGTGCGTGACCATGACGACGGTGATGCCCTGCTCGCGGTTCAGCGCCGCCAGCAGTTCCATGATTTCGCGGCTGCGCTGGCTATCGAGGTTGCCCGTCGGCTCGTCGGCCAGCAGCAGGGCCGGCTGCGTGACGATGGCGCGGGCGATGGCCACCCGCTGCTGCTGGCCGCCCGACAGTTCGGCCGGGGTGTGACCTTCCCAGCCGGCCAGTCCGACCGATTGCAGCGCGCCCGCCGCCAGCGCGTGCCGCACACTGGCGCTCTCGCCCCGGTACAGCAAGGGCAGTTCGACATTCTCCTGGGCCGACGTGCGGGCCAGCAGGTTAAAACCCTGGAACACGAAACCGATGGAACTGCGCCGCAGGCGGGCCCGCTGGTCGCGCGTGGTGGCGCCCACGTCCACGTCGCGGAACAGGTAGTGGCCGCCCGTGGGCGTATCGAGCGCACCGAGGATGTTCATGGCCGTGGACTTGCCCGAGCCGCTAGGGCCCATGATGGCGACGAATTCGCCCTGCGCGATGTCGAGGCTCACATGGTCCAGCGCCATCAACGCCGTGGCGCCGCTGCCGTAGCGCTTGGACACGTCGCGCAGCCGGATCAGGGGCGGCGCGGGCTGTCCGGACGCTGTGGCGCCCGTGATCCCTGCCGCCAATTGGTCCGGCCCGTTCATTGCGCGGCGGCCCGCTGGTCCGTGATGACCTGCATGCCTTCCTGGATGGCGTCGCCGCTGACCTCGGTGTTGCGCCCGTCGCTGATGCCCAGTTGCACCGTCACGGCCTGGGGCGTGTCGCCGCGCAGCACCCAGATCTGGCGCTGGCTCTGCCCGCCGCCGACCACGCCGGCCTGGCGCGGCGCCCGCGCGGGCAGGCGCGGCATCAGCGACGACACGATGCCACCCGACGCGCCCTTGCCGCCGCCGTGGGGCGAAAAGCGCAGCGCGCTGTTGGGGATCAGCAGCACGTTGTCGCGCTGGGCGGCGCGCACGGTGGCGGTGGCCGTCATGCCGGGGCGCAGGGTCAGGTCCGCATTGTCGACATCCAGGTAGGCCACGTAGGTCACCACGTTGTCGGTGATGGTGGAACCGTAGGCCACCCGCGTGATGGTGGCCGGATAGGGCCGGTTGGCATAGGCGCTCACCGTGAACATGGCGGCCTGCCCCACGCGCACGGCGCCCACGTCGGCCTCGTCCACGTTGACCAGCAGCCGCAGGTGGTGCAAGTCCTCGGCCAGCTGGAACAGCGTGACGGCTTGCAGCGAGGCGGCCACGGCGTTGCCGGGATCGACGCTGCGGCTCAGCACCACGCCATCGATGGGCGCCCGGATCGAGGCGCGAGACAGGTTGGTCATGTCGGTCGACAGCGCGGCCTGGGCGCTGTCGACAGCCGCCCTGGCGTTCAGCACGCCCGCCTCGGCCCGCGCCAGGGTGGCCCGCCCCGTGTCCATTTCCGCCCGCGAAGGCACCTTGCCGTCCGACAGGCGTGCCACTTCCTCCAGGCGCGCCAGCGCCGTCCTGGCCTCCGACTGGGTGGCGGCGGCCACGGCCACGGCAGCCCGGGCGGAGGCCAGCGCGGCCCGCGAACGCACGATCTGGTCGTTCAGCTTGGCCGTATCGAGTTCCACCAGCACCTGGCCCTTGTGCACCTGGTCGTTGATGTCGACCAGCACGCGCGACACGGTGCCCGACAGCTCGCTGCCGATGTTGACGGCGCGGGTGGGCTGCAAGGTGCCGTTGGCCGTCACGCTCAGTACCAGGCTGCCGCGCTTGACGGGCGTGGTCACGAAGGCGCTGGTCTGCGCCGCGGCGCGGTGGCGCTGCCAGGCAAACAGGGCGCCGGCCGCCACCAGCAGCAGCCCAAGCAGGGTCCACACCAGAGCCTGGCGCCAGCGCTGGCGGGCCTCCGGTGCCCCGAACGGATCGGTTGCATCCAGCGCCGGCGCCGCGCTGCCCTTGCCCGGGTTGCCCGGGTTGGCCGGGTGGGCAGCCGCGCCGGCAGAGGCGGCAGAGGCAGCAGCCGCGCCGACAGTCTGGGCGGCAGCAGTAGCGGCAACGGCAGCGGCAGCGGTAGCGGTAGTGGCGGAGGCAGTCGCGGAAGTTTGACCGGAGACGGCCGTTTCAATCGGGGGCGTGCCGGCTACCGGTCGCATGTCAGGTTCGGCCAGGTTCATGACGCGTTAGGTCCATTGGGAGGTTGTGGCCGGGAGGCGGCGCCGGATGGGGGTGCGGCAGCGGGCCCGGATGTGGGTACGGATGTGGGTACGGACGCGGGTACGGAAGTGGGTACAGCAGATGGCGCACCGGCAGCGGCTGCGCGCGCGGGGGCGACGGCCGGTACGGCGCCGCCATCCGGCTGCCAGCCGCCGCCCAGCGCCTTGTAGAGACGCACCAGATCGCCGCTCAGGCTGACACTGGTTGCGGCCACGCTGTCCTGCGCCGCATACAGGGTGCGCTGGGTTTCCAGCACCGTCTGGAAATCGACCAGGCCGCTGGCATAGCGCTGGCGCGCCAGCAGCGCCGCATTGTTGGCCGCGCCGGCGGCCCGATGTAAATGCTCGAGCCGGCGGCGGTCGCCGGCCAGCGCGCTCAGGACATCCTCCACGTCCTGCAGCGCCGCCAACACCGTGGCCCGGTAGGCGGCGTGGGCCTGGGCCTGCGCGCCTTGCTGCAACTTGAGCTGCGCCACGCTGGCGCCGCCGTCGAAGGCATTGCCCGACACCGTGCCCAGCAAGGCCCGTAAGATGGTCGAGCCGGTGCCGCCCACGCCCAGGCCGTGCAAGCCGATCGAGCCTTCCAGCCGGAACGATGGATAGCGGGCCGCGTCGGCCTGCCCCACCCGCGCCACGGCGGCCTGCACCTGGAATTCGGCGGCCCGCACGTCGGGCCGCTGGCGCAAGGTGTCGGCCGGCAGGCTCAGGGCCAGGTCGGCGCCGCCGTCCGGAATGGGCGCGAACGCCGCCAGCAAGGTGTCGAGCGTGGCGGGCGCCTCACCGCACAGCACGGCCAGGCTGTGCGTCAGCTGGGCCACGCTGGTTTCGAGCACGGGCAGCTGCGCCTTGGCCAGTTCCGTGGCCGACAGCGCCTGCTGCTGTTCCAGCGACGTGAGCAGGCCGGCCTGCACGCGCCAGTCCGTGATCTGCATGGTCGATTCCTGGCTGGCCACGTTGTCGCGGGCGATCGCCAGCCTGGCCTGGGCGCCGCGCAGTTCGATGTAGTTGCGGGCCACTTCGGCCGCCACCGTCACTTGGACGTCGGCCAGGCTGACCTCGCTGGCACGGACCGTGGCCACGCCGGCCGCCAGCGCGTAGCCGTTGCGGCCGAACACGTCCGGCTCCCAGCTGGCATCGAAGCCGGCCGCATAGCTGTCGGAGATATTGGCGCTACCCGTCTTGCTGCGCTGGGCCGAAGCGGACACCGAGACGGTGGTGCCCAGCCCTGCCGCCGCGATATCGCGCGTGGCGCGGGCCTGCAGCAGCGACGCGCGCGCCACGGCGACCGTGGTGTTGGCCTGCAGTGCGTCAGCGATCAAACGGTCCAGCACGGGATCATGGAAGCGCCGCCACCAGTCGGCCAGGCTGGGATGGCCAGGCTGCGTGCCCGGCGCCCCGGACCAGGCGGCCGGCGCCACGAATGGCGGCGGCGCCGGCGGTGGCGGCACCTGGCGGAAGGCCGTGCAGCCGGCCAGTGCGGCCAGCGCCGCCGCCGGCAACGTGGCCCGCAACCGCGCCACGGTCATAACTAAGTGCATCATGGCGAATCCTCGTTCTCAAGCCGCGTCAGTTCCGCCCGCAAGCTGGCCAGCTCCTTGCGGAAGGCGGCGGCGTTGCCGAAGTCGACGAAACCATGATAATGCTCGTGCGCCTGCAATACCCGCCGCGCATGCTTGATGGGGCACCAATACTGCTCGGTGCGCCCTATCACCTCGCGGCAATAGCCGATCAGGCCGGTGGCGTAGGCGCAGTAGCGGCAATTGAAGCGCTCCAGCGCGTTCAGGTAGGCCAGGTGCGAGCGGTCGTACAGGAAGTAGTCGCGCCGCCGCACCCGTGCGATGCGGTACAGGGGAAAGCAGACCAGCTGGTAGAGCGACACGAACAGGTCGAGCAGCAGCAGCGGCACGATCACGGCGTAAATGAAGGGGGCTGACAGCATGTGGCGCCATTGCGCGTGCAGCACATAGGTCAGCAGGCCCGTCTTGAAGCGGCGCTGCTGCTCCACGATGTCGCGCGTAAACATCACGCGCCGGTGGGTGAAATCGGCGTGCAGCTCCTGGCGGCGGCGCTGCATTTCCAGCTCCAGTTCTTCCTCGATCTGGCGTATCCGGTCCAGCAATTCCTGGATGCGCGGGTTCATGGCGCGAGCACGGCGGCGCCGTCAAAACTGCCCGCCCGCAGCGCCGCCAGCGCCGCATTGGCGTCACGCAAGGCGAACCGCGTGGTGCAGGCGTGCAGCGGATAGCGCTGCGCCAGCTGGAAGAACTGCTCGCCGTCGGCCCGCGTCAGGTTGGCCACGGAGCAGATGGAACGCTCGCCCCACAGCAAGCTGTAGGGAAACGATGGGATGTCACTCATATGGATGCCGGCGCACACCACGCGCCCGCCCCGGCGCACGGCCCGCAGCGATTGCGGCACCAGGGCGCCGTCCGGCGCAAACAGCAGCGCGGCATCCAGTTCGGCCGGTGGCAGCTGGTCCGACGGACCGGCCCAGACGGCGCCCAGCTCGCGCGCGAAGCGCTGGCTGCGTTCGTCGCCGGGACGGGTAAAGGCATACACTTCACGGCCCTGCTGGCTGGCCAGCTGGGCCAGCAGATGGGCGGCGGCGCCAAAGCCGTACAGGCCGATGCGCTGGGCCGCGTCGCCGGCCAGCACGTAGGCACGGTGGCCGATCAGGCCGGCGCACAGCAAGGGTGCCACTTCCACGTCGTCGTAGCGGGCCGGCAGGCGGAAGATGTAGCGGGCGTCGGCCACCATGTATTCGGCATAGCCGCCGTCGACATCGTAGCCGGTGAAGCGCGCTTGCGCGCACAGGTTCTCCGTCTGATGGTCGCAGTAGGGACAAGCGCCGCAGCTGGCGCCCAGCCAGGCCACGCCCACCCGCTCGCCGATGGCGTAGCCGTCCACCTCCGCACCGCGTCGCACTACGCGCCCCACCACTTCATGGCCCGGTATCAGGGGACTGCGGTGCGGCGCCAGTTCGCCGTCGAGTATGTGCAAGTCGGTGCGGCACACGCCGCAGGCGCTCACCCGCAGCAGCACCTGCCGCGGGCCAGGCTGCGGCACGGGCACCTGGGCCGCCCGCAGCGGTGCGCCGGGCTGGTCCAGTAGCATGGCCAGCATGCTCTCCGGCACCCTCACCAGCGCGTCCATGACGTCAGCGGAACACCAGCACCGGCACCTGGGCGTGGGTCAGCACTTTCTGCGTCTCGCTGCCCAGCAGCAGGCCCTTGACGCCGCGCCGGCCGTGGGACGACATGCAGATCAAATCGCAGCCGGCATCCGTGGCCGCCCTGCAGATGGCCTCGTAAGGCTGTTCGTCCGTGACCAGCATGGTGTCGCAGCTCACCCCCAGTTCCTTGGCGGCCGCCTCGATCTCGGCCAGGAACACGCGCGCATGGGCGGCGCTGTCGCGCGCAAACTGTTCGCGGGTGTCGGCCAGCATTTCCGGCTGGTAGGTGAAGATCTGGTAGTCGGCCATCACATGGATGCCGGTGACCTTGGCGCCCGATTCCTTGGCAAAGGCCAGGGTCTTTTTGATCATGCCGGAGGCGATGGAGGAACCGTCGGTCGGCAACAGGATATGCTTGAACATGATGTAGTCTCGGTTAGGGTAGCGGCGCCGGGCGCCGGTGGTGACCGGTGTCGGCCCCCGCGCCGGGCGGCGCGCCATGCGCGTCGCGGCCGGGGGACGGCACCGGCGATGGCGTCAGTTAATGACGATTTTCTTGGCGCTGTTGTTGGCGCGTTTGGGCAACGTCAGCTCCAGCACGCCGTCCTGATATTTGGCGACCACCTGGCTGTCGTCGATATCATGTTCCAGCGAGAAACTGCGATACTGCTGGCCGTAGTAGCGCTCGCTGCGCACCACCGTCTCGCCCTGCTTCTCTTCCGTCTCGCGCTTGGTTTCGGCCGAGATCGAGACGTGGTTGCCTTCCACGTCGACCTTGATGTCTTCCTTCTTCATCCCCGGGATTTCCGCCTTGACGTTGTAGGCCTGGTCGCTTTCCGTCACGTCCAGCCTGATCAACGCATCCTTCTGCAGGTCGCGCATCGCGTGCTTGAGGCCGAAGTCGCGGAAGAAGTCTTCGACACTGCGCAGCGGTTCCATGCGGGCCAGGTCGCCGAACGGGTCGAAGTGTCTCAGTTGGTTAGCCATGTTCAACTCCTATGCAAATACATGCCGGATCGAAATGCCGGGACGCGCCGGCAACCGCGTCCCTGTCACCCCACTGTAATTGGCCGCGCCGTACGTGTCAGCCGGGGGGTGTGACTTACATCAAGAACTGGAACAATACGATAACACCGTACCGTTTCAGGCGGCGCACAAGGTCATGCGGGACTTGCCGCGCATGGCTTCTTCCGCGCGGGCCGCTTTCTGCTCCGCCACTTCCAGCGCCGCGCCCGTGGACAGCGCCTCCAACGCGCCACGGTCGAGGATACACAGGTCGCGGTTTTCAATACTGATCCATTCCTGCTTGCGGAAGCGCGACAGCAGCCGGCTCACGCTCTCTATCGTCAGGCCCAGGTAGCCGCCCATGTCCTCGCGCGACATGCGCAGCTGGAAGCTGGCCGCCGAATAGCCGCGGGCCTGGTAGCGGGCCGACAGGTTGAGCAGGAACACGGCGAAGCGCTGCTCGGCCCGCATATTGCCCAGGAATAGCATCACATTTTGCTCGCGCATGATTTCCTGGCTCATGATGCGGTGAAAGTGCTGCAGCAGCTGGGGCACCTCGCCGAACAGTTCCTGCAGCCGGGCGAACGGGATCTCGCACACTTCCGCATCTTCCAGCGCCACGGCGTTGCAGGCGTGGCGGCCGGCGCCGATGGCGTCCATGCCCAGCAGGTCGCCGGCCATCTGGAAGCCCGTGATCTGCTGCTCGCCGCGCAGGTTGATCTGGGCCGTCTTGAAGTGGCCGAAGCGCACCGCGTACAGGCTGTTGAAGGGCTGGTCCATGCGGTACAGGTATTCGTCGCGGGCCACGCGGCGGCGGCGGCCGATGATCTTGTCCAGCCGGGAAACTTCGTTCTCATCCAGGCCGACCGGCAGGCACAGCTTCTTGAAACTGCAGACGGCGCACTTGTTCTGGGCAGGCGCGGTCTGAGCGGTTGAAGGGGCGATCGAGAAAATGGTGGATGTCATGGTAAAGCTCCCTGTTCGTAGTTCGGTCGCTCGCCCTGAGGCGAGTGCGCCGTGATTTGTTCATACGACAAGTATCGACGATAGTCCGCCCGGCCGTTATCGGGCAAGGCCATCGCTTCGTGTAGGGGATTTACGGATGAAATCGTGTAGGGGTTCCGTGACAGCGGGCCGCGCGCGGCCCACCGCCTCAGATCATGCCGTTTTCCAGCGCGTAGCGGGTCAGCTCGGCGTTGCTGGTGCAGCCCATTTTGTCGAGGATGCGGGTGCGGTAGGTGGTCACCGTGTTGGGGCTCAGGTGCAGCAATTCGCCGATGCGCACCAGCGATTCGCCGGCCGCGATCAGCTTGAACACTTCCAGCTCGCGGTTCGACAGCGATTCGTGGTTGGCCATGCCGCCGCCCCCGCCGATCAGGCTAGCCAGCTTTTCCAGCAGCGCCGGGCTGACATGCTTGCCACCGGCGGCCGCCTTGCGCACGGCCGTCACCAGTACCGTGGTGGGCGCATCCTTGGTCAGGTAGCCTGAAGCGCCCAGCTTGAGGGCGCGCACGGCGTAGATTTCCTCCGAATACGTGCTCAGCATCAGCACGGCCAGCTTGGGCTTGTCGGCCCGCAACTGCTTGAGCAAGTCCAGCCCGTTCTTGCCCGGCATGGTGATGTCGCACAGGGCCACGTCGAATTCCTGCTGTTGCACCAGCAGCAACGCTTCCTGGGCGTTGCCCGCCTCGCCCGTCACGCAAATGTCGTCGGCCGTGCCCAGCATCAGGCGTACGCCGTTGCGGGCGATCGCGTGATCGTCCACCAGCAACACCCGGATCTGCTTACTGCTCATTCCTGCCCTCCAAGGGCAAACGCAGCAGCAAGGTCGTGCCCTGCCCTGGCTTGCCGGTAATTTTCAGTTCGCCGGCAAAATGCCGGCTGCGCTCGTGCATGCCCAGGATGCCCCAGGACTCGCGGTTCAGCAGGCGTTCCGTGTCGATGCCTTTGCCGTCGTCCACGATGCGCAACTCCAGGATATTATCCTGCAAGTCGACATCGAGCTGCACGGTGCTCGCTTCGGCGTGGCGCACCACGTTGGTCAGCGCCTCCTGCACGATACGGAACAGCATGGTGCTGCGTTCCGGCCCCAGTTCCAGCGCGGCCGCGGCCGGCGTCACGTGGGTGATGCAGTGCAGCCCCGAGCGCTGCTCGATCTGGCCCGCATACCATTCCAGCGCGGCCCACACGCCCAGCTGGTCCAGCACGCTGGGACGCAGGTCCGTGATGACGCGGCGCACGGTCTGGATCGCATCCTGGGCCAGCGCGGCCGCGTCCGTCAGCAGCGGTTCGGCCGGGCTGCCGGCCGCCGCCGTGCGTTCAATGGCCACGGAAATATAAGCCTTGATGCCCGTCAGCAGGCCGCCCAGTTCGTCGTGGATTTCCTGGGCGATGCGCTTGCGCTCGTGTTCCTTGATGTTTTCCTGGTGCGCCGCCAGCCGGCGCAATTCGTCCTGCGACTGCTGCAGCGCCTGTTCGGCCAGCTTGTTGCGGGTGATGTCGACCAGGATGCCCTGCATGAACAGGGGTTCGCCCGCTTCGTCGCGCACCACTTCGGCCTGGTCGCGGAACCACAGCACGTCGCCGTTACGGGCCGTGAGCCGGTATTCCAGCCGCAGGGCGGCGCCGGCCATGCGGCTTTCGCGGATGGCCGCCTGCACCCATTCGCGCTCGCCCGGATGCATGCGCGCGCCGTGCAGATAGGGATCGGCCAGCCATTCGGCCGGGCTGTAGCCCAGGGTCTGGATCTGGGGGCTGATGTAGAGCAGCGTCTGCGGCGCATCGAGCGCGGCGATGTAGGTGATGGCCTGGATCTGTTCGACCAGGGTGCGGAATTTCGCTTCCACCTGGCGCTTGTCGACCAGCAGGCGCTGCTCGCGCAGCATGCGGTGGATGGCCGTGGGCAGCATCTCCAGGTAGCGCCCGTCCACATCCTTGACCAGGTAGTCGCGCGCGCCGCGGCGCATGGCTTCGGCCGCCACGGTGGCGCTGTCGGCCCCCGTCAACATCATGACGGGAATGGCGCTGCCGCCCCCGTCCACGCTGAGCCGGGCCAGGAATTCCAGTCCCGTCACGTCGGGCAGGTGGTAGTCGAGCAGGATGCAGTCGGGCGCCGCGGTGCGCGCCTGCAGCAGGCCCTGCTGGCCGCTGTCCGCCTCGATCAGCTCGAAATTGCTGTCGGCGTCGGCCGCGAAGGCGCGCCGGCAGGCCATGCGGTCGACCACGTCGTCCTCGACGATCAGCACCCGTATCCGTGGTTCGCTCATGGCCGGTTCGCCTCCTCAGGGCATTTCACTGATGGTCCAGTACAGGTCGATCGAGCGCATCATCTCCACGAAGCGGCGGTAGTCGACCGGCTTGGCCATGTAGCCGGCCACGCCCAGGTCGAAGCTGTGCACCTTGTCCTGCTGCTCCTCGGACGTGGTGAGGACGATCACGGGGATGCGCTTGAGTTCGGCGTCGTGCTTGATCATCTGCAGGAACTCGATGCCGTTCATGATGGGCATGTTCAAGTCCAGCAGGATGATGCAGGGCCGCTCGTTGCCCGGATTGCGCAGGTAGTCGAGCGCCGCTTCGCCGTTCTCCATGCTGACCACGGGATTGACGACGTGGATTTCCTTCAGGGCGCGCAGGATCGTCATCACGTCGACCTGGTCGTCCTCCACCAGCAGGATGGGCTTGTTATTTATTTTCATGTACTGCTCCTCTTTTCAAATGGGATGCGCTCGCCCGCCTTGGGCAGCGTGAACCAGAACGTGGTGCCGGCGCCCATGGCCGACTCCAGCCAGATCTGGCCGTGGTACATCTCGACGATCTTCTTCACCAGCGCCAGGCCCACGCCCGTGCTCTCGATCCGGTCGCGCGAGGCCAGCGTCTGGAACAGCTGGAAGATGCGCTCGAAATGGCGCTCCTCGATGCCGGGGCCGTTGTCGCGCACGTAGAAGCGCCAGTGGCGGCCGGCGTCGGCCACGCCCACTTCCACCTCGCCCTGCTCCTTGTTCATGTAATTGATGGCGTTCGAGATCAGGTTGTGGAACACCTGCTGGATGCGGGTCGACTCGGTGGTAATGGTGGGCAGGCCGGGCGCGATGGTGACCCGGATGTGGGGCGGCGGCGCCAGCAGGTCCACCACGTCGGCCAGCAGCCGGTTCAAGTCCACCGGCAGCAGCGCCTCCTTGACCCGGCCCACGCGCGAATACTGGAGGATGCCGTCGATCAGGCCGCTCATCCGGTGTACCCGGTTAATCAGCAGGCGCATGTGTTCGCGCCCCTCGTCGTTGAACTGGTCGGCATAGTCCGTGGCCAGCCAGTCGGCCAGCGAGCCGATGCCGCGCAGGGGCGCCTTCAAGTCGTGCGAGACGACGTAGGCAAAGTTGGTCAGCTCCTCGTTGGCGCTGCTCAGTTCCTGCAACAGCAGGCGGTTCTTTTCCTCGTTGTGCTTGCGGTCGCTGATGTCGCGCACCATGCCGGTAAACATGCGGCGATCGCCCAGGCGCATCTCGGCCACCGCCAGGTCCATGGGGAACAGCGAGCCATCCTTGCGCATGCCCTCCACTTCGCGGCCCTTGCCGATGATCTTCTTCTCGCCCGTGGTCACGTAGTTGGCCAGGTAGTGGTCGTGCTGGCTACGGTGCGGCTCGGGCATCAGGATGGAGACGTTCTTGCCCGCGACCTCCGCTTCCGTGTAGCCGAACAGGCGCTGGGCGGCCGGATTGAGCCGCTCCAGCCGGCCCCGCTCGTCGATGGTGATGATGGCGTCGACGGCCGTCTCGAAGATGGCGCGCATGCGCGCCTCGCTCTCCTGCAAGGCCACTTCGGCCGCGCGGCGGCTGCTGATGTCGTGGATGGTGGCCAGCACCAGCGGCAAGTCCTGGGCCGTACGCAGCGGCGACAGGCTCACTTCGACGGGGAATTCATGGCCGTCCGCGTGCAGGCCCAGCAGTTCCGAGCCGGCACCCATGGCGCGCGGCCGGGGCTGGTCGAAGAAGTCCGTGCGCAAGGCGCCGTGGTGGGCCCGGTAGCGGGCCGGCACCAGCATTTCCAGCGTCTGGCCCAGCAGCGCGTCGCGACTGTGCCCGAACAGGCGCTCCAGGGCCGGGTTGGCGAGCACGATGCGGCCCTCGCGGTCCACGATCAGCATGGCGTCGGTGGCTGCGCCGAGCAGCCATTCCAGACTTTGACCTTCTATGACGAGATTTTTCAACGACTTTTTCCTGGTGGCTAGCTGCGGCGCGCGACCGCCGGGGGCCGCCTTGCCGCACATACTATCTCAACCTGCAACAATACCATGGCTGCCACGAATTTTGCCACCGGAAGTTAAAACCGGCCAGCCACTCGCGTTCCGCATTCGATTCCATGGTCTTTTGACCTAGATCAACTACCGTCAGTGACGCATTGCATGTTCACAGTTAAATTGGCGACATAGGGTCGGGCGCCGCGAGGCGGTGCCCGTCTGCATCACCGCCATTGTAAGGCCGCTCATACATCGAAGGAAGCACCATGCCATCCATATACACCACCGCAGCCTCCGGGAGCGCGCCATGAGCCAGCTGTCCGCCGCCGACCTGGCCGATCTGGGCGAACGCCTGCGCCAGCGCCGGCAGGAGCTGATCGACGCCTTGCGCCAGCGTCTGCACCAGTCCGACAACCAGGTGGAAATGGCGCTGTTCAACTATTTCGCATCGCTGGACGATGCCGCCACCTCCAGCCAGCTGGCCGACTGCGACGTGGCCCAGCTCAGCCATGAGCTAGCCGAACTGCGCGCCATCGACCTGGCCATCGGCCGTATCGTCGCCGACACCTATGGCAGTTGCGCGGCCTGCGGCGTGCCCATCGCGCTCGACCGGCTGCGGGCCCAGCCCAGCGCCCAGATGTGCCTGTCCTGCCAGGAAGAACTGGAACAGCAGCCGCATCACCTGCACAAAATCGCCTGAGCCCGCAACGCGGGCCCAGCCACCGTCGCCAGGCAAGGCCGGTAAAAACCCGAGACGTAACGACTCATGAGGAAGGATTTCTCGCCCCCGTGCATGCAAGCTCGAAAATGGCAAAAATGGGGACGTACCCCTTTTTTAAAGAAAATGGGGACGTAACCCTTTTTCTGAAAGCCGTGTTACGTCCCGGGTTTTACGAGCCGGGCGTGGCGGGCGATTAGCGGTAGACCAGCACCGGGACCGGGCTGAAGGTGAGGATTTTCTGGGTTTCGCCGCCCAGCAGGAAGCTGCGGGCACCCTTGCGTCCGTGCGAGGCGACGCAGATCAGGTCGCAACCATACAGCTGGGCATGGTCGATGATGGCCTGGTAAGGCTGCTCATGGGCCACGTACAAGGTGTCGCAGGTGACGCCGTAGCCGCGCGCCGCTTCCACCACTTCGTGCAGGTAGCGCCGGGCCAGTTCGGCGTTATGTTCCTGCTCCGCGGTACGGCTGTCGATCACCATCGCCGTCTGCGGCCCTATCGTATGGAACAAGGGCACCACGTGGATGCCCGTCACACAGGCCCCCGACTCCGATGCATAGCGCATGCATTTCTGCACCATCACCCGTGACGCTGGCGAACCGTCCGTGGCCAGCAAGATGTGCTTGAACATGGGGTTTCCTTGTGGACGCCGCTGTGGTCAGGCCTGGCCGCCGGCAATGGCGCTGGCCGTCGCGGGACCGGTATCGAACTGCACGCCGGCCACCTGCAGGGCCGCCGCCAGCGCCGTGTCGGCCGTTTCCAGGTGGACATGGAACCATGGCAGCAGCAGCTCGACGGCGCGCCGCCGTGCCGCGTGGTCGCCATCGGCCAGGCCGTGCAGCGTGGCCAGCACGCGCGCGTGCTGCTCGCGGTGGCTGCGAATCGCGGGATAGGCGATCGCTTCCATGATCTGCTCTTCGGCCCGGAAATCCGCTTCCAGGCTTTCCGTCAGCCGCGCCAGGCCGCTATCGAAGGCGCCGTCTTCCGGCACCAGCTGCAAGGCCGTGATTTGCTGCGCCAGCGCCTGGTGGGCGTCGTCCATCAGCGGGATACCAAGCGCCATGTCCGGCGTCCAGATCGGTTCTTCCATGCTTTCTCCTGTTAGGCGTTGCCGGCGGGGATGCTTATTTCTTCTCGCACGTATTCCAGTGGAACGGCAGATAAGCCGGGCAGAAACGGAACAGGCCCGTCATCAAGGGCACCAGGCCCAGCCAACCCCACGCGCCGATGACGCCCGTCAGCGCGCCGCCCAGCAACAGCAGGCCCACCAGAATGCGGATCACCCGGTCGATACTCCCTACGTTCGCTTGCATCATATACTCCCATCTCATGAATAAACTTGCTGCACCTCAAGCCATCGCGGGCCCCTTCTGCTAGTCCCGGCCCCGCCCGTCCGCATTGGCCGGGATCAAGTGCCAACCCAGCATTTCGCGCACGCGTTCGGCGCTGGGGGCGGCCGCTTCCGGCCAGTAGTCGGCTTCGCCGGCCTGCTCCGGCGCGCGTGCGGCCGGCGATGATTGTTGTTGCGTTTCCATGATGACCTCGCTGGTTGAATGGCGGACCCTACCGTCCTGCAATTCAGTATTGGCGCCAGCGCCGGTCATCGTTATCGGTCTTTCCCGCTGCTTCATGTGGTGGAAAGGCCGATGAAATAGTGTCGTGCTTCCCCTACATCACGTTCAGCTTAATGGAAGCGGCATGGCGCGCCCGCCAATTTTGCGCGCCCGATTGATCTGACACAGGTCAGCCGCTCAGCCTTTGGCCGCATCTGCCGCCGCCTTGAGCTTGCGCGGCAAGTTGAGCTTGTTACGTTCCCGTTGCAGCCGGGCCAGCCGGCGCTGGATCTCGTCCGAGTCCATCCACAGGTCCGAACCCTTGAGGATGTTCTTGATCTCCGTGGCCGACAGGAAAGGCTGGCAGGTGCGCGTCATGAATTTCTCGAACCAGTTGCTCAAGGCCAGGGATTCGGCCTGCTGCTCGTTGCCCTTGCCGGTGAAGACGCCGGAGTAGATATGGAACAGCAGCTGGCAGTTGTCGTGCACCAGCAGTTCGTCGCCGGCCAGGAAGATGAAGGCGCCCATCGAATAGGCGCGCGCTTCAAGCACGGTGATCACGTGGGCGTTCGAGGCTTGCATGTTGTTGATGATCTGCAGGCCCGTGTCGAAGTCGCCGCCCGACGTGTTCAGGTGCAAATAGATCAGATCCACGTCGCTGGCCGTGCGCAGCGTGTGGAATAGCTCGGTGTAGTAATAGGCTTGCTGGATGGTGCCCGACAGGTAATAGGAAATCTGCCGGATCTGGGTCTGGCGCTCGAAGCGGCTCAGGCCCTGGAACACCAGCGGTTCCACTTCTTCCTGGTCGATATCCTGCGAGCTCAGTGGATGGGTGTTCATGTGTTGCTCCCGTGACGCGTGGGTCAGCCGGCGCGACCGCCGAAGCGGCCTCGCGGATAAATCACAGCATGTTGTCGGCCCGCAGGAAATACTTGCGCGCATGTTTGAGCAGCTGGCCGTCCGTCGGATGGTCCACCGTTTCCACGCTCATCACGTGCTCGGCCACGGCCGGATGGTGCTTGAGCAGATACTTCATCAGTTCCAGCTTTTCCATGCCGGGGCCCACCAGCAGGATTTCCGCGGCCGGCTTCAGGCCGTCGGCCACGGCTTCAAAGAATCGCGCGCTCTCGGCCTGGCGGCCCGTGCCGCCGGCCGCCTTGGTGTGCAGGTGCGGCGTGCCGGCGTGGGAACGGATCACGGCGGTGGCCGACGTTTCGGGATTGAAATGGATCAGGTGGGCTTCGGCATGGTCTATCCATGCCACTGCGTGTTGGAAGGACATACGGGTTCTCCATGGTTGGGGCGGGTCGGCGTTGCCGCCGGCCTGGGCCGGGCGTTGATGGAGTGGACTATGGGCGTCGCAACGGGAAAAATCCTTGACCTAGATCAAAACTTTCCCCAACGGCAAGGATGACGTGCAAGACATGTCGCCTAGCACGGTTTTGTTCGACTTGTTTGATCCAGATCAAGCAAATTAGCACATTGCTTCGCTTATATTGATATCGATGCTGCAAACCAAGCAGGACGCAGCGCTCCGCTCCGACCACAAACCTGTCGATAGCGCAAATTTGCCCGACCATGATGTCGGCTGTGGCAGGCAGATTTGCCGCATCCCGCCGCCCATTCCCGCGGCGCCATTAACAACCCAGCTGTGCGCCGCACCGGCCCAGCCACTTTGACGCGAGGCGATCTTGTTGAACTATCTTTCTGCGGCCCATGGCAACCGTGATGCCGCCCGTTTTTCCGCTCCCGTTGAATGCTCGTCGTGCCGCGCCCGCCAGCTGTGCCTGCCGGCCGGCGCCACCGACCATCGCAACGTGGACAAACTGGTGGGCCGCCGTATCAAGGTGGCCCGCGACAGCAACCTGTACAAGGCGGGCGACTTGGTGGGCAACCGCTTCTACGCCATCCGCTACGGCAGCTTCAAGAACTACCGGGCCGACGCGGCCGGCCAGCCCCGCATCACGGGCTTCCAGATGAGCGCAGAATTCCTGGCGCTGGACGCGATCGGCCTGCAGCAGCATAACTGCACCGCCGTCGCGCTGGAAGACAGCGAAGTGTGCGAAATCTCGTGCGGCAGCATGAAGCCGCTGCTGCCCTTCTTCCACAGCATCCTCAGCAAGGAAATCACGGATGAGCAGAACGTGGCCCTGCTGCTGCGCAATACCCGGGCCGAACAGCGCCTGGCCGCTTTCCTGCTGAACCTGTCGTGGCGCTACGGCGTGCGCGGTTTCTCGCCGGCCCGCTTCCGGCTGGCCATGTCGCGCCGCGACATCGCCGACTTCCTGGGCCTGACGCCGGAAAGCGTGAGCCGGCTGATGTTCCAGTTCAAGGACCACAACCTGATCAACGTCACTGGACGCGACGTCACGCTGGTCGATGCGATCGGACTCAAGCAGCTGGCCGCCAACGCCGGCGCCAGCGCGCCCGGTACGCTCGAGGCCATGCCGCAAACCCTGCCCCTGCCCAGAGGGGAGCTTTAATCATGGAAAGGCAGGCTATCATGAACCGATTGACCACCAGCACTCCCTTGTCGCGCCACTTCGCCCAGCCCGCCAGTTGCGGCACGTGCACCGCGCGCGCCCACTGCCTTCCGACGGGCATGAACGACAGCTATTGCGCCGCCATCGACCAGCTGGTCGAACGGCGCGTGCAACTGGTACGGGGCGAGCACCTGTACCAGATGAACGAGCCGCTGAGCGACCACCTGTACGCCATCCGAAGCGGCCAGTTCAAGACCTACCACCTGACGCCGGAAGGCGAGCAGCGGGTGACGGGCTTCCACATGAGCGGCGAATTCCTCGGCCTGGACGCCATCGGCCTGCATGTACACCGCGGCAGCGCCGTCGCCCTGACCAACGCTGAAGTGTGCGAATTCTCCTACCACCGCCTGGCCGACGCGGCCCAGCGCATGGAGCCGCTGTCGCAGCTGTTCCATAACCTGCTGAGCAAGGAACTGGCGCGCCAGCAGGACACCACGCTGCTGCTGCGCAACGGCCATGCGGACCAGAAGTTCGCCAACTTCCTGCTGCGCATGTCGCGCTGCTATGCCTCCCGCGGCAGCGCGCCCAACCTGTTCCAGCTGCCCATGTCGCGCCAGGAGATCGGCGACTTCCTGGGCCTGACGGCCGCCACCATCAGCCGCCTGATCTGCAACTTCAAGGGCCAGGGCTGCATCAAGGCCGTGCGCCGCAACATCATCATCCTGGACCAGGCCATGCTGACGCGCATCGCCACCGGTACGCCGCACCCGGCCACGGTTGCCATCGCCAGGGCCCCGGCCGGCCAGCTGCTGCAACTGGCCTGAGCGGCGAGCGGGGCCGGGCCGATATCGGTCCGCCGGGGC